>NZ_JBHWJK010000008.1:0-13870 GCF_042731455.1 Streptomyces sp. NPDC059852 | reverse complement strand
CCCCTGCACTCTGAGGTGTTGCTGGTTGCTTTGTGCCCGCGCTAGTGCCCCCCCCCACCCCCCCCCCCCAACTTTAAAACGGGGGGGTGGGGGGCCCCGGGCTTAAACCGGGCGGGGCGCCCACCTCTCTCCTCTGCGGCGCAAGGAAGAACGCGTGGGAAAATTCGAGGAACACGGAACCGGTTACCAGGCCGATATCGACATCCGGGTCGGTCCGGCGCATTCCGCTTGAAACTGCCGGGCGTTCGCAGCGACAATGCGCGCTGATGTGGAGCGCGTCCTGGGCATATCCTTCCCGGTGACCGCCGACGGACGGGATCCCACAGGGGGCTACCGCTTCTGGTTCGAGAACGACGACATGAGGGTGCGAGTGATCGTGGACGATCCCGAAGAGGGGCGGCCCCTGGACAAGGTCCCCGCGGCCGCCTTGCCGATCTCCCGGTCCGAGCAGGTGGCGACCTGGGAACTCGCCGAAAAGCTGTACGACGGACTGAACGCCCTGGACACGTACCTGCTGATCGCGTCGGATCAGTTCGGCACGCCCGTCGCCGCCAACTTCGACATCGGTGACGACTGGTGAGTCGCCTTGCGCGCGCAGCCGGATGGACGGCTGCCGTCGTCGGGCTGGTGCTTGTCGCCGGCTGCGGAGACGCCGTTGAACACCCCGCCCGATCCGCCGCCGTGGCCTCGACGCAGGCGTCCTTCAGGCAGGACATCGTACGTCAAGAGATGGACGCTGCCGTCGTGGCGGCCGGTCTCCCCGAGGGAGAGACCGAAGCGGGCTTCCCGAAGGCCCGCCACTCGGCCGGAGCGGCGGCCACGGAGAAGGAGCAGAAGGTGGCAGCCCTCGCGGCCCGGCTGTCACCCTGTGTGGTCACCTGGTCGTCCGACGACGCCACGGGCGCCTCCGAGGCAACCGCTGCCAAGGCCCGTCGACAGTTTGCCGCCATGCTGGCCAACCTGGGTGCCCACGGTTGGAAGGAGACGACGCCCACCGAGCACGTGCCGACGCAGAACGGCGGTGTCTACGTCATGGCCACGTACAGGAAGCGGGGCTGGACCCTGAACGCCCGGCACAGCAGCATGCACCGTTGGGTCGAATCCACCGCCATGGCGACGAAGGAGTCCTGTTTCGACAACCTCACCGACCAAAAGACGGGCATCCTGGAGGACGTGGACTGACATACATTGATGCACATGCCGTTCAAGGCCGCTGCCGCCGCCACCTCGCGGCAGAATCATCGGCACCTGGACGCGGTCCGCGCGCAACGACAGGCAGCCGAATCCACACAGGGGGACGCGGGGCCGACGACAAGCGGGCTGACTTCAGGCGGCGACGGTGCCAAGGGCCCGCGCGTCCATGACTGGCGGCAGTCCAGCTCCGGCGATCGGGAGCGGCCGGGCGCCGTGTAGCTGCACCAGCTGTCCAGGGACACCTTGTGGCGGGAGGGGCCGCACCCACAGATGAGGCGGCGCGCCTCGCCCGCGTCCGGCTGTGCCCAGACAGCGAGGTGAGGCCCCCGGGGCGCGGCCGGGATCAAGCACACGAAGTTGTGCGGGCCTCGTCCCTTTCGCGGCCCCGGTCTGTCCACGATGCGGCGGGTCCGCTCCGGTGCACCGCCGCCGCATCTGCGGGACAGCCCCGCTCGTGTCTTCTGCCTGCCTAACCGGCGGCCGCCGCACGGTACGGCTCATCGACACCACCGACAGCCTGGCCCCGTCCCAGGGGCAGGAGCTGAACCCATGGCAACACCAACCACCAGCACAGCGACGGCCGCGGACGCCGGCCTGATGAGCGCAAACGAGGCCCTGGGGCTCGTCGACCCCTTCACCCCCCTCCGGTTTCACCCCGAACCGATACGCGGAGATCTGCCTCTACCGCTGCCGGGACTGCCGCGCCCGGGGGCCGGTCGGCCGGGCTTTGCTCGGCGGGCAATTCAGCGACCTGCCCCGGCGGAATAGGCCGCACACACTTGGCCCATCGACCACTACGACGCTGCGGAGCACAAGTACTCCGGCCGCATCACGCTCTCCCGCGCCCTGGCCCGCACCACCACCATCCGCCACATCAGCACGACGCCCAAATTCGCAGCCCGCGCCTGACCTACAGCCCAGCCGGCGGCGATCCACCGTTCTCGTCCCGGCTGTGCCCCGCCCGCTCGAGGTGATGAGCTGTCCCGGCCCCGCACGCACCGCGCGTGCGGGGCCGACCGCGTCGCCGCGAGGCCGCCGCCGCGGGTGCTGCCGTCGCGCGCTCCGGCTGTTGCGGCGCTAAGGCGGCCTGCGGCCAACGTCCCGCCTCGGCACAGGGCGGCCAGCCCCGGCAACAGCGCCGGAGGGACAAGAACGATGACCGCCACTACGACCCAGCTCACCGCCTCCGGCCAGGACGACGAGCACGAACAGCGGGCCTACGGCCGACTGCTGACCGCGATCGGCGACTACCGGCGCCGCCACCACCGTGCCGGCCCCGACGTGCTCGGCCCGCGCCCGGCGGGCCTGGACGGCGAGGATGGGACCAATTCACCGACGCGATCGACCTGTACACCCACGCCCGCGTCCAACGCCGCCTGGAACAGATCCGGGCCCGCACCACAGCCGAACGCGCCGCTCTTCTCCCACCGACCTCGCCGCTGCATCCGCAACTCCCCAACGACACACCCAGACCCGGACCGGGCTCCCCAGGACGCTGAAAACGGGCAACCAAACGGGCCTGCGGACCCGCTGCAGGTCCCTGCGAACGACCATCTGTCAGTGCGTGAGCAGGCTGACCCGGTTCCCGTACTCTCGACGGGCCTTGCGCTGGGCGGGGACTGCGGGGAGGCCCTGGCTGGCGTCGAGCGCACACCCCGGTCGCCTGCCACGGTGGCGAAGAACACCCGGTTCCGCCTCACGAGGCAGGGGAGCCCCCATACAGTGGCGCCATGGACATGAGCTGGGTCAAAGACGGCGTGCGCTACACCCTGAAAGTGGTCGAGCACCCGGACTGGACAGCGCTGTCCGAATCGAGCACTCCCGGCGTGCTCCGGGCCCTGCTGCGCGGGACCGGCAACAAGATCGTCGGTCACGCGGGCCTGCGCTCCGCGACCGGTGTCGTCGCGGGCGTCGCCGCGGTGTCGGCGACGGTGGGCGGTGGACTGGTGTACGCGGGCATGAAGCTCAAGAGCCACCTGGACGACCGCAAGGCCCAACACGACGAGGCGCCCGCGGGCGCCGCTGAGCAGACGGCCGCGAGCGCCGATGTGGTCGAGGCCGAGCAGACGGCCGTAACCGAGACTCCGCGACTGCGCGCTGTGTGAGTATCAGGCGAAGCGCCGGCGCGGGCGCGGATCCGCATGACGCTCAGGGCGTCGCCCCCTCCGCGCGTACGCAGGACGCCACGGCGACTTGAGGAAGGCCAACCGCCGCGGGTGCCTCAGCCGGAGGAGGTGGGCTGGGGCTGCCATTCGATCAGCAAAATGGTGGCGTCGTCGGTCAGCTTGTCGTTGTGGTGGTCGAGGATGTCGTGGATGAGCAGTCGCAGGATTTCCGCGGGCCGCTGTCCGGCGGCGGCGGAACGGATGATGAAGTCGGCGAACCGGTCGAGGCCGAACTCGTAGCCGCCCTGGCGGGCCTCGATGACGCCGTCCGTGTAGAGCAGCACCCGGTCTCCGGGTTGCAGGGTCGTCTCGTGCACCGTGCGTGCGGCGGTGGACCCGAACAGGCCGTGCAGGCCCATGGGCGGTTGCGGCGGGCTTTCCAGTGCCTTGTCGAGCACCCGCTGGTCACGGATCAGCAGGGGAGCGGGGTGGCCGCAGTTGCTCCAGCGCAGCACCCCGGTGTCGGCGTCCAGCCGGCACACGACGCCGGTGCAGAACTGGTCGGGCAGCCACTGGGCGAGAGCCTGGTCGACGGATTCGATCGTCTCGGGAAGGTCGGCGCGGGAACGGCGCGCGTTGCGGCAGCAGGCCAGCGCCACCGCCGTGGTCAGGCCGGAGGCCAGGTTGTGGCCCATGGAGTCGAAGATGGCGGCGTGAAGGATGTTGCGGGTCAGCGAGTGGTCGAAGGCGTCCCCGCCCAGGTCGTAGGCCGGCTCCAGCACGCCGGTGGAGATGACCGATGTGGTGCCGATGCTGCGGGGCGGCAGGAAGGCGCGCAGCATCTCGGTGTGCGCGTGCATGGTGCGGGTGCGGGTGCGGGCCACGAACCAGTCGCTGTAGGTCCGTTTGGAGGTGACGACCATCGAGAGCGTGTGGGCCAGCAGATGGCAGCGGCGCAGCCGCACGGCGTCCATCGACGTCGACCGTACGCCCAGCACGCCGAGGCGTTCCGCACCGTCGACCAGGGGCACCCAGACGACCAAATCACCCTGGTCCTCCTCGATCCGCACCGAGACCGTGCGGTAGGTCCATCCGGCCTTGCTGCCGTCCACCGGCAGCGTGTCCTGCTCGTCGAGCGGGACCAGGATGCGCTGCTGCAGATCGACCAGGTAGACGGTCGCGCCGCTCAGTCCCATGGCCCGGGCACAACGGTCCACCAGACCGGGCAGCTGGTAGGGGATGATCGCGTGGACGTCGGCGAGCATCCTCTCCAGCAGCTGTTCGTCCAGTCCCAAAGCGGCCGTCTGTTCGGGTCCGTCCCTCACGACATCACCTCACTCCCTCGACCCCACTCTCACACCGTTCGGAGCCGCGGACCCACCGGCCTCGCAGCAGACGGAGCAATCATTTCCTGCCTTGGGATGGGTTGACGGGTGACCCGTTATGATCGCCGTACTGCACTCGCAGCCTCCACGCTCACAGGTACCACCGGCCACCGACACTCGGACGCCGGCGACACGGTCCGAGCTTCGCCACCTCGCCCGCACCCACGGAGCCGTCCGGGCGCCGTGGCCGGCCGTACCGGTTGACCAGGAGCACGAGGTCGCGACAGGGGTTGCGCCTATCTGTTGCGCTGAGGGTTGCGCCAGGTGTTGGGCGGCCCGCAGGACCGTCCCCGTGTCCACGCAGGTCTCACCACGCCCTTTTGCCGTGGTGACCGGATGACATCCCCGTTGCGGCTGCTCCGCCCATGTCCCTTGGCTGGGGTGAAGGAGGAAGGGACGGGCGGGATGGGCGGCGCGGCCGTGGCCGGGGGATCGGGGCGCGCTCAGACACCGACGCTCTCGGCGGGGTCGTCCGGGTGGTAGCAGACCTCGATCTCGCTCGCGGACGCCTCCCGGAAGTAGCTGCGGGTCGTGCCGCTGGGGTCCGTGTACTCGTAGGTCCCTCTCTTCCCGTACGAGGTGGTGCGCACGGCCATCACCGTGATGCCACGCATGGGGAGGAGGCACATCTTTGCGACCCGTTCCGTCGTGACAGCGCTCGTGATGTTGAGGAGCACGTTCACGAGGCCCATCGGGATCGAGAGCAGCAGAAAGCCCGGCTCCCCGTGCATGACGTACAGCACGCTCGCCCAGATGAGCGTCGCTACACCGCGCCCGACGGAGACCAAGAGCCAGCCCCCGGCCCGTGCCTTCGCGCCCGCGCACCGCCCCCGGTGCAGTAGCCGCCTGGAGCCGGTCCTGGGCGGCTCGCTGTTTCAGTTCTCGTCGGCGATGGCGGTGGCTCGTTCGCGTGTGAGCTGGTCGCGTTCGTCAACGGTGAGGCCGCCCCAGATGCCGTCTCGGGAGGCGTTGGCGATGGCGTAGTCGGTGCAGGCGTCACTGAGGGCGCAGCGGGTGCACAGGGCCTTGGCTGCGGTCGTCTTCTTCTTGAGCGGGGTGGTGCGGCTGGGCGTCGACGAGCACGTCTGGCTGTTCCCGGCAGGGGGTGTCCGGGTTGACCAATCCGACTCCTCTTGAGGTCCGGTCCCGAAAGGCGTGTGCCGGGAGCTGGTTCCCGCGCGGATGGGGGAACCCGCGCCGCTGCATCCTGGGGGTCGACGCCCCTTGGCCGGCTGTCCCCAACTCGGCTCGTCCTCCCCACCGGTGAAGTCGGTGATCTTGGGAACGAGGACATAACGATCTTCGTTCTCGGGAGGGGAAGACCGGCATGACCGTACCCGCACCACGCGACCGACGCCTGCACGGCGACCGGCGGTTCGACCTGCGTACCACCACGTTGTTCTTCGTCCTGCTGGCGCTCGTCCTGTGTCTCGTGGCATTGGTGGGCCGCGTTGCGATGGGCATGGTGGAACGCCGTCCGGAAGGGGCCGGACTGCTCGCCGTACTGATCGTCGCGTCCGTGCTCGCCTCCCGGTCCCGGTGGCGCAGGCTGTCCGCCGCGAGATGCGCGCGCCGCGCGGCCGAGGCGCTGGAGGCCGCGGCCGAGACCGCGTCCGACAACCTCCGCGACATGCGCCATACGACGGCGACGGAGGGCATGCGCGGCACGGCGGCGGCCGAAGGCGTCACGGGCGCGGCAGCGGCCGTGGCGCTACCGGCCGTCGATTGCCCGGCCGGCGCGGCGGAATCGGCCTTCGGGTACGGCGCCGACCCTCTGCGCCCGGAGGTGTCGCCGGCGCCCAGCCCGGCGGCGGCAGCGGGGGAGGAGGCCATCGCCGTTCTCGACCTGCCGGTGGACTGCTTCGAACTCGACCCCGACGCCTTCGAGCAAACCGTGGCCGACCTGTGCCTGCGTGATGGCTGCGGGGACGTCGAAGTGGTCGGAGGGGCCGGGGACTTGGGCGCCGACGTCACGGCCGTCACCCCGGACGGGCGGCGCCTGATCGTCCAGTGCAAGCGCTACTGCGAGACCAACAAGGTGGGCTCCCAGGATCTCCAGCGGTTCGGGGGCACCTGCTTCACCGTCCACGAGGCCGACATCGCCGTGGTCGTCACGACGAGCGACTTCACCGCCCCCGCCCTCGAATACGCCGAACAGTGCGGAATCCTGTGCGTGAACGGCGACGAACTAAGTGCCTGGCACGACGGTACCGGGCCCCGGCCGTGGGACTTCGAGGTCACGACCGCTCCCTGAGCGACCGGGCGAGATTGAGGGGGCCGCGGGCTTCGGTCTAGGCGTCGAGGGTGTCGAGGACGCGTGCCGGGTGTCGCCGCCGTGCAGGGGGAGTCGGCGCGCTTGTGCTGCCGGACGTACCTGCTCGTGGTGATCACGCGGGTGCGCTGCGCCTCGTAGGCGAGGACTGCCCTTTCGAGGTCGGCGCGCAGGGCCTCGGCGCGGTCCCAGCACGTGCCCCTGGCGGGCCCGGCGGGCCCTCGCCGGGTCCGGGGACGGTCTGCCGTTGGGGGTTCTGGCTGGTGTGCAGCTGTACTCGACGGATGCCGACGGGCGGTATGAGGGGCGCGCCTACACCCTGAGCACGTCCCCTACCCTCCCCGGCCCTACGATCCGGTTGATCATCGAACCGGGGAGGGGACATGGCCGAGGGCCGGGAAAGGCGTCTGATCGTCGGGGACCGCTCCACCTCCCGAAGCCGCCTACTGAGCCTGTGGGAGGGTGCGTTCACCTACGACGAGCCGGTCACCGGTGCCTGGCTGCGCTATTGCCGGGCAGGTGCCCGGTCCCGCACCGTCAGTGTCCATCTGGAACTGCCCTCCGGCATCGTCACGCTTCACTCCCCGGCCGGTGACGTCTTCCTCCCCCCCGGCGAGCAAGGCCCTGGGCGCCTGACGGCAGCGTCCCCTGTGGGCGTACGTGCTGACGGGTTCAGGCGCGTTCGGATGATCGTGCTTGGCAGGGACTGCGTGTCGCAGCGGGCGGCGGAAGGCCGGGATCGACCCTGGGCTGTGCGGTCGCGGGTTGGGCGACCGGTATCAGGAGGCTGAACCGCATGCTTGTTCTGGGCCGCTCACAGGTCGAGTCGCTGCTCGACATGGACGCGCTGATCGACGCCCTGGCCGCGGCGATGGCGGACCTCAGTGCGGGCCGCGCCTCGGTACCCGACCGTGTCGCCGCCCAGGTGCCGGCACACGACGGATTCCTGGCGGCCATGCCGGGCTTCCTGCCGTCGGCCGGAGTGCTCATGACCAAACTGGTGTCCCTCTTCCCGCACAACGACGGAGCACGACTGCCAACACATCAGGCGGTGATCGTGGCGTTCGATCCGGACACCGGCGAAGCCGTTGCTGTACTGGACGGTACGGCCATCACCGCGGCGCGGACCGGTGCCTGCGCCGCGCTCTCGGTGAGGCTGTTGGCCCGTGAGGACGCGACGGTGCTGGCGGTGCTGGGTACCGGCGTGCAGGCCCGTTCCCACGCCCGCGCGATCTGCCGGGTCCGGCCGATCCGGCAGATCCGCGTGGCCGGCCGGGACCCGGCGAAAGCCGCCGCCCTGGCCGAGGAACTCTCAGGGGTGCTGGAGGCCGAGGTCCAGGCCGTGTCCGGCTACGCCGAGGCGCTCGACGGCGCGGACATCGCCGCCGCCACGACGCACGCTGTCGAACCCGTGATCCGCCGCCCCTGGTTGACACCCGGGGTGCACATCACGTCCGTGGGCTACAACCCGGCCGGCCGCGAGGTCGACGACGCCACGGTCGTAGAGGCGCTGATGTGTGTCGAATCGCGCCGAGCCGCGCTCGCCCCGCTCCCCGCGGGTAGCAACGACCTGCTCGCCCCAATCCGTGACGGCCTCATCACGGCCGAGCACGTGCACGCCGAGCTGGGCGAACTCATCGTCGGCGACAAGCCGGGGCGCACCGCGCCGGACCAGATCACCCTCTACAAGTCGGTCGGCGTGGCCGTGCAGGACGCCGCGGCCACGGCCCTGGTCGTCGCGTCCGCCCGCGAGCGGTCGATCGGCGAGGAGATCACGCTGCGGTGACGCCGCCGACGGCGCGCGGCACACGGCCGGACGCGTTCGCCCGTACGCGGCTGAGCACGCAAGCGCATACGCCGGCATCCAGCCACCTGACCCCGCGGGACGGTGTCCAGCGCCGGTTACGCGCCAGGCACCCCCGGCATCCTGGGCGTTGAGGGCCTCGCTGGTGGCTTGCGGTGCCGATGGATGTACCGAGACCGGCGGCGATCTGCGCGAGCGTGCCATGCTGGCGAAGGTAGTCCAGGGCGACGAGGGCACGCTGGTGAGGCGGGTTTGCAGCGGCGGTCACCCTCACAGGTGACGATGAGCATGGTTACCCACTCGACCAGGGCATGTGGGAGGTCGAGTGCGGCAGGATAGGAAACCAACGAGACTCCTGCGCTGATGAGTTGAGACGTTGGAACACCTGTCTCAACGGCACAGGAGTGCGGGAGGGCACCCTGGCTTTGTTCACGAGAAGCGACAGCAGATATTCGCCATTGCCGGAGGCGGTCACGAGGGCTGCAGCGTTCGAATTCTTCACGAGCTGCGTACCGCCATTGCCGATCCTCAGTGGCGGTACGCGGCTGTCGCGATCTTGATGAATGATCGGGTCAACGGGTTGGTGTCTCCTTCGTTACACACCGCCACCACTCGGCTCGGCGCCATGTCGATCAGCGGCACCACGGTGAACTCCGCGGGCAGGTCGTGTCCGAGCGGGGCCAGGCCGACCGTGCCGTTCCACAGCACAGCCTGCAGGCATTCCTGGACGGCGCGCACCACTGGTCCCTCCCGCGGCCTGCCACCGTTCCAGTACGACTGCCAGATGGGGTCTGTGCCCTGCGGGAACTGGAACCACCGGCGGTCGCGCAGCTCGGCCAGCCGCAGCTCATCGCGGCGGGCCAGCGGATCGTCGGCGCGCAGGACCACGCCGACCGGATCGGTCCGCAGCGCACGCACCGTCAGGGCGGTCTCGTCGAACGGTGCCCGGGTGAGGGCGACGTCGACCAGTCCAGCGCGCAGTCCGCATGTCGGGTCGGTCAGATCGGTGTCGCGGATGCGGATGTCGACTCCGGGGTGGTTTCGGCGGTAGGCCGCGGCCAGCCTGGCCAGTCCCGGGTCGGTGCCGTCGCCCAAGATGCCGACGGTGATGGTCGCGACGTCGGCTGCTGCGCTCACACGTACCCGGACGCGGTCGGCGTGGTCGAGCAGGGCTCGCGCCTCGTCGAGCAGCACCGCGCCCACGGGAGTGAGCGTGACACCGGTGCTTGAGCGGGCGAAGAGCAGGGCCCCGACCTCGGCCTCCAACTGCTTCATCGCCCGGCTCAGCGGCGGCTGACTCATATGTAGGCGGGTAGCGGCCCGGCCGAAGTGGAGTTCCTCGGCGACCGCCACGAAATAGCGCAAGGCACGTAGCTCCACGCTGCGACGATACCCATGAGGTATCGGCTCTGCCGAATGGGTCTTGGACACCGGCGAGGTCCCGGCGGTGCACTCGTGACCATGACCGAAAAAGCGAAGACCAGCGAGCCGCAGGCCGACCCAGCCGTATCGGTGGTGGGTCCCCACGACGGCGAGACGATCGTTCTGGGCGCCACGCGCATGCGCGTTCTGGAGGACGGCACCCACACCGGGCACCGCCTCGCGATCGCCGAGTCCGTCCTCGCCCCGCACACGCAGGGCCCGCCGCAGCACCGCCATGGCCAACACGACGAGGGTTTCTATGTCCTCTCCGGGACCCTGCGGTTCACCGTGGGGGACGAGGACTACGACGCTGCCGCAGGGACGCTCGTCATGGTTCCGTCCGGCACCGCGCACACCTTCGCCAACCTGACCGACCAACCCGCCGTCATGCTCAGCACATTCACCCCCGACCTGTATGTGCAGTACTTCCGAGACCTTCACGAAGTGCTCGCGTCCGGACAGCCGCTGACGCCACAGACCAACATCGACACAATGAGCCGCTACGCGACACAGCCCGCGACCGACCTCGCCTGAAGCCGGCGGGACGGAACGGCCCGGCCGCCCTCCTACCGGCCTCTGGGGCCGTGGCGCTCCCCCCTTTCGCGTCCGAACCCCTCGGACGACCGACCGGCCGTCTCCAGGGGCTTCCCCGGCACTCGACGCAATCGACAGGACCCCGCGAACCGGGGCCCCCGTGAACGGAAACCATGAACATCGCCTACTGGATCGTCGCGGGACTGCTCGCGCTCTTCTACCTCTACGCAGGCACGCTGAAGGTGATCCGCAGCCGCGATCAACTCCGACCGATGATGGCTTGGGTCGACCGTATTCCCCTGCCCGCCCTCAGGGCGCTGGGGGCGGTCGAAATACTCGGCGCGGCCGGTCTGGTCCTGCCACCGCTGACCGGTACCGCTCCTTGGCTGGCGTCGGCCGCAGCCGTCGGCTTCGTACTTCTGCAGACCGGTGCGATCGCCATTCACCTGACCGGAGAAGACCGCCGGATCACACTCAATGTCGCACTCATCGCCACCGCGGCCGTGACCGGCTGGTTGGCCACCAGGCCGTGACCGTGGCTCAACCCTCGACCGGCGGAGGCGACTGCTCGGCCAGCCGCCTCACGGCCGCTGTCACTTCTCACGAACATCGAACACGCCGCCGTCCACGCGCTGCGCGGTGAGACGTACATCTGCTGTCGAAACACGTGAACAAAGCCAACCACCCCGTCACCCGACCGGTGGCCACTCTGAAAACGCTCACTGTCCTCTATCGGCACCAACCACCTGGAGCGCTTCGCCCTCACCTGGCTGCTCCTCAAGCGCCTGCTCGTCGTACCCGGCTCCCGGATCGTGACGGTCCGCAGATTGGGACATCGTCGAGGCGGCCCCATGGACCTGACCGATGCCAACTGGGAAGGGCGCGCCGATGACTCCACCGCGGCCCACGCTCACTCCAAGCGGGCGAACCTGATGTTCACCTACGCACTGCAGTGGCGCCTTGGGTCCGGCGCCCACATCATCGTGGTGGCCTCCCACCCCGGTGGCGCCGACACCAGCGGCTCCCGGCGCAGCACCGCCGAACGCGGCATCGTCACCAGGGTGCTGTTCGTCGGCGTCGTACGTCCGCTGCTCATTCAGAGCGCCGGCGGTGGGCATGGCAGATCCTGCGGGCAGCCACCGACGCGTCAGTGGCCGGCGGGAGGTACTACGGCCCCAGCGGCTTCCTGGAGAGCAAGGGTCACCCGGCCACAGTGCGCTCAATCGCTGAGACCCACGACGAGGCCGCACAACGCCAACTGTGCGACCTGTCGCAGGAACTGACCGGGCTCCGGTACCCGGTCTAGTACTGCGGCCGGTCGGACACACACGATCCAGTCCGTCGGGGTGGTGACGGTCGTGCCGCTGCCGGCCGGGGCTGCTTGGCCTGTCGCGGTTGCTTCCGGTCGGAGCATGGGGCTGCGGCGGGTTCGGGTGTCAGGTTTGGGTGGTGGGTCGGATGATGATTTCGTTGACGTCGATGGTGGGGGGGGCTGGTTGAGGGCGTAGCCGATTGCTTCGGCGATGGTGGTTGCGGGGATGGCGTGTTGTTGTGCGGCGTTGCGTGCCGCGGATGTCGCGGTTCTCCTGGCGCAGTCCTTCGGAGAGGGCCCGTACGGCGTATTTGGTGGCGCAGTACACCGCTGCGGTGGGGTCGACGCGGTGGCCTGCCACGGAGGCGATGTTGATGATGTGCCCGCTGCCCTGTTGGCGCATCGTCGGCAGTACGGCGGCGATGCCGTGGAGGGTGCCGCGTAGGTTGACGTCGATCATCTGGTCCCATTCGTCGATGCGGAGGTCGGCCATCGGCGCCAGTGGCATCACGCCGGCGTTGTTGATCAGTACGTCGATCCGGCCGTACCGGTGGAGTGCCGCCTCGACGAACGACTGGACGCTGTCGCGCCGTGTGACGTCGAGCGCGCGGTGGTCCAGGGCGCCGCCGGCCGCGCGTACGTCGTCGGCCAGTGCCGTCAGCCGGTCGGTGCGGCGTGCTCCGGCCATGATCTGGTGGCCCGCGGCGGCCAGGTGGCGGGCCGTGGCCTCGCCGATGCCGCTGCTGGCTCCGGTGATCAGGACGACCTTCTTCTGCGAGGGGGCGGACGCAAGCATGGGGGTGATCTCCTTCGTATGCACGAGGCTGCCCGCGGTGACGGCCACCGGATCAGTCCACCCGCCGGGCCCGTGCTCAGGAAGGCCGCGCCAGCCTGGGTGCGCGGCACCCAGGCCCGCGCGGGCGGCGCGCAGTACGGTCGGCTTCATGCACCGTGCGTCCGTCCAGTCACTGGGAGAGTTCCTGCGCGCGAGCCGTGCCCGCCTGGAGCCGTCCGATGTCGGGCTGCCCGCCGGCACCGGCACGCGCAGGGTCAGGGGTCTGCGCAGGGAGGAGGTCGCCGTACTGGCGGGGGTGAGCGCCGATTACTACGTGCGGCTGGAACAGGGCCGGGAGAGGCATCCCTCGCCGCAGGTCGTCGGCGCGCTGGGCAGGGCGCTGCGGCTGGACGCCGACGCGCGTGTCCACCTGTACCGGCTCGCGGGGCTGAGCCCTGTGGCCGAGGCGGGCGGGCTGCGCGATCAGGTGCACCCCGACCTGCTGCGTCTGCTCGATGCCTTCCCTGACGCCGCGGCCTATGTCCTGGGACCTGCGTTCGACGTCCTGGCGGCCAACGTGATCGCCGGCGCGCTCCTGGAGCCCTTCGGCGGGCAGACGAGCATGCCGCGGGTCCTGTTCACCCATCCGCGGGCCCGTGAGGTCTTCCCGGATTGGCGGCTGGTGGCCGGCGCGACCGTGTACGCGCTGCGCCTGAACGCGGCGCGCTTCAGCGACGTCCCGGAGATCGGCGAGTTGGTCCGCGAACTGCTGGAGGTGTCGGCGGAGTTCCGTGTCCTATGGGAGGACCAGAAGGCCGGTGCTCTGGCCCGGGCGTTCAAGGTGTTCGTGCATCCCGGGGCCGGACGCATCGAGCTGACCTATGAGAGTTTCGACGTGCGGGCCGCGCCCGGCCAGGAATTGCTGGTGGGGTCGGCGCAGCCGGGCAGCCGCAGCGCGCAGGCCCTCAGCTATCTCGCGTCCATGGCCGCACCCCGCCGCTGACACGGCCCGGCCCGGTGCGCGAGCTGGTAGGCGAGCAGGGCGGACTGGTCTGTTTTGTATGGTG
>NZ_JBHWJK010000007.1:195209-310104 GCF_042731455.1 Streptomyces sp. NPDC059852 | reverse complement strand
GGTGCGGCGAGTGGGGGTCCCCCCTGCTCGAAGAGCTCGGGGGAGCGTGCCGGGCGCCGGGCGGCAGGCGGGACTTTGCGGACACGACCTAGGGGTCCGCCCCCGTACCGCTGGCGCGCCCGTCGGGCGCGGGCGTTCCGCGGAGGCGGAACGTGGCAGGACTCGCCCAGTGCCGATCCTGACGCAAGCAAGCCGTTCGGCATTCTATACTGACCATTCGTAAAAGAATTGGTGTGGTCGCGGCCGGCGACTCGGCAGCGACCACACCTTCGGGAAAGGAAGCAGCTATGAAGGCTGTAGGAGTGTTCCGCTACGGCGGTCCTGAGGTGCTCGAGGTCGTCGACCTGCCGGTACCGGAGGTCGGTCCCGGACAGATCCGCATCCGGGTGCACGCGGCGTCGGTGAACCCGTCGGACATCCTGCTGCGCACCGGTTTCACCGACTCCATGCTCGCGGGGCGGCTGACTCCCCCGTACCGGCCCGGCATGGACGCGGCCGGCGTCGTGGACGCCGTCGCCCCGGACGCGGTCACGGACCTGCGCGTGGGTGACCGGGTGATGGCGATCGTCGTCCCGATCGATCCGTCCGGGGGCGCCTACGCGGAGTATGTCGTCGTGGACGCGCGGCAGGTCGTACGGGCACCGGCCGGAACGACGCACGCCGAGGCTGCCACTCTCCCGATGAACGGCCTGACCGCACGCCTTGCCCTCGATGTGCTGAACCTGGCTCCGGGTGGGTGGATCGCCGTCACCGGCGCTGCCGGAGCACTGGGCGGATACACCGTGCAGCTCGCCAAGGCGGACGGACTGTCCGTGGTGGCCGACGCGGCGCCTGCCGACGAGGAACTGGTCCGGTCCCTGGGCGCGGACAAGGTCGTCAGCCGGGGACCGGACGTGGCCGACCGCTTCCGCGAGATCGTCCCGCAGGGCGTCGAAGCGGTCGTGGACGCCGCTGTCATGGGACCCCAGGTTCTTGGCGCCATCCGGCCCGGCGGACAGCTCGCCCTGGCGCGCAGCGTCGGAGAACCTGGCACCGTTCCCCTTGGCGACACCGGAGACGTGATCGTGAGGAACGTCTTCGTGCCCGAGTACCGCTACGCACACGACAAGCTCGACGCCCTGCGCGTGCTCGCGGAGGAGGGTCGCATCACCTTGCGCGTCGCTGGTGAATACCCCGCGGACCAGGCGGCGGACGCCCATCGGCGTTTCGAGGGGGGTGGCGTGCGGGGCAGGCTGGTCCTGACGTTCTGACCGCCGCAGGGCCCGCGGCGGCGCAACCCCGGGCGTAAGCGCCTGGAGGCGGCGGGTCACCGCCCCGGGCGGAGTGCGCCCGCCCACTCCGCCGCGCAGGCTCCCGGCACTGCGGGCTCGCATCGACAGCCGCGGCGCGAGCCCGTGGGCACGGGAGCTTGCCAGGCGCTCGTGTGGCCGGCGGCCCCTTCGGCCGGGTCTCTCCCGAGCCCGGCCACGTGCTGCGTGTCAGGTATCCGGGTCCCAGTTGTCGAGCGGATCCATGCGGAAGCGGGTCAGCTCCACCGAGTCGATCAGCCACCGGCCGTCGACCTTGCGGTAGGTCTCCCGGTACTGCCCGTAGCCGTTGTGCCCCTCGGGGGCGTCCTTTCCGGCCGGGAAGGTCAGCAGATCCTCCATCGCCCAGATCCCCGATGCCGTGTCGGTCCCGGTCATCTCGATCTCCGGCATGTGGCCGTGGTGCACCGACGGCGCGTCCCCGGTCAGGTCCCGGATGGTGTAGGCGAACTCCTGCGGCGACTTCCACACGATCCCGTCGGTCACGAGCTTGGCGTCGGGCGTGAAGAGCGCGACAAGGTCGTCATGCTTCTTCTCGTCCACGAAACGGAAGTAGCGCGCCTTCAGTTGCTTGATGCTCTCGATCGCCTCGAGGTCGCTCAGTCGCCGACGTATCTCGTCGAGATCACTCATGATCTCGCCTCCTTGGCTGTGCAGCACCTGGCCTGTCCATGCCGAATCGCCGGATCCACACTGGTACATAGGGGAAGGGTTACGCCGAGGCGGTCCGAGGGCCTCCGGGTGGCATGCGCCACTCCCGTTCCACGCCGGGCCGGAACGGGAGTGACTCGACCCTTGACCTACGGCCGCCCCCCTCTCAACTGCGGGCGAACTCCAGCAGGTCGGCGTTGAAGGTCTCGGCGAACTTGGGCACCATCGCCAAGCCGTGCGGTGCACCGGGGTACACCTTGTAGACCGCGTCCTTGACGAGCTTCGAGCTCTTGTCGCCCGAAGCGACGATCGGAACGATCTGATCGTCGTCGCCGTGCACGATCAATGTGGGCACGTCGATCTTCTTGAGATCCTCGGTGAGGTCGGTCTCGGAGAAGGCCTTGACGCAGTCGTAGGCGCCCTTGATCCCGACCGTCATGCTCCACAGCCAGAACTCATCACGCGTGCCCTGCGTGACGGTGGATCCGTCGCGGTTCGCGCCGTAGAAGGAAGCGCTGAGGTCCCGGTAGAACTGCGACCGGTCGGACTCCACCCCTTGCCGGATCTCGTCGAACACGTCGATCGGCAGCCCTTCGGGATTCGCCTCGGTCTTCAGCATCAGCGGTGGGATCGCGCCTACCAGCACGGCCTTGGCGACCCGCTCGGAGCCGTGCCGGCCGATGTAGCGGGTGACCTCGCCACCCCCGGTCGAGTGTCCGACGAGTATGACGTTCCTGAGGTCGAGCTGCTCGATCAGCGCCGCCAGGTCATCGGCGTACGTATCGAGGTCATTGCCCTCCCAGCTCTGACCGGAGCGCCCGCCTCCTCGCCGGTCGTGGGCAATGGCCCGGTAGCCGTTGTCGGCCATCAGTTTCATCTGTGGATCCCAGGCATCGGCGGTCAGAGGCCAGCCGTGGGAGAAGACCACGGGCTGACCGTCTCCCCAGTCCTTATAGAAGATGTCTGTTCCGTCTTTGGCAGTGACAAAGGACATGAGGGGGTCCTTCCGTCTATTGCGGCAACTCCGCACAGTGGGTGGAATTCAGTGCCCGGCCCGGAAATCGGCGTGCCGTATCGTGCGCTTTCCCCTGGCGCGCCCGCGGCCGACGGATGCGTCGGCGAGCTGACTTGACCGCGCCGAGCACATCGTGGAATTCACCCTAACCGAATGGCTCAGTTTCGGCGTCCCGAGCGTCCACGTGGACCGGCAGAGCCGGGGGCGCCAAGCCCGAACCGCGGGGTCCGTCCGCTCGGTGCCGCGGTCAGAATCCGAGTTCGCTGAGGCCGGGATGTTCGTCGGGCCGGCGGCCGAGCGGCCAATGGTATGCGCGCTCCGATGCGGAGATGGGCAAGTCGTTGATGGAGGCGTGCCGGACGGCCATGAGCCCGTCCGCGTTGAACTCCCAGTTCTCGTTGCCGTACGAACGCCACCAGTTGCCGTCAGCGTCGCACGACTCATAGGCGAACCTGACCGCGATGCGGTTGCCGTCGAACGCCCAGAGCTCCTTGATGAGTCGGTACTCCAGCTCCTTCTCCCATTTTCGGGTCAGGAACTCGACTATCTCCTCACGTCCCGTGACGAACTCATTGCGGTTTCGCCAGCGGGAATCCTCGGCGTAGACGAGGGAGACCTTGTGCGGGTCGCGGCTGTTCCAACCGTCCTCGGCAAGACGCACCTTCTGGATTGCCGACTCCCGTGTGAAGGGGGGTACAGGCGGATGATCTGTCACGACTACTCCCGGGTGGCAGCGAGGGACAATGTGCCTCGCGTCAGTGGCCGCAGCCCTCCACCGCCGCGGTCCGGCGCCCTGATCCAACGGTATAGCCCGTGTCCGCAGCCCGCTCTCCCGCTGTGACATCCGGTGCGCCCGATCCCGGCGTCCCCCTGTCAGTCACCCACTGCCGCCCCGCGGTGGCGCCTGCGGTAGACGCTGGGGGACACACCCGTGATCCGCTTGAAAGCCGTGCTCATCGCGCTCTCGGATCCGTAGCCGGTGGAACGGGCGATCGCCGAAAGAGTTTCGTCGCTCTCCCGGAGCCTCTGCGCCGCGAGTTGGATGCGCCAGCGGGTCAGGTACTCCATCGGCCCCTGGCCCATGGTGTCCTTGAAGCGTGCCGCCAGGGTGGAACGGGAGACGGCACCGGCTCGCGCCAATTCGGCCACCGTCCAGGGGTGCGCCGGGTCCGTGTGGAGCGATGTCAGCGCGGCGCGGACTGCCGGCTCGGCCAGTCCGGTCAGCAGCCCCGAGGCCGCTCGCGGTTCCCGGGCGAGGTGCAGGCGCATCACGTGGATGAGCATGACGACCGCCAGGTGCTCGGCGACGAGCGACGAAGCTGCCGGTCTCGACGTGAGTTCCTGCTCGATCACCGTCAGTGCCCATTCCACCGTCTCGGCGTGCGGTGTGCCCGCGGGGACATGGATGACCGGTGGAAGGCCCGCGAGGAGCAGTTCGTGGCCAGGCTCGCCGAAGGTGAACCGCCCGCCGATGAGCAGCACGTCGTCGCCTGTGCCGGTGTGCGCCATGCCGTTCTCGGCACCGGCGAAGATGGTGCGAGCGTCGATCTCGGGGCCCGGGGGGTCGCTGCGCAGGGTGAATGGCAGTGGCCGGGTGAGCAGGTAGCAATCACCCGGTGCCAAGGCGATCGGACCGTCCCCCTTTTCGACCTCGAGCCAGCAGTACCCCCGTCGCAGAGTGTTGAATTTCACTCCGCTCGGCGGCTCGAACCGGACGGACCACTGCCCTCCGGCCGTCAGTCCCGCCGAGAGATGACTGCGCGTTCGGAGCAGGGACAGAACGTCTTCAAGCGGGTCCATTCTTCTCCTGGACGCTGGGTAATCTCTCATGGACTTCCAATGATGTTCAATGTGTTCGCGGGGCCATACAGTCGAATTGAATCCGCTCCACCGATGATGAGGTTCTCATGAGCACAGAGAAGCTGTTGACCACCCCGTTCTCACCCCGGGCGACGTCCGCGGAAGTGATTTCCGGCGTCGATCTCACGGGTCGACGGGCCATAGTCACGGGCGGGGCCTCAGGTATCGGTGTCGAAACGGTCAGGCCCCTGGTGGCTGCCGGCGCCGAGGTGACCGTCGCCACCCGTCGGCCGGAATCGGCAGGGCCGCTGCTTCGCGAACTCAACGAGGCCGGGGGATCAGGAAGCGCTCATCTCGCCCAGCTCGACCTCTCCGATCTCGAGTCGGTGCGATCCTTCGTGAAGGAATGGCAAGGGCCACTCGACATCCTCGTCGCCAATGCGGGAATCATGGCGCTCCCCCAGAAGGAACTCGCGCCGAACGGCTGGGAGCTGCAGCTCGCCACGAATTTCCTCGGTCACTTCGCCCTCACCACCGGATTGCACTCCGCGCTGAAGGCGAGCGGTTCCGCTCGTGTCGTGCTGGTCAGCTCCGGCGCACACATAAACGTGCCTTTCGACTTCGAGGACCCGCAGTTCGAGCGGCGCCCGTACGATCCCTGGGTCGCCTACGGGCAGTCCAAGACGGCGGAGGTCCTGTTCGCGGTGGGCGCTCGCCGCTGGACCGGAGACGGCATCACCGTCAACGCCTGCAACCCGGGGTACATCCTGACCAATCTCCAGCGGCATCTCGACGACGACACCATGCGGGCGTTCGGAGTCATGGACGCTGACGGCAATCTCACTCCTCTGCCCTACTACAAGACACCGGCCCAAGGGGCGGCGACCTCCGTGCTCTTGGCGGCCTCGCCTCTGGTGAGCGGAGTGACGGGCCGCTATTTCGATGACAATCAGGAGGCGCCGATCGCGGTGGAGGGCGCGGAGAACCCGAGCGGTGTCGCGGCACACGCGCTCGACCCGGCTTCGGCGCAGCGGCTGTGGGAGTACGCGGAGCGGGCCCTGCAGCGTTGAGGCTGACTGTCGGATCCCCGGTTCCAGGTCTCGGGACCCGGAACCGGGGTGTCGCCCGTTGGTGAGCCTCAGATCATGAGGCTCACCCGCTCCTCGATGCCGAGGAGGGACTTGCCGTAGACCTCGTACCCGACCGCCGGTACCAGGCCGGCGTGACGGGCCGCGGTGTTGGCGTCCCGCCAGATGCGCTGCAGCGGGCTGGTCTCGGCGAATGCGGAGGCACCGTGGACGTTCAGGAGGGTGGTGATCGCTGCCAGCACCTGCTGGGCGGCGTATCCCGCCTGTGCCCGCAGCCTGGTGCGGGTGGCGTAGTCGACTGTGCCCTCGGCTGCCGACCGGTCCACTTCGTCGGCGGCGGCGTAGAGGTGCAGGCGCGCTGTCTGAAGTTGCAGGGCGGCTTGCGCGATCTGTGTCTGAACGCCCACGGAGTCGGCCTGCCGCGGGTGGATCGTGAAGGACAGGGGCTTGGAGCCGGCCTGGTCGACCACGGTGTCAAGAGCGGCTTTGCCCATGCCGAGCAGAGGGCCGGCCAGACACAGCGTCAGCATGGGGCCGAAGGCGGAGGAGAAGAGGGCTCCGTCGTCAGCCGTGCGCGGGTAGTCGCCCTCCGCTGCCGCCGGCACCGACAGCACGCGGTGGGCGGGGACGAAGACGGATTCCGCCGTCAACGTGTTGCTCGCTGTCGCCCGCATCCCCGCGGTGTGCCAGGTGTCCTCAACAGACAGCTCCGAGGCGGGAATCAGCACCAGTGCCTGGTCGGCGACCGCACCCGTCCCGTCCTTCAGCAGTGCTCCCACTGCCGCCCATGTGGCGTGTGGGGCACCGGAGTTGTACGACCACCTGCCGGTGACACGCCATCCACCATCGACCGGCTCACCCACGCCGGTGGGCGCGGCGACGCCCGTCACGCGCGCGTCCGGGTCTGCTCCGAAAACGTCCTGTTGGGCCTGGTCGGGGAACAGAGAGGCCAGCCAGTTGGTCACCGCGATGATCATGCCGGTCCACGCAGCCGACCCGTCGCCCTGTCCCAGGACCTCGGAGACGGCGGTCAGGGTCCGCAGATCGGTCTGGTGGCCACCGAACCTCTTCGGCGTGAGCAGCCGGAAGACACCCGCTTGGGTCATGGCCTGGACCGCTTCGGACGACACCGTGCGTTCCTGCTCGCTGAGAGCCGCCTGGGCTCGCAGCACCGCCTGGAGATCGGCGGCATGGGCGACGAGCTTCGCCCTTCGTTCTTCAGAGGACGGCGTGCTGGTGCCGTCGACGGGATGTCCCACGTTCCCTCATTCTCTCAAGGTGACCGGGCCTCAGGCGGGCCCGGTGTCTACTGGGTGTCGGCCTTCCCGGCCGGCGGCCGGGAAGGCCCGGTACATAGGTGGAGCGGGCCCGCACAGTCACACCCTGCGCAACATGCCTTCGCGGCCGGGTGGGTGGAGAGGGGTGGCCGCGCTGTTGTTCACGGACGGTGCTTCCCCGCCATGTCCGGTGGCGGGAGTCGCAGGGTGGAGCCCTCGACGGGCGGCACTGTCACCACACGGACCGGTCGAGCCAGGACAGGACGCGGTCTGCCACTTCCGCCCAGCGAGGCTCAAGGATGAGGCTGTGAGCCCGGTCGGGGAGGAACAGGTAGTCGGCTCCGAAGTGATCGGCGTGCCTGCGGACCAGCTCCGCCGGTGACACGATGTCGCGGCCTCCGGCGACCATCAGTGCGGGCCCGCTGATGCGCGTCCGGTCGAGCGCGATGGCCGCGCCCCGCTGAGCAGCCTCCCAGACGGCCTTCGGGGACTCGTCCGGCATGAGGCTGTAGTAGCGACGCGCGTCGTCGTCCGAGCAGCCTGCGAAGAACCACTCCACGGCCATCTCGTACGGCATGGGAGGGAAGGGTTCGCTCAGGTCGACCTCCAGGGGAAGAGGCGCGCCCGCGGAGTGCTGCGAGGGAACCGGGGCCAGGAGCACCTGCGCGGCGACCGGGAACTGCTCCGCGTACTTCTGCACCGCAGCCGCGCCCATGCTGTGGGCGACGAGCACGGGGGTGTCGCCGACGTGCGATATGACGGTCCGCAGTTCGCGCGTGACGTCGAGCATGCTCCGTCGCACGAACTCGTCCTTGGGCAGGTCTCGCGAGTTGGTGTGGTTGTACCAGCTGAAGGCGTAGCTGTGCCGGCCGGCGGCCGCGAAGTAGGGCAGCCACTGTTCCCACAGCCAGCTTCCGTGGCTTCCGCCGTGCACGAAGACCACCGGGGGGCCTTTCGGTGCTCCCTGGGGCGCGACGTGTTCGACGAAGACGCCGTCCACCTGACAACTGTCGATCACCACAACCAACCTCCATATACGGAAAGAGCCGACGCGGTCGATGGGGCCGGGGGCCTGCCGGGACGGCGAGATGGACGCCGGCAACGGGTGCGCGTTGCCGGCAGAGAGAGGCACGGAACCGCCGCCGTCTCGACGCGCACGTTGCGCACGCGGCGGAAAGCAGCGGTTCCGTGGGTATGAAGTGGGGGTGTGAGCTCACTCGAACGTGCAGCCCACATACCTCACTTGGCGGGGGCGGTCTGGGAAGGAGCGCCCTCGGAGGGGGCGGTCTTCGGGGGGGTCCAGTTCGGGATGGGATCCATACGGAACCGGGTCAGCAGCACCGAGTCGATCAGCCACTTGCCGTCGATCTTCCGATAGGTCTCACGGTACTGCCCGTAGCCGTGGTGGCCCTGCGGCGCGTCCTTGCCGGCCGGGAAGGTGAGCACATCCTGCATCGACCAGATGCCCGACGCCGTGTTCGGACCGGTGATGGTGATCTCCGGCATCATGCCCGAGTGGGCGGAAGGTGCCTGGCCGGTCAGGTCGCGGATGGTGTAGGCGAAGTCCTTCGGGGACTTCCACGTGATCCCGTCCGTCACCAGCTTGGCGTGCGGGGTGAACAGTGCGGCCAGCTCGTCGTGCTTCTTCTCGTCCACGAAACGGAAGTAGCGGGCCTTGAGCTGGTGAATGTCCTCGATGTCCTCCAGGCGCTGGACCTTCGCGGCCAGTGACCTCGACGGCTCGCTCGCCGACCGGTCGTGTGCGTTGGCCGACGGCGAGGTCAGAGCCACAGCGCCGAGACCCCCCACCACCAGCAGTGCGGCCGCCAGCGCCGAGGCGCCGATACGGGAGCGCCACGCCGCCGTGTTCCGGGTTTCCTGTCCATACATGTCGATCGTTCCTTTCGTTCCGCCCGGGCGGCCGTGGCCTCGACGGGCGACTGCGCGTGAGGCGGCGCAGAACAAGCCCGTGCGGAAAGTGAGTCTTTGCGGTCCCGGTCCTGCGGCCGCCTTGTGACGACTGCAGGGGCGGCAAGACCGGGGTGCCGGTTCCTCGTGACCCTGTTAGGGGGTGGCGCGGGAACAGTGCACAGTAGATACTAAGAGGAACGTTCAGTCAATAATTCCTAAGGTCGCCCTCTCATGGCGTGACGCGGGCCACACACGCCCGTGGAGGAGTCCACCCATGCGCAGACTCATGCCGTTACCACCGCCGACCTCGAAGGATGCACGGCAGCACCCGCGCGGACGCCTGTCGAGGCCGGCCCCACCCCGCTACCGCAAAGCGGACGGATCTCGTCCATTTGTGTTACTTTTCCTCAAGCGGACGAGTATCGTCCGATTTGGATGCTGGAGGACGGGCCCATGACGGATCACGAAGCGACCCGCGGATGCCTGCCCGGACTGCACAAAGCCCCCACGCTGGAGGTGGCCTGACATGAACGCCACTCCCTCCCCTCGCGCGGACGCTCGGGAGAACCGGCGCCGTCTGATCGAGGCCACGCGCGAAGCCATCTCCTCCCGCGGCCTTGACGTGTCGGCACTGGACATCGCACGGGCAGCGGGCCTGGGCGTCGGAACCCTCTATCGGCGCTTCGGCACCAAGGAGGCGCTCCTGGACGCCGTGGTACTCGGCCTCTACGACGAACTGTGCGACACGGCACGGGCGTGTATGACACGTACCGACGCCTGGGAGGGACTCTCCGAGTTCGTCATGGAACTGGCCAAAGCACACCGCGACAACCGGGGGCTCGCCACCGTCACCGCCGCCTGTGATCAGGAGCCTTCGCCCGAGCTCGCCCAGCGCACCGCCGCGCTGCAGGACGCTGTCGCTGATCTCACCGAGCGCGCCCGCGCCACGGGCTCGCTGCGCGCCGATGTGACCTGGCAGGACGTCATCATCTGCTCCCGGGCCGCCCTGGACACGCAACACTGCCTCGGTGTCGACGCCGGGCCCGACGGATGGCGCCGCATCATCACCATCCTCCTCGACGGGCTTCGCGCTCCCGGGCACACCACACTCGCGGGTCCCCCACCCCGCACCACCGGCATCTGACCGGCCTGGTTCACACCGTCACACGACACGGTGCCCGTCCTTCCCCGAGCCCATCGGCCTCCATTGGAAGGACCGGCTGCCGGCGAAAGGACACAATCATGCGCGTCGACATCTGGTCCGACATCTCCTGCCCGTGGTGCTTCATCGGCAAGGCCCGGTTCAAGCAGGCACTGGCCTCCTTCCCGTACCGTGCCGATGTCGAAGTCGTCCACCGTTCCTTCGAGCTCGATCCGCGGCTGAACGAGACCCGCCCCACGACCGGGGCAGCCCACGCGAAGAAGTACGGCATGACCCCGGCACAGGCTCGCGCGGCAGAGGAACGCATAGCGCGCGTCGCCAGGCAGGAGGGACTCGGTTACCTCGTCGATCACCGAGACCACGGAAACACCTTCGACATGCACCGGCTCCTCCATCTCGCCGCCGCCCATGGCGTGGCGGAGGAACTGTTGTCCTTGTTCTACGAGGGCAACTTCGCGACGGCACGCACGGTCTACGACGCCGAGCACCAGATCCAACTCGCCGTGCGCGCGGGTCTGGACGAGGACGAGGTGCGCGGTGTGCTGGCCGACAAGCAGGCGTACGCCGCTGACGTGCGCAGGGACGAGGCAGAGGCGGCGCGACTGGGCGTCACAGGTGTGCCGTTCTTCGTCATCGGCGGGAAGTACGGCCTGTCGGGAGCTCAGCCGACGCACGCCTTCACGGAGGCGTTGGAGCAAGCGTGGGCCGAGCAGAAGCCGGAACTGCAGATCGCCGGCACAGTGCCCGACGGCGGGTGCGACGCAGACGGTGCGTGCGCGCTGCCCTCGGCCCGGCCGTGACCCCGTCCGCGCAGCGCAAGGAGCCGGACGTGACGACGAAGACAGGAGACGTGCAGGTGTCGATCAGCTTCGGTGGGGCCGTCGCCGATTCCGCTTACGCGCACGTGCGGGGCGTCCTCGATCCCGCCATTCTCAATCACAGCATCCGGGTGTGGCTGGTGGCCGAGCACCTGGGTCGCAGCCAAGGCATCGGTGACGTGGCGCGGGAGGCGCTCGCCGTGGCCTGCCTGTTCCACGACGCGGGCACGGCCGCCCCCTATGACGGACCACAACGGTTCGAGGTCGAGGGCGCGGACGCGGCCCGAGCCTTCCTGACGGACCACGACTGGCCGGCGCCCCTGATCGAGGAGGTCTGGGAAGCTGTCGCGCTGCACACCTCTCCCGGCATCGCGGAGCGCATGGGACCGCTGCCGCAACTGGTGCGGCAGGCCGTCCTGGTCGACTTCGGCAGGAGCGACCTGATCGACCCCGCCGATCAGGAACCATTGCTTTCGGCCCTGGCAGGCTTTCCCCGTCTGGACATCGAGACCGTCCTCGGCGACGCGGTGGTCGCTCAGGCCGTCCGGTGTCCACAGAAGGCACCGCCGTCCAGCTGGCCCGGTGGCCTGCTCGCCGCCCATCTGGCGCATCCGACGCACGGCGGCGTCAACCCCGCCTTCTGAGGCGACCGGTCCCGCGGTGCGGGGTCTGGAAGGCTGGGATCCTGCTGGTCAACGGGGCGAGGGGGGCGGGGAGCGGACACGCCGGCGGCCGAAAGACGGATCCGGGGAAGGGCTCGAAGCCCTTCCCCGGATCAGGTGTTGCCGACCTGTGTGACCGCAGGCTCCGCAGGCCGCTCACGAGGCCGGCAGGTGACCGCGTGCGTGACGGCAGTGCGACGGGCCGGCCGACGAGGTGATCAGTAGCCGGCGGTGAGCGCGCCGTCGATCGCCAGGGCGGCGCCGCTGATGAACCGGCTCTCGTCGCTCAGGAGGAAGGCGGTGAAGGCGGCGATCTCACCCACGTCGGCCGAACGCCCCGTCGGCTGCTGGCTGAGGATGCTGTTCGCAGCTTCCGGGTTGCTCGCCGTGAAGCCCTGCCACAGCGGCGTGTTGACCAGACCCGTGAGGAGGGCGTTGACCCTGACACCGTCCTTTGCCGCGTCCAGCGCCGTCGAGCGGGTCAGACCGACGACACCGTGCTTGGCGGCCGAGTAGGCGACGGCCGACGGGTCACCCGCCGCACCGACCACAGAGGCGTTGTTGACGATAGAACCCCCGCCGCTGGCGATGATGGCCGGGATCTCGTGCTTGAGGCTGTAGAAGACACTGGTCAGGTTCAGGGAGACCACGCTCTGCCAGAAGGCGGCGTCCACCTCGCGGATCGATCCCTGGCTGTTGCCGCCGCCGGCGTTGTTGAACGCACCGTGCAGGGCCCCGAACTCCCTGACCGTGAAGTCCACCAGGTGTGCGACGTCCTCCTCGCGAGTGACGTCCGTGGGAACGAAGACGGCCTTGCCGCCGTCGGCCGTAACCTCCGCCGCGACCGCTTCGCCACGAGCCTTGTCCCGCGCCCCGATGACCACCGTCGCGCCCTCGCCGGCGAGTCGCTTCACCGTGGCCTCACCCATCCCGGAGGTGCCCCCGGTCACGATGATGATCTTGGAATTCAGGCGGTTGGACATGGATGCTCCATTCTTGCCCCGGGGTGACACAGGCCACGACTCCGGAATGTTCGAGATGGCGGGCGAACGCCCTGAGCAGACTGGAGGCTCTTCACTCCTGAGCCTGCCTCTTCACCGTACCCTATCAGGAACGAATGGTCATTAAAGAAAATTCCGCGTCCGCGGCCCGGCCACTGAATGTGGAGCGATCAGCCAGGATGATCTGTTCTCAATTGCAAATCTGTACCGTTCATTCCCAATGCGCGTATACTCACGGGTATGGCACGCACCCGGGAGTTCGACACTGAGAAGGCCGTTGAGGCGGCGATGAACGCCTTCCGCCTCAACGGTTACGACGGCACGTCGATCCAAGACCTCGTCGAGGCGACTGGCGTGGGCCGCGGTTCCCTGTACGCGGCGTTCGGCAGCAAGGAAGGCCTGTACCTGGCGGCCATGGACCGCTTCCGGGCCAATTACGCGTTGCCGCTGGTCGAGCTGCTCCGGGACGGAGCCCCCGGACGGGAGCTCCTGCGGGAGGTCCTGGTGGCCGCCGTGGACGAGATCGTCTGCGACGGAAGCCGCCGGGCCTGCCTCATGGTCGGGGCGGCGGTCGGCCGGATAGCTCACGACCCCCAGGTGTCCGCCCATGTGCAGTCGACGTCGGACATGCTCGAGGACGCACTGGCGCAGGTCGTGGCGGAGGCGCAGGCCGACGGCCAGTTCTCCAAGGAGAGGGACGCCCGCATCGTGGCCCGCTACCTCGTCACGACGATGCACGGGCTGCGGGTCATGGGGGCGATCACCCCCGATCGCGCATCGCTCACCGAAGTCGCCGAGCTCGCTCTCGACGCGTTCGCCCCCTCGCCGGCCTCATGACCGGCAGCCCTGTCCGTCTTCGCCACCGCGCCGCGGCGCCCGGGCAGAGCTGGTTCAGGCCGTCGCTGACCCGCGTGCCCGGCCGGGAGGCAGACCATCGGCAGGGCAGATGGCAGGGTCGCACCGTCGGTGGTGGTGCCGGCAGTGCGGCCGTTCACCCGGCTCGAGGACGCCTTCGCGATCAGTAATTCGAAAAGCCGCACCCTAACTGTCGGCGTCCGCGGTGATCAGGTCCGCCAGAGCGGTCGGCATGGAGAGGAACGGGGAGTGGCCTGAGGGCAGCCGGTACAGGCGGTCGGCGCGCTTGCCCATCGACTCCTGGTACGCCGGAGGGAGCATCTCGTCCTGCTCGCAGACGATGTACCTGGAGGAGACCGTCTTCCATGCCACCGCGGTGAGCGGTTCACTGAAGGACCGTATGCTCTGCGGGACCAGCCGCTGCACGGCCCGATCGGCCTCCTCCGCGGTGATGTCGCTGAACAGCGCCTTCGCCGGGTTGTCGGGAACCGGCAGAGTCCCCGAGTCGCCGCTCGGCAACTGTCCCCCGCTCTCGCTGACCAGGGAAGCGCCCTCGTCCAGTTGGAAGCCGGCGAGATAGAGGATGCGCGACACGTTGGGCGCCGAAGCGGCGGCTTCCGTGACCGGGACTCCCCCGTACGAGTGCGCGAGGATGGTCACCGGCCCGTCGACCTCTCCCAGCCGGGCGCGGACGGTCTGCGCGTCGTCGTACATCCCCGCCGTCTCGTTGCTGCCCGTCGACGCACTCGGCAAGTCGACCGTGAGGGTGTGCCACCCCTGGGCGGTGAGCGCCGGAACGAGCTTGTCCCAGCACCAGGCGCCGTGCCAGGCACCGTGGACAAGCAGGATGGTGGGTTCGCCGTGTACTGCGGTGGTCATGGATCGGCCTTCGAGCAGGAACAACCGGGGTCTCCCCCGGCAAGGACACAGAGCTGTACGCGGATCACGGCCCTTCCCGGCGGCTGGACCACAGGGGGTGTGGCCACGATCGGCTCTCCGCCGAGCCTAGAAGGGGCCGCGCCCGGCGGGCCATGATTCATCGTCCACCGCTCTTGCCCGATCGTCCGAAGGCGGCCGGAGGAGTGCGCGCCACCGAGAGGTACTGGGTCGTCAATGCCGCTGCCCTCGTGCCAGGTCACGGCCCGCACCGGGCCGGTGTGGGCCGTGACAGAGGCCGTCGTCAGAACGTCAGGCTCCAGCCGTCGAGGTGGCCGGGGTCGACGGTGAAGATGCCGGGGGTGTTGTCGGTGACGCGCAGTCTCCACGTCCCGTTCGCGGGGACGGCCGAGGCGTCGACGGTGTATTCGGCGTGCAGTTCGGACTCACCCTCGTTCCAGTACCAGGGCTTCACGGGGATCTCGGTCCCGTCCTCGCTGATCAGGGTGACCACCTGGCCGCCCACCCACGGGTGGACGAGGTCGATGCTGACCTTGAGTTCCTTGGGTGCCTGCCCCGTGCGGCCGGTCACGATCAGAGGGGACTCCACCGTGCCCCACCGCGGGATGTCGAAGCGGGCCGGGTTGACGAAGTGGCGGCCTCCGGAGGCCAGGACCGGCCAGTCGAAGCGCACCGTGGTCCTCGCCCCGTGCTGCGCGGTGTTCTCGACGGTGACGACGGCCTTGAAGGTGCCCGCCTTCTGGGGCGTGCCCGAGATCAGGCCGCTGCGGGGGTCGATCGAGAGCCCCTTGGGCAGGTTGTGGGCGGCGTAGGCGAGCCGCCCTGGGGCGGAGCCCGCCGCCACGATCTGGCGGCTGGTGGGCTGGCCCACGGCGGCCGGTCGGGTGGACGGGGCGGAGACGGCGATGTGGTGGACGTAGCGGGCGCCCACATTGACGGCGGCCCAGGCGTTCCCGACGGCCTCGTAGGTGGGGCTGCCCTGTCCGAACAGGTCGGCGGCGGCCTGGAGGGTGGCGGTGCGGGCGCCGGCGTAGTCGGTGCTGCTGGTCATGTACGTGGTCAGGGCGCGGTACCAAATGTCGGTGGCGTTGCGCAGGCCGATCGGGGTGACGGGGAGCCCGTCGTAGGTGGGGCTGTCGTAGGCGACACCGTTGAGGGTCTTCTTCCCGCTGCCCTCCGACAGCAGGTAGAAGAAGTGGTTGGCGGGCCCGGAGCTGTGGTGGACGTCCTCCTTGTGGAGGTCGGGCGTCCAGTAGTCGAGCGAGGTGCCCTTCTCGGGGTGGGCGTCCTTGGAGGGCTGGTCCATGTAGCGCAGGGGCCGCCCGGTGCCGCGGACGTCGGCGAGTTCACCGAGGGTGTAGTCGGGTGTGTCGGCCGCGTTGCCCGTGAAGAACTCCACCGCCGTGGCCATGATGTCGCTGGTCGCCTCGTTCAGGCCGCCGGACTCGCCTTCGTAGGTGAGGTTGGCCGTCGCCGAGGTCACGCCGTGGGTCATCTCGTGGGCCGCGATGTCCAACTCGGTGAGCGGGTGGGCGTTGTCGCGTCCGTCGCCGTAGGTCATGCAGAAGCAGAGGTCGTCCCAGTAGGCGTTGGCGAGTTTGTCGCCGGCGTGCACCCGGGAGCGCGCTCCGGCGCCGTCGCCCTTGATGCCGTCGCGGCCGAACCGCTCGCGGTAGAAGTCCCAGGTCATGCGCTGGCCGTAGGCGGCGTCCACGGCGGCCGTGGTCCGGTCGGCGTTGGTTCCGTCGCCCCAGTCGTCGTCCTCGTCGGTCACGAGGACGCCCGCGCCGCCGACGCCGGTCAGATCGTAGGTCTTGTGGCCACCGCGCTCCGGGTCGGTCAGTTCGAAGACGTCACCGGCGCGCACCGTTCCGATGGGGACCCGGCCGCTGTACCGGCTGTGTCCCGTGCCCGTGCTGATCTGCTCCACGTCCTGCAGGACCCGCCCCGACGCCGCGTCCGTGACGACGCTGCGGCGACTCGGGGTGCCGTCGGGCTGGACGCCGGTGACGTAGGTCTGCCACGCGAGGGTGGCGCGGCCGTCCCCCATGAGGACGACCAGCCGCGGGGCGCCGGCCTCTGTCTGCTTCCGGGTGCGGGAGTCTTCGGCCACGCCCAGTGCCGTGCGTCTGGCCTTGGAGGCGCTGATCGCGGGCTTCGTGCCGGGCACCCGCACGCGGGTGTTCGTGGCCTTGGTGACGGTGTGCTCGTCGGCCTTCCGGTGCACGACGAGGTCCCCGCCGAGTACGGGCAGGCCCGCGTACGTGCGCTCGTACCTGGTGTGCACCGTGCCGTCGGCGTCCTTGACGACGTCCTTCGGTATCAGGGCCTCCCGCTCCCCCAGTCCCAGGGTGTCGGCCGTGGTGGTCCGTTGGTCGGCCGCCGCGGCGAGCAGTCGCGCGCGCTCCGTGGTGGACAGGCGTACGGAGCGGGCGCCGGCGCGGGCGTCCGCGGCGATCCGCTGGGGCGTCTCGTCCGTCGCGGCGCGGGCCGCGGCGAGGCCGGCCGGCAGGACGGGGGTGAGCGTCACGGCCAGGGCCAGCGCGGCGGCAGCGGCCAGGCCGCTTCGCCTGACCCGGACGGCCGGCCGGTGCGGATGAACGGGCTGCGGCAAGTGGGGTGCGTCCAGGGCATTCTGATGGTTCGTCACTCGTGGGCTCCTTGTGTCCGGCCCTGTGCGGGTCCGGTCGTCGAGGATGTGTGCGGTGGCTGATGAGCCGGTGGAAGTCGACGGCGGTGAGGGGGTGTCGCGCCGTCGCGGGCATACGGGCGGGGCAGGAGGCGGGCACGATGGGGTCCGCCTCCTGCCCCCGCCCGGTGTTCACTTCGACCGCGTCAGCGCAGCCCGTACGCCGTCGGGATGGTCTGCCTGACCGTGTCGCCCTGGCTGTCCGCCGCGCTGATCCTCAGCCCGACGCCGTTCGCGGCGGCCTGCTGCCGCCGCGGGTTCTCGATGGTCACCGTGTAGGTGTTCCTGCCGCCGGCCTTGGTGGCCGCCGGTTGCCAGGTCCGGCCGCCGTCGAAGGTGGCCTCCGCCTTCAGGGACGTCACCTTGGGAGGCGTCGTGAGGCGCTCCTGGTAGTAGGCGACGACCGTGACCTCGTGCTTGCGTCCGGACGCGGCGGTGTTGGCGAGGTCCAGGCCGAAGTCGTAGCGCAGGAAGATCAACGGCTCGGGCCGGCACGCGGACGTGTCGCCGTCCACCAACTCCCCGACGCACGGGCTCTGTCGGGGCGTGTCGTTCTTGGTGGCCTGGGCGGAGGTGTACTCCCACACCGTCTTGACGTCGTCGGTCTGCGTCTCGAACGTGTACCGGGCCGACTTCGACGGCAGGTCGTAGGAGACGAGGTCGCCGCCCTTGCAGCCGGTGAGCACCAGCATCGCCGTGGCCGCGAGCACCGTGAGGACTCTTCCTCGGTGCCGGTCCTTCGGCACACGTGTGTTCATCGGTCGGTCTCCTTCGGGGTTCGTGCCGCCGTCAGCTGGGGCGTGTAGTCGGCGTCGGGAAGCGGCACCCTCTGCTGTTCGACCTCGTCACCGGAGGCGTTCAGCAGCTTGACGTCGCAGGTGAAGTCCATGTTCGGGAGGGTGACCGACGGGACGGGGCCGCAGGACGGGACGTCGGTGAGGGAGCTGGTGAGCAACTCGCTGCCCTCGGTGGCCAGGAGGGCCTGCCGACCGCCCGAGCCGCTGCCCGTCAGATAGACGGCGGGAGAGAAGGTGTCGCCCTGCCGGCAGCCGGCGCATGGTCCTGCGGTCACGGCGAAGCCGGACGCGGTCCGTGCCGTCCGCACCGCTCCGGGCACGGCGGGGCCTTCGTTCCAGTGGATCTCGTCGTGTCCGTCGAGGACCAGGTCGTCGACCTCCTGGCGGTTGTGCTCCAGGAAACCGTCGGTTCCGCGGTCGGCCCACGAGGCGGTGAACCTGCTGACCGCGTCGTCCTGCCGGGTGACGAAGACGCTCATGGTCTCCTGGGTCGGCGGCTGCGGCATGGCGACCTGTGAGGTGTCCGGCGTCGCCCGCAGGTGCTGCATCCAGCTCAACTGGTGGACGACTCCGCGGCGTTGCGCGTGGAAGGAGAGGTCGACCCGGTCGAGGTCGCGCTGTTCGACCTCGTAGTCATCGGCCTTGATGCCGCCCTCGTCGTGGAACCTGGCGACGTACACCGTCGGCACGGCGCTGCCCCCGAGGTCCACCTTGATGCCCGCACGGCCTGTCGTGAGCCGCTTGATGAGGGCCTCGGCCTCGTTGTAGGGCACGCTCACGACCGGGAGGGCGCCGTAGGTCTGCACGGCCGGGCAGCTGCGCGGTCCGTCGAAACACTGGTCCAGGTCCGTGGGCCTGCCCAGGGAGGTGAGGTCGGGCGCGGCGACCAGGACACCGACCGCTCCGGCCTTCGCTGCCGCCGCCACCCGTTCGTCCCGCAGTGTGGCGAAGTCGCAGACACCGGCGCACAGGTCGTCCGGGGTGACGAGGACGAGCTTGCCGCGGGCGTCGACGCGGGCGAGGTCGGCGGCCTTGCCGGCGCCCGCGTGGACCAGGGGCAGATGGCCCTCGACCGGGAGACGGGGCACGGGGATCGCGGCTTCGCGGAAGGTCGGGGATCCGTTGTCCCGCAGCCACATCTGGGTCTCCCCCACCGATGTGTCCGGGGTCGCGTAGCGGGCGGACAGAGGGATGGGAGCCCCGCCGCCGGTGGCTCGCATGGTGACGACGGGCGTCGTGCGGGAGCTGTAGAAGTCGTGGGTGAAGGTGCCCATGGTCACCTTGCCGGTGGGCAGCACCCACCAGTTGGGCTCATCGGCCTTGTACTCGACCTGGAGCACCGTGCTCACCGACCACGCGCCGGTCTTCGACACCCGGCGGGACGTCGCCATCGCGGTGTAGGTCTCGGTGGACACCGGGTACCTCACCCGCATGGGCTTGGCCTTGCGCAGGTCCAGGGTCACCGTGGTGGCCTGGGTGAGGTCCACCTCCGGCGCGACGGGCTCGGCCTGCTGCCACGCGCCGTTCGCGTCGCGCCAGCTGACCGACGTCCGCGCGGCGTAGGTGCCGCGGTAGAGGCTCTCGGTCACGCTCTGGCCGCCGGAGACGACGTTCTCCAGGGCGGGGTGCAGATAGATCTTGTCGTCGACCGGCAGGAACGTCGCGGTGCCGTAGCGGACGTCCGTGGCGCCGGCCGGTGGGACGATCTTCAGCGTCAGGGGGAACTTCTCGTCCTCGACGAACGTGTGGACACCCGACACCAGCTGGATCTCGCCCGAGTCGTCCTGGGCCTTCAACAGGCCCTTGTAGCCGCCGAAGGGGCCCTTGGCTCCCAGCACGCCGCCGTCGAGTGTCACCGACGCCTCGGCGGATCCGCCCGCGGGGACGACGAGCTTGTCGTGGTCGAGGGTGAACAGGCCCTTCGGGGCCGGGCGTCCGTCGGCGAAGGCGACCGGCATCGACAGGTGCAGGGTGATGGCCCGGTCGCTGCGGTTGGTGTAGGTGATCTTCTTGGTCACCGGCGCGTGCGGGAAGGCGCGCTGGCCGAAGTTCAGGTTGCCCTTGGGCACCAGGCGCGGGTCGGTCGCGGTCGCCAGGTCCACCTGTCCGGTGCCCTGGGCGTAGACGTCGTGTCCGAGGTCGTCCGCGGTGTCCATCAGCAGCGCCTTGATCTGCGCGCCGGTGAAGTCCGGGTGCTGCTGGGCGACGATGGCCGCGGCGCCCGCCACGTGCGGCGTGGCCATCGAGGTGCCGTCCGAGGCCGTGTAGGAGGCGTCCACCGGCGTGCCCATGGAGGTGCCGGCGGCGCGTGCCGCGACGATGCCGACGCCGGGGGCCGCGATGTCGGGCTTGGCGGCGCCGTCGCCGACCCGCGGGCCGCGGTTGGAGAAGGAGGCCATGTCGCCGTTGTCGTCGACGGCAGCGACGGCGAGGGCGTCGTCCGCGACCGCCGGGGCGACCACCTTCTGCCGGACGAGGCCGGAGTTGCCCGCGGCGGCCACGAAGAGGGTCCCCGTGCTGCGGCTGAGCGCGTCGACCGCCTGGCTCATGGGGTCGGTGCCGTCGGTGGGTTCACCACCGAGGCTGAGGTTGACGACCTTCGCGCCCGCGTGGGCGGCCCAGTCCATGGCGGCGATGATCGCGTCGTCGGGGCACTGCCCCGCGTCGTCGCACACCTTCCCCACCAGCAGCTTGGCGCCGGGGGCGACCCCCTTGTAGCGCCCCTTGGACGCGGCGCCGCTGCCGAGGACCGTGGACGCGACGTGGGTCCCATGTCCGTGCCCGTCCTTGGTGCCGGTGGGGCTGCCCGTGAAGTCGACCTTGTCGACGATGCGGGAGGCCACGTCCGGGTGAGTGGCGTCGATTCCCGTGTCCAGCACCGCGACGGTCACGCCGGTCCCGTCGTAGCCGCGTTCCCAGGCGACGGGCGCGCTGATCTGGGGGACGGACGTGTCGAGGGCGATGTGGGAGAGCCCGTTGAGCCAGACCTTCTTGACGCCGGCCAGGGATCCGGCCGCTCGGGCGGCGGCGGGCGTGCCGGCTGTCTTGCCTCGCACCCCCTGCCACCAGCGTCCGCCGTCGGTGACGGTCATCGACCGGCCCTTGATGCTGCGCAGCGCCTTGCCGACGGAGGCGCCGGCGACCTTGCGGGCCGTGTCCGCGCGCTCCTCGTCGGTGTACGCGACCAGCACCGGGACCGTGTCGCCCCGCCCCGCCGCGGCGAGCGTGACCAGGCGCCGCAGGTCGAACAGGCCCCAGTCGAGCACTCCCGAGCCGACGAGGGCGAGCGCGTCGTCGGGTACGACGTACACCGCGCCCTGACGGGTGAGGGTGTGGAAGGGCACGGACGGCCCGTCGGGCCGCGGTGCGCTGTCGATGGAGCGGACGACCGGGGCGCCGTCGTCGCCGAGGCCGACGTGGACCTTGTCGCCGGTGATCAGGGTGACCGGCACCGAGCCACCGGACGCGGCGACGGCGCGCGCCAGGTCGCTGTCCGCGGTGTCTGCGGTGTCTGCGGTGGGGTGGCTGTTCGTCCGCACGACATCGGCTCGTGGCTGGTGTCGGTCCGGTTCGGCGGCCTGCGTCGGTGTCGTCGACACGATGACGCCGAGGACGCCCAGTCCGGCGGTGACCGCGCCCAAGCGTCTGGTGAGACGCTTCCTTGCGCTGGGTCTCATCTGTGGATCTCTCCTGTGGGATGGGTGACGGGACTTCGGAGTGCGGGTGCGCGTGCGGGGGGTGGGTTCAGGGGACGGGGCACCGGGCGGTGTGTCCCGGGGGTGCGGGACACACGTCTGTCCGCGCGTGCCGGGTGTGACCGGCTGTTCCGTCCGCGCGATGCTGGAGGGCGACGTGGCGGCCTCGGCACGTCGTTGCTGGAGGGCGACGTGGCGGCCTCGGCACGTCGTTGAGGGGTCGGCGCGTTACAGCGGCTCGTAGTCGGCGCAGGAGGCGTCAGCCGCGTCCTCCGCGGGTGCCGGCTGGCCGGCGTCGGCGGAGAGCGGTTCGTTCACCTGGTCGGCCGGAGTGATCCGAGCGGCCCCCGGTGCGTCGGAGGACGGTGTGGCGGGCGACATGCGCACCAGTGTGCGTTCGGGCCCCGCTCCCCCTCGATTGGTCACATGAGTGAATCAACTCGCCGTTCACGGGGCGGTATTTATTCGTTCACGGCGAACGGCCGGGAATTCACTCGTCGCCCGGCAGCCCCGCCCCAGCCCCGTTCCCGGCCCCCGTCCCCGCCGCGGACCCGGCGAGGAGTCCCAACTCCACGATCCGCAGCGCGAGTCCGGTCCGGGTCGTCACCTTCAGTTTGCGCATGGCCGATCTGACCTGGCTGGAGACGGTCTGCGTCGACACCACGAGGGCGTGGGCGATCTGCCGGTTGGTCCTGCCCTCCAGCAGCAGACGGGCGACCTCCAGCTCACGCGGGGAAAGCCGGTCGCCGTAGCCGGGACGTCCGGGGCCGCGCGACTCCCGGACACTCACGCCCTGTGCGGTCAGGAAGCGCGCCACCCGCTCCGCGTCGTGCCGGGCTCCCAGCTTGTTCAGGCCCCGGCGCACGTCGGCCAGCGTCGACAGTGCCGGTTCCCGCTCGGCCTCGTCGCCACCCGCCAGGCGGCAGTGGGCACCGCGTTCACGGGCGAGAAGGGCGTCGTAAGGGCGCGGAAGGGTGTGCCAGCGGCCCGCCGCGCGCTCGTACAGCAGGGCGGCTTCGGGGAGGTGGCCGTCGGCTTCGGCGAGGACGGCTCGGCACTGTGTCAGGCAGGCGAGCGCGGCGGGTGCGTCGTTGTCTCCGAGGGCCCGGGCAAAGGCGTCGGTCAGGCGGTGGGCGTCGTCGTGCCGGCCGGCGGCGGCGAGTGCCGCGACCCGGACCGCCGTGAAGTCGCAGGCCCTGGTCCAGATTCCCCCGTCGACGACGGCGTCGGCCAGGCCGTCGGTCAGCCGCAGGGCCTGGTCTACGTCCCCGTCACGCAGCCACAGCCGTGCCGAGGCCGCGGTGGCCTCGATGAGCTGCTGGTCGTCGCGCCCGGCGAAGTCCAGTCGCTCCAGCGCCGCTTCACGGTCCCCGGTCGCCGCGAGGACCAGGCCCGCCACGAGGGCCGCCTCGCAACGGTCCTTCAGCCGCACCCCGTCACCCGCGGCCAGCTGCGCGGGGCGCTCGGCGAGTTCGGACCAATTACCGGTGAACCAGTCGAGGTGGGCGCGTGAGGCGGCGATCGTGTCGAGGTAGTCCAGCAGTTCATGGCGTTCGGCGAGCGACTGGGCCGTGGCCAGACGGATGCGGGCCTCGTCGTAGCGGCCCCAACGCACTGCGGCCTCGGCCACGTTGGCGTGACCGATCGCCACGATGGAGGCCTCGCGCGGGTCGCCGACGGCGTCCGGTATGTGCCGGGCCTCCTCCCAGCCGCGCTCCTCGCCGAGCATCACCAGCGCGAAGGCGCGCTCCACGGACAGCTGGAGGCGGTCGAGAGGGGTCGTCGCCGTGTTCGCCGACGGCGCCTCCCGCAGCCAGCGCAGGTGTTCCCGGGCCGGACGGGCGTTGCCGAGCGGGAGGGCGAGCAGGAGGCGGGCCCTGGCCGCTTCGGGACGCCCGGGGCGCAGACCGGGGACCGCCGCGAGGATCTCTGCGCGGCCGGCCTCCATGTCCCCGGCCGCCATGAGCAGCCGGCCGATCTGGAAGCGCAGCAGGGCCCGTTGCTCCGAGGTGGGCAACGCGGCGTCCAGTGCGCTGCGCAGAGAGGCGATGGTCTCCGAGTACGGATCGGAACCGGACAGGGCCTGGAACTGTATCTCCGTGACCAGCCGGACGAGCACCTCGGGCGGGACGGCCATGGTGGTCACGAGGCTGTGCATGAGCAGGGCGGCGGTGGCCACGTCACCGGACTGGACGCACAGGTCGGCGGCCTGCTCGGTGTACCGGCACGCCGCCTCGACGTCACCCGCCAGCCGGTAGTGCCGGGCCAGTTGGGCGACCGGGGGCAGAGGCCACTGCTCCAGCGCCCGGCCGGCACGCAGGTGCATGACCCGCCGCTCCTCCGGTGGGATGGCCTCGTAGACGGCGTGGCATGCCAGCGAATGGCGGAAGGCCCACTGTCCGAGGCGGAGTTCACGCAGCAGTCCCCCGCCGAGTGCCTCGGCCGCGTGGGCGGCGAAGGTGTCGTCGGGCAGAGCGGTGACCGCGCGGAGCGTGGCCTGGTCGGTCGGGCCGGCCAGCACGGACACCGCGTACAGGACGGTGCGGGTGCCGGGTTCCACCCGGCCGACCCGGTCGAGGACGGCGTCGCGGATCGTCGGCGGGACCTCGATGCGTTCCAGTCTGCGTCGCGTCCAGCCGCCGTCCTTGCGGACGAGGTCGGCCCGGTCGTGCATCAGTCGGACCGACTCCTCGACGGCCAGCGGCACGCCTTCGGTGCGCGCGTGCAGGAACGCCGCGAACTCGTGCGAGACACTCTGCCCGGTCAGCATCGAGGAGACGAGCGAGGCGGTGTCCTCGACGTCGAGCGGTTCCAGGGCGAGACGCACCAGGTGCGCGTCGGCCGGCGGCCGGGACGTCAGCCGCAACAGCAGGGAGCCGGGCGGCACTTCGTCGCGGCGATAGGTCAGGACCACGCTGACCGTCTGCGGGCAGCGCGAGAGCAGGAAGAGGAGGAACTCCAGCGTCGCCTCGTCCGCCCAGTGCACGTCCTCGATCACCAGCACGCCGATGTCGAGGCGGCCGAGGAGCTCCATGAACGCCCGGAACAGGCGGTGGCGTGCCGAGGTCGCGTCCTTGAGCGGCTCGGGCGCGGCCGGGAGGTCGTCGGCCCACTCGGGAAAGAGGGGCCGCAGGGCTCCGGCGAGGCCGCTGAGCGACAGGTTGGCAACGTTGTCGACACCGTCACGCACGGCGTCCACCACGGCCCCGAGGGTGTACGGCACGCGCAGTTCGGGGCAAGCCCCGGCCAGGACACGGCGCCCTTGTGCGGTCCACGTCACCAGGAGCTCCCTGAGCAGCCGGGTCTTGCCGATGCCGGCTTCGCCCTCGAGCAGGATCAGGGCGGGAGTGGTTCCGAGCGCCCCTTCCAGGGCGGCCAGCTCCCGGTCACGACCGACGAGTCGCGGTGCGGCGAGCACCTGGTCCTCCCCCACCTCGGTGCGTGCCCCTTCGGCCACCGTCCGCTCCTTTTTCGCCGTCGTCGCAGAACACCGGTGCCGACTCTAGACGGTGTCCTGCGTGCACCGTGCGGACGCTCGCGTGCCGGGGACACGGAGGTGGGCCTGTTCACCGTGCTCGGCCCGGAGGGTGGACGAGGCCGAAGGAGCTCGCCCATCGGGCGGATCGCCTGGATCGGCTTGCGGTGCTCGGCGCCCGGCGCGGGGCGGCTCCGGCCTCGGGCAGGGGCGCCCAGACGGGCTGTCAGGCAGGGGTACCCAGACGAGCGTCCTCGGTGCGGTGCGCCGCGAGGGTGTGCGGCGGCACCACTTCCCCGTCGGCGATGACGAACGCCAGCTCGGCCACCCCGCCCGACTCGTGGGGCGCCTCGCTCACCCCTGGCCCCGGTCTCTCCCACGGCGCCGGGGCCGCCCCGGCGCACGCTGCGGGAGTGTTCCGGCAGCACACATCTACCCCACCGACCGTTTTATGCGAGTACTCCGACCGCATCACGCTCTCCTGCGCCCCGGCCTGCACCACCACCGTCCGCCGCATGAGTAAGACGCCCCGGTCGGCCGTGCCGGCCTGCCGCCCCGCGCCCCCTTGGGCAGCCCGCGCAGCAGGGGCGGGCTGTTCGGCATGCGAAGACCTGCCCTGGTGGCTGCTGCACTTCGTTGACCAGTGCTCATCCGAGCGATCCGCACCCGAGGGATTACGGCGTCCGTCAGGAGCCAGGGGCGGCTGACACCGCACAACTCGACGGGGCGTCAACTGCCCGACTGTGTCACGGCATTGTTCGATCTGGTGTGCATGGTCATTGCACCCGGGGGCATCCGTCGCAGGTGCCCCATTCCTGTTCGCCTGCCTCTTCAGGCACCCCGATCGACGAGGACGACGATCTGATGAGAAGACCCGGCCTCCGCGCCGCCGTCGGTGTACTGATCCTTTTGTTCCTGCCGCTGTTCGGTACGAGCACCCCCGCGGCGGCCAAGACGCTGACTGAGCCGACCTCCACCGCACTTCCGATCTCCTATCACGCGGACATGGCCGTGGACGCCGTGCACCGCAGGCTCTACATCGCCGACATCGTGACGAGTTCCGTGCTTGTCACGGACTTCGACGGCAGGCTCCTGCGAACCCTGAAGAACAAGCCGGGCGCGGCGGACCTGGTGCTGTCCGACGACTCACGCACGCTGTACGTGGCGCTCAGCGGCGGCGACGCGATCGCCGCCGTCGACACCAGCACCTATCGGGAGAAGGCCCGCTACGCCACCGGCGACGGAACCGCGCCGCTGCGGCTGGCTCTCGCGGGCAACACCCTGTGGTTCAGCTACGGTTCGGACTGGGACAGCAACATCGGCTCGCTCGACCTCGGCGGCACCCGTCCCACCGTCCGCCTCGGTCTGGTGCCCTGGGGCACCTGGGCCGGGCCGCCGATGCTGCTGTCCTCACCTGCGGCACCGGGTGTGGTCATCGCCGGCGAGCAGTACCTGTCCTCGTCGAACGTGACGGTCTACGACGTCAGCACGGGCAACCCTGTCGTCCGTACGACCCAGGACAATCCCGGCGGTGTGGGCACCATCAACGACCTCGTTCTGTCCCCCGACGCCGCGACCCTCTTCATCGTCGGCGGCTACCCGTACCACCACCTGGCGTTCCGGCTGAGCGACCTGTCGGTCGTGCACACGTATCCCACGACCTCCTATCCGAATGCGGCCGCGGTGTCCGTGAAGGGTGAGGTCGCGGCGGGCATCGACAACTCGTACGGGCAGGACGTCTACCTCTTCAAGATCGGTGGCGACACCCCGTCCCGGGTCATCGACCTGGAACCGGGCACCGGCCGGTCCCTGCGGCCGCACGGCTTGATCTGGTCGCCGGACGGCACCCGGCTGTTCGCACTGACCGGCGAGTACGGAGCGAACCTGACCCTGCACGTGATCCCTGTGTAGCGTCCCGCGACCGACAGCTCAGCGTGCGGCACCGCACCGCCCTCCACCTCTGCCTCCCGGGCAAGCACGGCAACCACCACGGACGGACGAAGCGGAGCAGCGGACGGGTACTGCCGGCCCTCCGGGCTTTCGCCGTGCTCCGCTACGACGGCCCGCTCGGCTGCGGCTGGTACCGGGAGAGGCCGGGATGGAGGCTTACGGGCCGGTCGTCATCGCCGCTTCGGGCGGCGACGGAAGGGCGGTCACTGCCGCGCGGGCCGCGCAGGCCGCGCCGGCCGCGCCGGCGAACGAACGGGCCGAGGTTGTAGCAGGGCCTCGGCGATGATCACCATCGTCGCCGGCGGGCCGCCGGGGTCCGCCACGATCTGAGCGGGTTCCATTTCGCCGACCGGGCCGCGAAGACCGTCCCGGCCCGGCTCAGGGTGCCAGCACAACCCTGCCGAACACCTTCCCCGCGTCCATCTCACGGTGGGCCAGCACCGCTTGGTCCAGTGGCAGCAGTGCGTGCACGACAGTTCGCAGGTCCCCGTGCGCAGCGTCGGCGAAGTGGGACGACCGCACGGCCTGCCGGTCGGGACCGGGCACGGTGTCAGCGCTGAAAGTGGCGAACGACAACGACCTGCGGAACGCGTCCATCAGCCGCATGCCGAAGTCCGCCGGCGGTTGCCCACCGACCACGCCGACAGCCACGTACCGCCCGTTGGAGGTCAACTTGTCCAGGAAGAAGGGAAGCTGGGGACCACCCACGACATCGATCACCACGTCGAAGCCCGCCGGTGCGTCCGAGCCGCCCTCACCGGAGCGGTCGAGGACATGAGTCGCGCCCAAGTCCCGCAGGCGGGCGCCACGCTCCACCGACGAGGTGGTGACCGCCACCGCGTTCGCACCGCCCCTGGTCGCGAGCTGGACAGCCGTGATCCCGATGCTGCCCGCCGCACCGCGCACGAGCACCGTCTCGCCGGACGTGAAACGGGCCCGATCCAGGGCGAAGTGGGCGACCACGCCGGAGCCGCCGAGGGTGACCGCGTCAGCGCCGGTCAGGCCCTCGGGCAGCGGAAGGACGTCCTCGATCAAGGCGACGGCCTGCTCGGCGTACCCACCGGACAGTCCGGTGAACGCCCACACCCGCCGCCCGATCCACGAGGCGTCCACGCCCTCTCCCACCGCGGTGACCTTGCCCGCGACCTCGCTGCCGAGGACATGGCCCGCTCGGAAGCCGTAGGCGGCAAGCGTTCCCCGGCGGATCACGGCGTCCACTCCGCCTACCCCGATCGCCTCCGTGGCGATCCGCACCTGCCCCGGGGCAGGAACGGGCACGGGCACATCGACGATCTCCAGGCCATCCGGGTCTCCGAACGACCTGATCACGACGGCTCTCATCTCGGCTCCTCGGGTCGGTGGAAGGGCGGACCACCGCAGCTGCGGCGGGCCCGGGCGACGGGCCGGGTCCAACGGCTGGGGCACCACCGTCGAAGCGCTGGGTCGGGGCGGTGGCACCGGCATCGGACCGTAACGGACGCCCCCGTCCGTTTGGCTAAAGTGAGAGACGATGACCAACCGTTTGCCTCAGACCGCGCGCTCCGACGCCCGTGACAACCGGGCCCGCATCCTGGACGCCGCCCGCGCGGTGTTCGGCGAAGAGGGCCTGAGTGCGCCCATGCGCGAGGTCGCCCGGCACGCAGGCGTCGGCCCCGCCACGCTGTACCGGCATTTCCCGGCGAAACAGGCGCTGATCGCGGAGGCCTTCGCCGAACAGCGGCGAGCCTGCCATGCCGCCATCCGCGACGCCCTTTCGGCCCCGGACGCGTGGCACGGATTCCGGAGCTTGATCGAGCGGATCTGCGAACTCCACGCGCACAGCCGGGGATTCGCCGACGCCTTCATGACGGCCTTCCCCGAGGCCATGGACTTCGTCGCCGACCGAGAGCAGACGCTGCGCGCCGTCGGAGAACTGGCCCGCCGCGCCCAGGTGACCGGTGAGCTGCGCCCCGGCTTCGTCGTCGACGACCTGATCCTCATGCTCATGGCCCATCGGGGCCTCCAAGGCACGCCGCGTGCCACCCGGGCCACGGCCTCCCGCCGCTTCGCCGCCTACGTGATCGAGGCGTTCCGCGCCGCATCGGAGACGGGAGCGTCTACGCCGCTGCCGCCGGCACCACGCCTGCAGGTCACAGACTCGCCCAGCACGCCGAAGATTCCATGACTGGTACGGCCGGGCCCTCGCCGGCCTGTCCCAGCGGACCGACGGGTGTACCGCTCCTGAAGGTTGTCCCTGCCTGCCCCAGGCAGCAGTTGTTGTGATGGCGGCCTGGGAGTATGGCGTGATGATTCGACGGCGAGCCTTCCCTGCAGAACACCGAGTACTACCACCACGAACCGGCCCAGCGGCTGCTCCAGCGCTTTCTCTTCCTCACCTCGGCAGAATCCGCAGGGAGCGCGCGTGACGACTGATCGCGGGCCTTCGCCTATCGACCCGGATTCCGCTTACAGCGACGCCTCGATCTACGTGGACGCGGAGGCCGCCCCGCGGATCATGGCCCGGCTTCGAGACGCCCTCGGCCTCATCGAGGACGACCGCCCGGAACTGGCAATCGGACCGGTGCGCGTCACCGGAGAGCCCAACTACCACGCCACAGGCCGGCGCGCGCACCCCTTCGACTTCCTGGAGTGGCCGACCGCGCTGGAGTGCGAGGCCCACGCGGGAACGCCGACCGAGGTGGTACAGGCCGTCGCGGCCGTACTCGAAGCGCTGTGGCGGAGCGGCTTCAAGGCCCTGGCTGCCTGCGACTTCGAGGACGATCTGCCCGCACGCGGCGGGAGAGACAAGTACCCCTACCCCGCTCCCGCTCCCGACGGGGGCACGGCCTCCTGAGGCACGGGCAGGGGTTGTGAGGGCGGACGACGCGGCGCTCGCCACGACGCCGGACAAGGGGCAAGCCCGTAGCTCCGTCAGCCGTTGGAGCAGGCACCAGTCCCTTCACTCGAGTGCATCCGCCCGCTCCGAACGATGCTGCCGGTGACCGAGGTGCTCGGTCCGCCGACCATGACCTATGCGCCAAGGGACAACTTCCGCCTTGCCCTGGACAGTCCTGCAGTCACATGCCTTCCCCGGGTCATGGGGCGAGCTCACGCCTGATGGGCGGCCTGCGGGGAGACCGGCCGCTCGAAGAAGGTCTCCAGCACGACCGTTGCCTGGGTCCCGCTGACTCCGTCGATGGCGTAGATGCGGCGCAGCACGTCCTGTAGTTGCTCTGTGGTCGTGGTCCTGACTTTCACCAGCACCGAGGCGCTGCCGGCGATGATGTGCGCCTCCAGAATCTCGGGAAGTGCGGCGAAGTCCTCAGCCGAATCGCCCATCCAGGCGGTCGAGTCGACCATCACGTAGGCCAGTACGCCGCCGCCCACCGCTGCCGGGTCCACTTCTGCCGCGGTGCGCCGAATGACGCCGCGCTCCCGCAGCTTCCGAACGCGCTCATGAGCCGCACCGGCGGACAGGCCCACCGCCTGGCCCAGCGCGGCGTAGGACTGGGTGGCGTCCTGCTGGAGCTGTGCCAGCAGGGCTCGATCGATGTGATCCACAACTCTCCATTCGGGAGGATCTTGCTTTGACTATACGTCATCTTGCATTCTCCTCATGAGGCCGAAGCCTGTTCGACAAAGGCTTGGTGCATCTATGGGGAGGGGATCCATGACCAGCGAGCGCCCTGCGCTGTACGAGATGCTCGACGACCGGTTCCGTACCGGGCGGTGCATGAACGGTGATGACAGCTTGGAGTTGCTGTACACCGGCTGCCGCTGGGCTGAGGGACCGATCTATCTTCCTGCTTGGCGGCAGGTGATCTGGAGCGACATCCCCAACGACCGGATGTTGCGCTGGGACGAGGAGACCGGGGCCGTCAGCGTCTTCCGCCGTGCTGCGGGGCACCCCAACGGCAACACCGTCGACCGCCAGGGCCGGCTGATCACCTGTGAGCAGGGCAACCGCCGAGTGACCCGAACCGAGCACGACGGCACTGTCACGGTGCTGGCTGACCACTGGCAGGGCAAGCGGCTGAACAGCCCGAACGACGCAGCGGTGAAGTCGGACGGCTCGGTCTGGTTCTCCGATCCGGACTTCGGCATCACCAGCGACTACGAGGGCTATCGCGCCGACAGCGAGATCGGAGCCAACAACGTCTACCGGGTCGACCCGGACAGCAGTGAAGTACGCCTGGTCGCCGACTGCTTCGCGGCGCCGAACGGCCTGGTCTTCTCGGCCGATGAGCGACAGCTCTTCGTCTCCGACACCCGGGCCGGCTGCATCCGGGTCTTCGACGTACGGGATGACGGCACACTCTCCGACGGCAAGGTCTTCGCCGACGCCGCATCCCACCAGAACGCCCGCTTCGACAACCTCCGCTTTGATGACGGCGGACGGCTCTGGGCAGCCGCGATGGATGACGGGGTGCACTGCTACGACCCCGACGGCACGCTGATCGGACGACTCAACATCCCCGAGACGGTGGCCAACATCTCGTGGGGTGGAGCCAAGCGCAACCGCCTCTTCATCACCGCGCAGACCAGCCTCTACTCGCTGGTCACGGGCGTCACGGGCACGCATCCGACCGGCCCGGGACACCAGCCCTGGCAGGCCCCGACGCCCCGGTGACCTCGGCCGAGCGATCAGGACGGCTTCGGCCTCATCTCATGCGGTAGGTGCCCTGGTTGGCCGGACAAGGCAACCAGGGCACTCGGTCACGGCTGTGACTGATTCGGGCGCAATGTGCGCTGGATCAAAAGGGTTTGTCGCGGGGGCGTACCTCGACGATGATCACTCCATGACCACCAGAAAGGGCCATGCTTTCTAGGCGCCCCGCTTCGCTCTCCGCCGCTCGCGCACCGCCGACCGCCGCTCACAGAAGCGCCCGAACGCCGTGACCACCCGCCCAGGAGAGCCCGCCCGTGCAGAAGACTACCCTCGTTCCCTACGTCCGCCTCCCACGAGCGCATCACGACCGCCACATCCTGACCAGTACCGTCGATGTCTTCGGCACCGCGCACTGGCTGCTTGCCGACCGTGCTCCGCAGCCCGGCGGCGATGTCCTGCTCTTCGATGCGCTGGTCGTCTCCGTCCATCCGGGTGGCGACGTCGAACTCACCGAGCTGAGCGCCGTGCGGGCCCGCTGGCCGCGTCTGGACCGTCTGCCCGACGGAGGGTTCGTCGTCGCGGCTTCCCGCGCTCGCCGGTATGAGGACGCGGACCAGGTCCAGGTCTTCGATGCGCTCGGCCGCGAGACCTCGTCCTTCTCCGTCGGAGACGCCATCGAGCACCTGCTCGTGGACGAGGCCGGCCACATCTGGGTCGGGCACTTCGACGAGAATCCAGCCGGAATCCGCCGCTGGAGTCCCACAGGCCACCTCTACTGGACGTCGGACGGCGCACGCATCCCCGGTCTCTTCGACTGCTACGCCCTGAACGTCTCGGGCACCACGGCCTGGGCATGCCCGTACACGGACTTCCCGCTCGTGGAGATACGCCCGGGCCGCACCGACCGGCCCGTGAAGGTGTGGGCGAACCGTGTCCGCGGCGCCAAGGCGGTGGCCGTCCATGGCGAGCGGGTTGCCTTCTACGGTGGCTACGGCGAGGAGCAGGACCGGCTCGTCCATGGAGAGGTGACCGAAACTTCCGTCGAGCCCACGGACGTCGGCCTGCTCGCCCTGCCCGACGGATCCCTCCCCGGCCGCCGCCGGGTCGTCGGCCGGGGAAGCAGGATCTACGTCCAAGCCCAGCCGTTCACCGCGTGGGCTGTATTCGACCTCAATGGCCATCTGTCCAGCACCGAAACCACCCACTAGGCGCCCAGCGCCCTTCTGCGGTGTTGATCCTTTTTGATGCCTTCATAGCGAGGCCGGAACCACAATCAGACGCGCCACCTTGCTCAGCGTCACCGTCCGACCGGAGGGTGCATCCGAAGTACGTGACATAGGGAGCTGGAGTCGATGTCAGGGGGAGGGGCTACGGTATGCCGCTGTGGACGCCGCTGATCTTGACTATCGGGCTCGGACGCAGTCCGGCTGCATCCCGCCGCACCTGGTCTCCCGTCTTCTCGAACTGGGCCATGCCGAGACGGTGGAGTTTTGGGCCGGCCGCGGGGAGTGGTTCTGCGCACGGAAGTGCGCGGGGCTGCTCGGTGAACAGGGCCGACGGGCTGAGGCGCTGGAGATGCTCGCCCCGTATCTGGCTACGGGCTGGTGGACGGCCACCAGGACCACGGCTGAACTATGGGAGATGTGGGGGCGGGCCGACGAGGCGATCGTGCTGACCCGTGCCCGCATGAAGGTCGGACATCCTTTGGCACTGGAGTTCTATGCGAGATTGCTTGCCCGGCACGGCCGCAGCGACGAGGCGTTCACTCTGCTGGAGCCGCACATCGACGACTGGTTCCTTGCTGCGGCCATGGTCGACGTAGCGCGGGGCGCCGGCCGAGACGAGAAGGCAGCCGAGTTGCTCGCCGCCCAGATCCCGGGCGAACACCGTTGTGACTCTCCGTGGTGCTGTCGGGGCCTCGACCCCGACACGGCGATCAGGTTGCTCGCCACGATCCGTGAACGCCAGGGCCGCGTCGATGAGGCCATCGCCCTGCTCCGCACCCGGGGCGTCACCTCCTTCAATGGTCGCGACCAGTTGGCCGATCTGCTGGCCCGGCATGACCGGACCGTGGAACTGCGCGCCTACGCAGTGACCGAGGAGTTGGGGCACGCCACACAATGCCTTGCGGAACTGCTGGAACAGCGCGGGGATGTGGAGGGCGCCATTGCGGCATACCGGCAGGCTTACGAACGTGCCGCCTATGACCCCAACTCGGCTGTCCAGCTCGCGCAGTTGCTGGCGCGGCACGGTCGGGGGAACGAAGCGATCGAGGTGATGCGTCACGAGGCCGACGCCCGCAACAGGGACGACTGGATCCTCCACGTCCTGTCCGACCTTTACCTCGACCAGGGCCGCCCCGAGGACGGCTTGGCGCATCTCGACGCCCTCTCCGTCGCCCGTGGGGGCAATGAGAACTGGGACCTTTTCTGGATACGACTTGCGCTGGCGGCCGCCTGCGACCGGGTCGACGAAGCGCTCGAATGGGCCCGAGCTCACCCCGAGGGCAGCACGTCATATGCGGCACCGCATATTGCCGAGCTGCTGGCCGGCACCGGACGGACCGAGGAGGCCGTCGCGGTCCTGCGACGCCACTCCCCCGCAAACAGCCACGACCTGGCCTGGTATCTCATTGACCTCGGCCGCATCGAAGAGGCCGTGGCCGTCCTGCGGCAGGACAAGCCCCGTAGGCCGCAGCCATCGACTACCGCCGCTTGGAGCGAGGAGCCTCCGTTCTGAAGATCTGTCCAGGTGTGGCTGGTCTGACCTCCGGTGATCGCCGTCGGCACGCTCACGCTTGCTCGACCGCGCTGGCGTGGAGGGCGTTCGGTGAGCTGGGCCTGTCGCTCCTGTTCCGCGGCCTGGGCGCACTGGCGGTCTACACCTTGATCGTGCTGGTCCCGCGCGAGCGGATGCACGCAGTTCCACGGCTACCCGCCATCGCCGTCCCGCCGGGAGGACCCCAAAACGACCAGAGCCAGGCCTGAGAAGTCATCCTCGGACCGGCCCTGAGTCGTACGGAGCACGCGACGGGAGCCCAACATGGGGCGTCCCGCACGCCCCGTCCCGAGCGGCGCCCACGGCGCGAATGTTTCGAAGTTGTTCTCGCCCCCCCCCGCAAGCTGTCGGCCAGCACAACAGGGACGGCGGGCGCCTGCCTGCCGGGGTATTCACGCGGAAACCCAGTCCCGGCATGTCAGTGCCGTCCGCGGCCGATGGGCATGGAAGCAGTGTGTCAGCCAAGTCCAGCAATGGCACGGCACCACCCCACGGGAAAGCATCGGTCACGACCGCTCGACGACGGCTGGGCCCTCACCCTGTGGCGCCGGCCTGCTGAACGTCTCCGTACGGACTCGCTGGGCACAGGAGACTCGCGTCCGGTCCGGTGCGCGGAACGTCTGAGTGTGTTCGGGTCCCTTCACAGCCGTCGCCGGAACGGGGCGAGCGTGGCGCGCACCGCATCAGCCGCCCCCCAGTCGGGGGCGAACTGGGCGATCACGGCCAGATGCTGGCGTAGTTGGAGAATCGGCATGCGTTCACGCCAGTCGGGGTCGAGTCCGGTCAGCTCGGCGTAGAGCGTGAAGAACACGTGCGCCTCGGGCGGCGGCGCCGTCGTCCACAGGTGGGCCAGGTCGACCTCAGCCCACGTGTACGAGACCGCCGGGTCGATCAGTGCAGGCCTGCCGTCAGCAGTCGCCATGACGTTCATCGCCCACAGATCTCCGTGTGTCAAACAGGCGGGTTGGGTCGGCAACAGCTCAGGCAACCGCTCGCACAGCCGCTCCAGCGCCAGCCGGTCGGCGGCATCCAGCGCCTCTTGAACGCGACGCTCGCCCAGCCAGCGCAACAAGCGGTTCTGGGCGAAGAACTCGAAGCCGTCGTCCTCCCAGGTATTGATCTGCCGACGGCGCCCCAGCCAGTTGTCCTGGTGCCACCCGAATCTGGGGTGCCGAGTGGTGGTGTGCAGGTGGGCAAGCACATGCGCGAGCCGCTCCCAGAAGGCCCCGGTCATAGGCCTCGGCTGCAGCACGGACAGCACAAGCAAGTCGCGGTCCACACGGATGATGTCGGGCGTGTCCACACCGCCGGCCTCACGCAGCACGGTGAGCCCTTCCGCCTCGGCGGGGAAGGCGTCGTCCGACGGTGGCTCACCGAACGCCTTGACAAATACTGACGTGCCGTCACCACAGCGCACGAGGGCTGACGTTGCGGCGAAGCCCCCCGCAGCCGGCTCGACCGCGACGATATCGCTCAGATCGGCCGCAAGGAGGCGTTCAAGCAGGGCAGGTGTCGCTTCCATCATTGGTGCGCTCCTCTGGTGAGTCCCGACTACTTCGGTGCCGACGCTCCCCGAGAGTGGCATCACAGCTACGGGCTTCCGAGCGACGCTGGATCATCTGACGGGCCCCGCCCCCGACGCCCCACCACACCCGGCCCAGTTTCACCTGGGCGTTCATCGCGCCCTCCCGGCATATCGAAACATTCGAACACGGCTCCCCGGTCAGCCGATTCATATTTCGAGAATCTTTCGGAAACTTTGTCATTGACTGTGCGCTTGAACCGCGCCCATACTCTCCAGCGTTCGAAACGTCTCCGTAACAACGGGGGCCCCTGGTGTCTGTCGACCGAGTGCTTCACTTTCGGCCCTCGCAGTCGACCGGGGCTCCTCAGGAACGGTGCCTATATCGATCCGAACGTCCAGACCGTTCGCCCAGGCCCCAGGGCTGCACCCAACGAACGTGCCCATCGGCGCGGATGTGGTCTTCCGCGCAGCATCCGTGATCTTCCTCCTGCAAGTCCCCACCCCAGGAAGGAAAGGCATGCACCACTCATCCGCTCACACTGTCGGGAGCCCCCCTCCCCGGCATCGGAAGCGTCTGCTCTCCCTCTTCAGCAGGCTTTGTGCCTTCGCGATCGTCATCGCAGCGGTGGCATTGCCGGCCACAGCCAGCGCCGACACCACCATCACCACCAACCAGACCGGCACCAACAACGGCTACTACTACTCGCACTGGAGCGACGGCGGCGGCTCGGTGTCCATGAACCTGGGCTCCGGTGGCAACTACAGCTACCAGTGGAGCAACGTCGGCAACTTCGTGGGCGGCAAGGGCTGGAGCACCGGCGGACGCAAGACGGTGAACTACTCCGGCAGCTTCAACCCGTCCGGCAACGCCTACCTGGCGCTGTACGGATGGTCCCAGAACCCGCTCGTCGAGTACTACATCGTCGAGAACTGGGGCACCTTCCGGCCCACGGGCACGTTCAAGGGCACCGTCACCAGTGACGGGGGCACGTACGACATCTACGAGACCACCCGCGTCAACCAGCCGTCGATCGAGGGCACCAAGACCTTCCAGCAGTACTGGAGTGTCAGGCAGTCGAAGCGGACCGGCGGCACCATCACCACCGGCAACCACTTCGATGCCTGGGCGAGCAAGGGCATGAACCTCGGCAGCTTCAACTACATGATCATGGCCACCGAGGGCTACCAGAGCAGCGGCAACTCCAACATCACCGTCAGCGAAGGTGGTTCCGGCGGTGGTGGCGGCACTGGCGGTGGTGGCGGCGGTAGCGGAGGTGGTGGCGGTGGTGGCTGCACGGCGACGCTGTCGGCCGGCGACAAGTACAACGACCGCTACAACCTCAACGTCTCCGTCAGCGGATCCAACAACTGGACCGTCACGATGAAGGTGCCCTCACCCGAAAAGGTCCTGGCCACCTGGAACATCAGCGCCAGCTACCCCGACGCACAAACCCTCGTCGCCAAGCCCAACGGCAACGGCAACAACTGGGGCACCACCATCCAGACCAACGGAACCTGGACCTGGCCAACCGTCTCCTGCAGCACCAGCTAACCCCACCCCTCACCCCACAACGGGCAGGCCACCCCGGCCTGCCCGTACCCCCAGGAGGGAAACGCCTCGTGCCTCTCAGACTCCGGAAGCCACAAACAGCCATCACCACTGGTTACGCGCTTGTCGCCGGGATGCTCATGGCCAGCTCGCTTGTCGCAGGAAGTGCCGCACCGGCTCAAGCAGCCAGCTGCAACGGCTACGTCGCCCTCACGTTCGACGACGGACCGTCCAACGACCACACCCCCGCCCTGCTCAACGCCCTGAAACAAAATGGTCTCCGAGCCACCATGTTCAATGAGGGCCAATACGCGGCTGCCTACCCCGCTCAAGTGCGGGCACAGGTCGACGCTGGAATGTGGGTCGGCAATCACAGCTACACGCACCCCCACCTGACCCAGCAGAGCCAGTCCCATATGGACTCCGAGATCTCCCGGACCCAGCAGGCCATCGCCTCGGCAGGCGGCGGCACACCGAAACTGTTCCGCCCTCCGTACGGCGAGACGAACTCGACGCTGAGGTCGGTGGAATCCCGTTACGGCCTCACCGAAGTCCTCTGGGATGTCGACTCCCAGGACTGGAACAACGCCAGCACCGACGCCATCGTGCAAGCCGTCGGCCGCCTCACCAACGGCCAGGTCATCTTGATGCACGAGTGGCCCGCCAACACGCTCGCCGCGATCCCCCGCATCGCACAGTCCCTGGCCAGCCGTAACCTATGCGCCGGCATGATCTCCCCGAGCACCGGCCGCGCTGTCGCACCTGATGGCAGTTCCGGAGGTGGCGGTGGTGGCGGCGGTGGCGGTGGCGGCTGCACGGCGACGCTGTCGGCCGGCGACAAGTACAACGACCGCTACAACCTCAACGTCTCCGTCAGCGGATCCAACAACTGGACCGTCACGATGAAGGTGCCCTCACCCGAAAAGGTCCTGGCCACCTGGAACATCAGCGCCAGCTACCCCGACGCACAAACCCTCGTCGCCAAGCCCAACGGCAACGGCAACAACTGGGGCACCACCATCCAGACCAACGGAACCTGGACCTGGCCAACCGTCTCCTGCAGCACCAGCTAACCCCACCCCTCACCCCACAACGGGCAGGCCACCCCGGCCTGCCCGTAGGGGGCTGTCGAGCGTGGCGTGTCGAGGCACCGCCGTACCACCGCAGAGGGTGCCTCTCCTTCCCCAAGGCCTATTCGCTCTGAATCCGTGCCTTATTGATGTCGGCTTGAAGTCGAAGCCAGGTGGGGTCTGTTGCGTCGGCCGTGGTTACCCTGGCCAGATCGTCTGATTCCCATGTGCGGTCTCCGTCGGTCAGGAGACGGCACGTCTCCAAGTCGGCGCCGTCGGCCGGAACCTCGGCGGTGGCTTCCAAGAACGCCCTGGCCGCAGTCCTCGAGGCATTCCTGGATGCATCACTGGTCGTGATGGGTGTCTGCGTGGAGCTGCTCAGCACCGATATGAGCACCAGTTCTCCGTCACGGCCGGCGACGAGAAGTTCGCCGGTCGCCGTGGCGGCCAGCGCGGACAACGGGGCCCCGGTCAGCACATCGTGTTCGACCGCTTCCCGCGTTTCGACGTCCACCTCGACCAGTACACCCGCGGGCGTTGCGATCCACAGCACGCCCGGTTGCGGTCCGAAGGCGATGTTGTGACGTGACCAGGCCTTCATCTGGTCGAGCCACTCCTGCGGGTACGGATATCCCGGGCTGGGGTCACCGAGGGTCGTGGCCAGGACCCGACGCAACGAGGGGAACTCGAACACCTCCACCGAGTTGCCGTACGCGTTGCCACGGACCGCCATATGTCGTCCGTCCGCACTGAAGAGCGGAGTCTCGTAGCCGTCACAGTCCAGGATCAGTGCCCGGCGCAGCGGCCGCATCACGGCAGGCGCCATCCCTTGATCGACGCGCGCGAAGAGACAGTGCGTGGCCCCCTGGTCGCTGGCGAGCATGGCGACGAGCCCGCCCCCGGGATGCTCCGCGACCCCAATGTCCCAGCGGGGTCCGGGACCGATGGTTCCGGAGGTGAGGTCGATGACGTCCGAGCTTTTCCAGTCGCCACCTTCGTCGCGAAACGACGGTGAGCCCCAGAGCGTCTGTCCGTCCGGGCTGAAAGCCACACTGCGGTAGGAGGCGGCAGTCGGAGCCATTTCCGGTTCGGTGACCCCAGCGGGACTCCATTGCCTTAGTCCGCATTCCCCTGCCACGAGAAGCAGCGGCCGGTCCGGATGCCACGCCACCGCGGGCGTCCGCGATGCCCGTTCCCGGCCCAAGGCGTCCCCGTAGGCGTTCGTCGACAGGGACACGGATCCGAGTTCACGCAGTCGGCCGCCACCGCAGTCCCAGATGTGTACTGCTGGACGCTCCGAGTCCCAGCAGGCCACCAGTGGAAGCCGCGGATGACATCTCAACCGTTCGACACGGCGTCCACCGCCGACCAGCGCATGTGCCACTACTTCAAGATCAGTCACCCCAGCACCGTAGTTGCCGACAGGCGGCGCGGCGAGAGCCTTGGATCCGGAACGGCTCGGCAATCCAGTTGAGCCGGTGCCGGTGAGACATGAGACTTGCGCGGTGTTCAAGGAGCTGTCACCCCGCGATCTGTCCTGGGCCGAGGTCGACCCAGCCCGTCATCCGTTCGACAGCGGGGCTGCTGCATGCCTGGTCAGGTCGCTCGGGCCGGCCGGCCGGGTTCCCCGACGTCCCGACGTGGCCGCGGGCGAGCAGGCACTGTACGACTGGGGTTGGGAGGAGGCCAGGCCCTGGGCCGACGCGATGACCCAGGCCTTGGCCGAGTATTACGGCCGTTGGGTCGTCGGCTGGCGGTGGGCACACGATGAAGGGGATTTCGACGGAGGGCCGGTCGGCAGTTGGTGCTCGCCACTGCACTCGGTCACCACCCCGGACGAAACCCTCGACCGGGTGACCGCGGCGCTCCGGGAATGGCGGGAGTGGCTGGAACGCCTTGCCGCCTGGTTCGAGGCGTACCCGCTGGACCTGGCCGGTATCGACGATCACCGGATCCTGTGGGACCGCACCGCCCGCACGCTGATCCTGCACGTCACCGACCGCACGGGCTGCGGCAGCGGCTGGTACGGGCACTGTCATCAGGTGCTGAGCTGGTTCCTCAGCCGCTGGGGCGTCCCGGCCGACGACGCCGCACACCTGGTGGAGCAGGCGATCGGCGGCCGGTTCAAGAGCTGGACCGGCCCGGACCCTGCGCTTGTGGAGGACATCGCCGAACGCATCGCTGACGCCGTACGTCCCGGCGCGGCCGCAACGACCGCCCCGCCGACGCCGCCCGACCACCTCGAGCGCTGGCTCGCCGTGCGGGACGCCGTGCCGTGGCACGAGGCCCCCGACAGCGCCGGGAGCGCACCGGTGACGCCGGTGCGCGACGGAATGGCGCACGAGATCCGCACCTTCGACGCCGTCCTGGATCCCGCCCGCGGGCGGAACCTGCTCACCGCCCTGGAGTTGACTCGGGCCGACGCAGCACGCGGTGCCCGGCTGGACTTCGCCCTCATCCAGCGTTGGCACCAACGCGTCCTCGACACGGCCACATTGCCGCCGTTCCGCAGCCTGCCCGCTTTCGCCAAGGGCGGCCGCGAACGCTACGGCATCGCCGGCGACACCCGAGCCCGCCTTGACGCCTGCCTCGCCCAGAGTTCCGAGAGCACCCCCCACTCTCTCGCGCTGACCGCACGGGCGGCTCGCGCCTACCTCGACGTCTGCTTCTTCCATCCCTTCGACGACGGCAACGCCCGAAGTGCCCTCCTCACCCTCCTCTTCGTACTCGCGCGCGAAGGAATCGTGCTCGACAGCGTGCTACTGCTGCGCCGCGTCGCCTTCCACGCCGACGACCCACAGGGCGCGCTCGCCCTCACCCGTTCCATCGACCACCACATACGCGAAACCCGACGACGTGCCGAAGAGGCGGCCCGCACGCGGCGCGGTCCAGGCGGGGGATGAATCTGCCGGTCAGACGGGGCGGACGCCGGTCAGTTCCTCGGCCGCGGCCCACAGCCGGCTGCCTACGGCCGGATCGGCGGCTTCGCGGCTGGGCCGGACCTCGGTGACACTCCCCCGCGTCTCCCAGAGGGACGACGGCCCGAAAAACTGGCCGCCGCGCACACCGGGTTGTGTCGCGGCGCGCAGTTGCGGCAGCGCGCCTTGCTGGACCGGCTGGGTGACCAGCAGGCCGGATGCCGCCATGAGCCGGCCCAGGCGACCGCGGTGTTCCCAGGCGCGTGGGGTCAGGTTGGTGCGGGTCAGGCCGGGGTGGGCCAGCGCACTGACAATGGCTGATCCAGCGGCACGCAGGCGGCGGTCCAGTTCGATGCCGAAGACGGTGGTGGCGAGTTTCGACCGGCCGTAGGCGGCGGGGGCCCGGTAGTCGCGTTCGTACATGAGGTCGTCGAAGTCGAGGTGTGCGTTCTTGTGGGTGATCGAGCTGAGGCTGACGACCCTGGGCTGCCGCGCCGCGGACAGGTTGTCCAGCAGCAGGCCGGTCAGGGCGAAGTGGCCGAGCATGTTGGTGCCGAGATGCAGTTCGAATCCGTCGGTGGTGGTCTGGCGTGGGCCTAGGAGTACCGCGCCGGCGTTGTTGACGAGCACGTCGATGACGGGGTGGTCGGCGGTGAGTTTCGCGGCGAAGGCGTGCACGGAGTCGAGGCTGGCCAGGTCGAGTTCGCGCACCTCGGTGTCGCCACCGATCTGGTGGGCGGCCCTCCCGCCGGCGGTGGTGTTGCGGACGGCGAGGACGACGTGGGCGCCGCGGTGGGCCAGTTCGGTGGCGGTGACCAGGCCGAGCCCGGAGTTCGCGCCGGTCACGACGGCGACCCGGCCGTGCTGGTCGGGGATGCGGTCGGCGGTCCAATCGTTCATCTCGCTCATCTGCTGCTCCTGCCGCTGGGGGTGTCCGGTGTGCTGGTTCGGCGACCGTAAGAGCAATGCGGGCTTGTTCGGTCGTCGCCGGTTGCCTAGGTCCGCCGGACCTACCTTGAGCGCCTCTGGAGGAGGGACACTCCTGACATGACGCATCCCTACGCTCGTGAGCTCGGTGATTTCCTGCGTGCCCGGCGCGGCCGGTTGCGCCCGCAGGACGTCGGGCTGGAGCCGGGCGGGCGGCGCAAGGTCACCGGACTGCGGCGTGAGGAGCTCGCCCTGCTGGCCGGGCTGAGCACCGACTACTACCAGCGGATGGAACAGGGCCGGGAGGTCCGCCCGTCCGACGGCGTCCTGGACGCGCTCTCCGACGCGCTCGGTCTGGACGACGAAGAACGCCGCCATCTGTTCACCCTGGCCCATGCCGTCCGCCGGCCCGTGCCCGCCGTGGCCGACCGTGGTCCGGAGACGGTCCCGGACAGCACACGGCGGCTGTTGCGGGTCATGGACACCCCGGCGGTCGTCCTCGGCCGCCACCTCGACCTGCTCGCCTGGAACACGATGGCGGAAGCGCTGCTCGGCAGCCCCGACGACCACCCGCCCGATCGGCTCAACATGCTGTTGCTGATGTTCGACGAGTCGCTGATGTCCGAGCGGGCCTGCCCGCACTGGGAGCGGCAGGCGCTGGACTACATCGGCATGATGCGTGCCGCCGTCGCGACCGACCCGACGCATCCGCGCGCCACCGCGATCGTCGGTGAACTGAGCATCCGCAGCGCCGAGTTCCGGCGGCTGTGGGCCAGGCATGACGTCCGGGCGTCCGTCACCGGCCTCAAGACCTTCAGGGTCCCGGAGGTCGGCGACATCGACCTCCATTGGGACACCTATCCGCTGCCCGGCCGGCCCGGGCCGGTCATGCTGGTCTTCACCGCCGAAGTAGGCAGCGCGGACGCGGACCGGCTCGAGCTCCTGGCCTCCTTGCACGCCACCCGCACGACCGGCAGGACCCAGCAGCCGCCGCAAAGCTGACGCGGTGACGGTCGCCTTCGTGAACCGGAACAGCAACCGAACTTGGGTGCTGAGCCACCTCACACCCGCAGCTCTCGACCCTTGCCCCGATGGCAGGACCTGACGGCAGCCAGTGGCGTCGGCAGGCCGGTGTCACGCCGGTGAGGTGAGGGCGGTGGCCAGGTGGGTCAGTCCGTACTCGAAGGCGGCGTCGGTCCGCCAGGTACGGGCCGCGGCGCAACTCCACTGGGCAGCGTGCACGCCGAACCAAACCTGAGCACAGACCCATGACTGACCCACGGGGTCGGCCGCCGCTCATCGGGGCACGATCACCCGGCCGGACACCGGTCTCTCCCCCGACCCCGCCGAGCGGCGCTCAGTCGTCGAGGGCTCCGCGCAGCAGGCGTCGGGCCACCTCGGAGCGGGCCGTGGCGAGTTCGGTGGCGATCACGTCGCTCTCGTGGGCTTGCGGCGTCACCGCGGCTGCATCGGCTGCTTCGGATTGGCCGGCGAGCAGGGCGGCGCGGCGCAGGTGGGTCGGCGGGTGTGTGGCGTCGACCTGGTGTCCACGCCGGGCTCCCGCTCGGCGCTGCCTTTCGTACTCGTGTTCCGGGATGGATGCCACGTACGCGGTGAGACGTTCCCACAGTTCGTCGGCGCGCTCTGCCGCGTTTCGGGTGGAGCGGGGTCCGCGGAGAGCGGCACGGTTGGCTTCGGTGCGCAGCCAGACACCGAGTGATTCGGTGACGAGCAGGCGGTCCATGAGGCCGACGGCCGCTGGTGTGGAGGCGGTATGGGCGGCCATGCGGTCGGCGAGGTACTCGGCCCGGATACCGGCCCTGGACGTCAGGCGGAGGAGCAGGATCAGCAGTCCCCCGATCACCAGGCGGGGCAGCACGTAGAGAGCGTTGACGATCAGTTCCAGGCCGGTCGGGTGCGCGATCGGCCGGACGATGTCGTGCCACACCGTCAGGGAACGCACCGCGCTGCCCACCACCAGGCCGTTGCGGAGGTCGCCGTTGGCGTAGTGGGCCAGCTCGTGGCCGAGCAGCGCGATCCGCTCCTCGGGGGTGAGGATCTCCCACAGCGGCATGCCCAGTATCAGCAGCCGCCGACCGCGTATCCCGTACGTCGTCACGGCGGCGTTGATGCTGCCGTTCACGGCGATCGCGTGCACGCTTGGCGTGCCGACCGCTCGGGCCACGTCGTCGACCAGGGCGAACAGTTCGGGTGCGTCGGCCCGCAGCAGCACGGGCCGGCCCTCGGGCAGGCGGCCGGGCCTCGGGGCGAGCAGCCAGGCCAGCGCCAGCAGAACCAGCCCCGCCACGATGCCGGCGCCGCCCCAGCCCGCCACCATGCACCACACACCACCGACCGCCAACGCGACTGTGATGCCGTGTACGGCCGAGGCGAGCACGGTGGCCGCCACCGCCGAAGCGTCACGCCGCGGGCGCCCGTCGGATCCGCTGAGCATCTCGGTGAGCAACTGCTCGCCGTGCCGCCGGGCCAGAGCGCGGCCGGCCCGCTCGAGCCGCCCCAGGTCCGGCTCTGGCGCAGCGGGGTCCACGTTCCAGTCACACGCGGTGCACCAGAGGGTGAACCGGCTGTCGCCGCGGATCTCCGAATCGCACTCCGGGCACGGCTGTATGGTCTCTTCGGCGATGGCCGACATCAGGCTTCTCCCCCTCTTGCACGGCCCGCCCCCCGAGCCGCTGCCCACTGATCATGGGCCATCCGATCACGGGTGCGGCATCACCGTGAAGCCGTGACCGCCCGCACGCGCCGAACCGTGATCCCACCGCAACCGGCCTGGGCAGATATGCGGGCAAGCCGACATCCTGCGTTGACGCATGGCAGCCTCAGAGGTCGAACCCTGCACCTTGCCGCCGCTTCGGCAGGATCAGAGGCGGAGCATGTCGATGGAGACGTTCCACAGGCGCTCAGTTGGCCACGAGGCCGGACACGCGCAACCGGATCGTCTTAACGGCGAAGCGTGAGTTCACCGTCTTCGGCTGTGCGTACACCTTCTGTGGGTTGTAGCGGCGCCGCTCGAAGCGCAGGTCGTCGAATTCGGTGCCGGCACGCATGTGCGCCGTCGAGTTGACCGAGACGATCCCGGCCCCGTCACGGTCGCCCGCTTCCCGGGCCAGGACGCCGCGCTGGCTTGACCCGCCAGCGTTGGTCACAGCCGAGGCTTGGTCTCCCAGCGCGGGCCCATGTCGGGGGTGTCGACTCCCGCCAGTTCCGTCACCAGGCGGTGCACCCGCGTCAGATCGTGCAGGAGCGCCCGTGTCTCGGTCGGCGGCATGTCCGCCTGCCGGGCTACGTCGTCCAGGAGTACGGCATCACCGTCGTGCTCCTCCTGCGCCGCCGTCACCGCCTGGAACACGCGCTCATGCTCCGGGGTGTAATCGTGCCGCTCGCCCTCGACAAACGTCCGTTCCGGTCCCGCGGCCGTCGGGTCCTTGATCGGCTCCTCGGCCAGATCGCCGGGGCGCCATTGCTGCTTGCCACGGTGCTTCGCCGCGATCCGGTCCTCGTGGGTCACGGAACCGCCGTGGCGCAGATGCGTCCGCTGCTTGGAGGCGCCGGTGGTCTCGTTGCGAGCGCTGGGGTTCTCCCCGGCGGCCACCGCCTCACGGGCCGCGGCCCTGCGCTCGTCCTCATTGCCTTCCATCTTCTTGCGGACCATGGGGGCTCTCCCATCCTCGTGCTCTGCCGTTCCTCCAGTTCGTGTCAGCTGTCCAGTTCCTCCTGGACCGGCGGCTTCGGCGCGTCCCGCAGATGCTGGGACTGGCCCGGCCTGCCGCCCTTGCGTGCCTGCTCGGCACGCTGTGCGGGACTCAGGTCGAGGTCGGAGGCGGGGTCCACCCGTACCGACCGCGCCACCTGGTCCTTGTTCTCGTACTCGTCCGGTGGGATGGCGCGCAGCGCCGCGACGACCTCCTTCGATCCGCCGCCCGTCCTGCGGGCCGCCTCCACCAGTTCGTCCTTGGTCGCCGGGAAGTCGACGTCCTTCAGGGCGTCCACGACCTCCCGGGCACTCGTGCCGTACACCATGGCTACTCTCCGTTCCGGCGTGTGCGTCTCGCGGCCGCCGAGTACCCCGACGTCTCCGACCGTTTCAACTCAAACACCACCCGAACGGGGTCTTCGTCTTCGACTGTTCCGGTCCGCTCGGGTCCGCCCGACCGCAGCTTGTGCTGGGCGTAACCTGGCAGGCCGGGCCGCCTCCCGGAGACTCTCGCCGTAGCCACGGCGTCGCCTAGGCCGTTCCCTTCGGATCGTCGCGCTGGCCAGAGGAAAATGGCTGCGATGTGGAGGCCGGCGAGGTAGATGGTGGCGGTGTTGTCGTATCGGGTGGCCGGGCCGCGCCACTGTCTGAGCCTGTTGATGCACCGCTCGACGGTGTTGCGCGGCTTGTAGGCATCGCGGTCGAAGGCCGGCGGGCGGCCACCGTGACGGCCGCGCCGTTTGCGGTTCGCGGCCTGGTCGGAAGGTTGTGGAATCACCGCGTGGAGCCCGCGCCGGCGCAGATGGGTGCGGATCGCACGGGACGAGTGGGCATTGTCGGCCAGGACCACCCTTGGTGTGGTCCTGGGTCCGCCGATCGGCCGCGGCGCTCGTAAGCGGGCCACAACCTCGGAGAACGCGGGTGCGTCACCGGCCTGGCCGGGCGTGAGGTGGAACGCGAGCGGACGGCATTGGCTGTCCGCAGCGAAGTGGATCGTGGTGGTACGTCCGCCGCGGGATCGCCCGAGGGCATGGTCGTCCCGCTCGCCGGAAGCTGAACAGAGTCAGCTCGGGGTCGGCGTCGCCCCGCCCACGCGACGCGTTCGTCGCCGACAGATCGGACAGGCCATGGAAATAGGCGTGTGCCCGGTTGATGCGGCACGGATAGCCTGCGCGGATGAAACGGTCGGAACGGATGCAGCGGGCCGCCGGTGCGGTCATCGGCGCGGCGGTGGGTGACGCGCTGGGCGGACCGTTCGAATTCGGTCCCCCGGGCGCATTCTCGGCACGGTTCCCCATTGCAGGCGCCGGTGGCGAGATGTGTGGAGGCGGCGGCTGGGACCCCGGCGAGGCCACCGACGACACCCAGATGGCAGTGCTGGTCGCCGAGTCGCTACTGGAGCGCGGCGGACTGGATCTGCCCGACATATTCGCCCGCTTCCAGCGATGGGCGACAGCGGAACCGAAGGACATCGGCTTGCAGACCGAAGACGTCCTGACGAACGGCATGCCCTGGGACCTCGCCGCCGCGATGCACTTCCAGGTCAATCAAAGAGCGGCTGGCAACGGCTCGTTGATGCGGGCATCGACCTCAGCTGTCTACTTCGCCCTCGCCGGCCGAGACGTCACCATGGACGCGGCCCGCCGCATCGCCGCCCTCAGCCATGGCGACCGTGCGGCCTGGGAAGGCGCCGCGATCTTCCACGAACTCATCCGCGTGACACTCGAGGACATCGATCCCCTCGCTGCCCTCCCGGACATCCTGACTCGTGTCCACCCGGACCATCGCGGCCGCTACTCCGCAGTGCTCGCGCCAGACTGGCACCCCGATCAGGCGACCGAGTTCAACGGTGCTGTCTGGCCCTGCCTGGGCTCCGCGGTCTGGGCCCTGCGAACCACCGGCAGCTTCGAAGAAGCGATACGCGCGGCGATCGACCTCGGCGGTGACACGGACACAGTCGCCGCCGTCGTCGGTGGCATCGCGGGCGCCTACTACGGGCTGGATGCCATCCCCACCGATTGGAGCCGACCACTCCATGTCCCTCTCCCGGGCTTCGACGGGCGAGTGCTGGCCGTGGCCGACTTGCTCGGCCTCGCTCACCGGCTCGCACGCTGAACCGCGACTCACACATCATGCGACCGGCAGGCGGGTTGGCCGAGCGGCCGCGCCACGTCCGCCTCGGCGCTTTCCGGTTGCTCGACGCGCGCGGCGGCGTCGTGGCGCTGCGCGCGGCCGTCGGTCTGCTCGAGGACTCGGACATCAAAGTGCGCACCTGGGCCGCGCAGTCAGTGCAGCGCTGGCGTCCGTCGCCGGGCGAGCGGCGGGGTGACGTGGAGGTGGAGGGACTGCTCGACCGGTGCGGCCACCTCTTCAGCGACTACGTATTGCGCCGTCGCAAATGGGAAGCCGGGGTCGGCGGCTGAAGCCTCCCAATAGAGTGGCGGACGGAGCAGGCATGGATGGCGTCGGTTGCCTCCTCACTGTTCGCAGCCGTTCCCCCGTCCGCGGCCTCAGTACTGTGCTTCGCATGACCAACATCGAGATCACCGCGGACCTGGTTCGCGACCTGCTCCGGGATCAACACCCGGACCTTGCAGGGCTGGCCATCCGGGAGGTGCCGGGCGGCTGGGGCAACCAAATGTGGCGTCTCGGGGACGAGTTGGCGGTGCGCGTCCAACGCATGCATCCGACCCCCGAGCTCCAACTCAAGGAGCGACTCTGGCTGCCCGTGCTGGCTCCGCTCCTTCCGCTGCCGGTACCGACACCGGTGCGATGCGGCGAACCGTCCGAGCGTTACCCCAAGCACTGGACTGTCATGACATGGGTGCCGGGCGAGCCTCTCGACCACAGTTCGATCAGCCGTAGCACCCACGCGGCCGACGCACTGGCGGGCTTTCTCCGGGCGCTCCACGTGGAGGCGCCCGCCGAAGCGCCGATCAGTTCGGAATTCGGCACGCCCCTCAAGGCGTGCGCCGACGGCTTCGACCACTTCTTCGACGCCGTTGTCCCCGGCGGCGTCGCCGACGAGGTGAAGGCCGTCTGGGGCGATGCCGTCGCGGCCCCTGAGTGGCAGGGGCCGCCGGTGTGGGTGCACGGTGACCTGCATCCCGCGAACGTAGTCGTGTCGGACGGAACGCTTGCCGGCATCGTCGACTTCGGTGCCTTGTGCGCCGGCGACCCGGCCTGGGACCTCGCCGCGGCATGGGTGCTGCTGCCGGCGGGCGCGGCCTCACGATTCTTCGGCACGTACGCCCATGCGGATCAGGCAGCGATCCGGCGCGCCCGTGGACTGGCCGCCATGAAGAGCCTTTTCCTGATGCTCATGGGCCAGAACGGAGATCGGGGCCTTCCCGGCGGCAAGCCCCACTGGGGACCTGTAGGCCGAGCCGCACTCGAGCGAGTTCTGAACGGCCTGTGACGCGCGCTCACTATTTCTCGACCTGGCCCTGGCAAGGGGTCGGCCGTCGCGTCGGACGGGCAAACATGGCGAGGGCGGGACTCCGGGCCCACGCCGGCCAGGCAGTTGGACGGCCACTGACGGAACAGGTCCCACGCCCGGCGCCTCCCGGACCGTACAGGCCCGGATGCGAGATCAGCCCGTCAGCGGGGTGAGAGGGTCCGGTCGGGACAACGCCTCGGACAGCGGCAGGCCCTGCCTCGCAGCGACAGACCGACGGGCCCGCAGTTCAGCGCGTGTCCGTGGACGATACTTGGGTTCCTTGCCACACCCGCAGACCGACAGTCCTTCGTAGCGCAGCCCCGCTCCCAACACCGCAGCCACCACAGACCAACCGCGGACGTTACGCCTTCGCGGCGGAGCGAAGTCGTGGCCGGCGCAGATGAGGGGCTGAGAACAGGTCGGGCACAGGTGCTCCCGCCGTGGGCCGTCCTGCCGCTTGAAGCTGACCCGGCACGAGATGCACACGTAGTGCAGCTTGTAGGAGGTCATGGCGTAGCGGCACATCGGCTCACCGTACCGAACGCCTACTACGGCCAGGGACTTGGGGGCTCAATCCCCGCCAGCGGCGTGTGCCTTGCTCAGCCCGTAGTAGCCGTCGACTTCACCTGCCACGGACTCCCATGCCCGGGATGGTCGCCGACGCCTCCGTCGGGTTGACGGTCTCGGTTTTGCTGCGGTCCGGGGCCGTGATGGGTTCGGACTGCGAGTCGAGAGCGTGGTGGACGGCCGTCAGGATGTCCTCGGTGCCGGCTCCGAGCGCACGGGCCGCCGAGGTGAAGTCCCGTGCCAGCGTGCTGAGTTGATGGGCGTCGTGCCCGTGCGCAGCGGGGAGTTCGGCCACCCGGGTGCCCGCGCCACGGCGGGTCCGGATCAATCGCGCGGCCTCCAGCTCGCGGTAGGCACGCGCCACGGTGCCCGGTGCCAGACCAAGGTCGGTGGCGAGTTGGCGAACGGTCGGCAGGCGTTCTCCCTCGGCCAGCCGGCCGGTACGGATGAGCGCCGCCAACTGGGCGCGGATCTGCTCGTACGGCGGTACCTGGCTGGTGGTGTCGACGCGGACGGCACGGTCACTCATCGTCGGCACTCCCCTCGCCCGCCACATCGTCGTCGACCGCCCGCGGCGCCACCACGGTCAGCAGAGACCATCCGAACGTGAACACGCTCAGCAGGCCCAGGGGGCAGACCACCACGACGGTGACCGCGCCCAGCGGACCCGCGCAGGGCCCGTCCATGAGCGCGACCAGGAACGTCAGCACCACGAGGAGCACCTGACACGACACCAGCAGCCCCCAGGCCCCCACGATGGCCCAGGCGCGGTCGCGGCGCTGCTGGTGGTCGCCCGGCCCGAAGGCGATGCGGCGCAGCGCCCAGACGCAGGCAGGGGTCGCGACCGCGAGGGCACCGAACATCGGGCCGCTGTAGTACAGCCCGGGCCAGGGACCGACGGAGGAACGCACCCCGTCACAGACAACCTCCATGACGCGCCCCGCCCCGCCTGCCCGGTCACGATCGGAGGATGCCGTCACAGCCCCCGTGATCAGCAGTACGAGAAGGGAGCCCGCCTCCAGCAGAAGCAGGGGCGTCATCCGTGGCGGCACGTGGTCGCGCACCAGGCGCGGGGCGAGGCTGGCGGTGCGGACCGCTTCCTGAGGGCGCAGCGTCAGGGCGTCGCCGATCAGGACCCCTGCCACCGCGCACAACCCGAACGCGGTGACGGCCAGGACGAGGGGCGTCGTGATGTCCCCGCTCTCTATCGTGAGCAACTGCCGTGCGACCTCGATGCCGATCGCCAGGCCGGACCAACGGGCGTAGTGGTCGGCGTGGTCGAGCAACCGGGACTGGAGCGGGACGATGTCGAGCACGCGAGGATCCCCCAAGGCACCTTGTACCAAACGATGGGTACAAGATGCCCTGTGGCGAAAACTTGTGTCAAACCATCGATACAAACAGGGCTGGCGACGACCCGTCAGAGGAAGCCCGCTTCCGCGGCGAGGGCGCCGGCCGGTCGTCCACGCAAGCCGGCTGCCGCTCAGCCCGCGCTACGCCTGCGGTAGCGGATGTGGGTGCTCAGCGGTGAGTGGAGCACCTCGACGGGCTCAAAATCGAAGGTCTCGACCCCATCGAACAGGCTCTCGCCGCTGCCGAGGAGGACGGGTGCGATGTCCAGGGTGAGTTCATCGATCACGCCGGCGTTGAGTGCCTGTCGTACCGTCGAAGCGCCACCGGCGATGTCCACGCCCCTCCCGTCGGCCGCTTCGAGCGCCTGTGCGTAAGCGGCGTCGAAACCTTCGGTGACGAAGTGGAAGGTGGTCCCTCCCTCCATCTCGATGGGTTCGTGGGCGTATCGGGTGAGCACGAACACCGGCGCGTGGTAGGGAGGCTCGGGACCCCACCATCCGTCCCAGGCCTCGTCCCACTCGCCTCGGATCGGCCCGAACATGTTGCGTCCCATGACGTAGGCGCCCCGAGGGCGCATCAGCCAGCTGGTGGCCGTCTTGTCGGCGTCGGTCGCGCGCGGATCGCCGATGTGCCAGCTGTGCAGTTCCCGTCCGCGCTTGCCCAGCGGATGATCCCGGCTCTGATCGGGCCCGGCGGCGAAGCCGTCGAGCGAGATCGACATGTGGCAGGTGGTGTCGGTCATCAGCTTCTTCCTCAAGGCAGCGGTTGCAAGGTGTGTGTCGTGAAGCCGTCGGGCCCACGACATACATAGACCGGCAGGGGCTCGCGAACTCATCGCGCTTTCGGGAAGCCGGTGAAAGGAGGGCGGCCTCGCGGTTGGGCGGGGCTTGCCGTGGACCCGGCATGAAGCTGGACGCGGCGGCCGCCGTAAGGGTCGTAGACAGTCGTAGAGATTGGGCTCGGCGGTGGACGGCTGCCAGAGGCCGGCCGCACGCCTTCCTCGCCTCTAGGAAGGCGGAGTCGCGCCGCGCCGGCCCCAGCGTGAGCCAGTGCTGTGACGGGCGACGCTCACCGGTCACTGCGCCGAGGGCGCGCGCTGTGCGGTGAGTACGGGCTGGTAGTACCCCGTGGAGGCGGGACTGCGCCAGGTGACGTCGGTGAAGCCGGCTTCCGTCACGAACTGTGTCAGCTGCGGGGATGTCAGCGCCCAGTGCGTGGTCCGGCGGACTCGTACCTGCCAGGTGTCCTTCGCGGGGAGGAGCTGGAAATGCTCCAGGTCGTAGCGTTCGCCGTCTTCATGCCAGTGCCACAGCTGGAATGTGATCACTTGGCCGTCGCATGTCTGCGAGACCTGGGGTGGTGTGGACGTGGGTCTGGTCCGAAGTGTCTCGTCATAGGCCCGGACGGTGATCATCAGCAGTCCGTCGTCTCGGAGCACCCGTCTCATGCCCAGGAGCACGGCCCGGAGATCCTGCCCGGCGAGCAGGTGCGTGAGCGAGTTGTCCGCGCAGAGAACGACGTCGAAGGACGTTTCTCTGAAGGGAAGGTGGCGCATGTCGGCCGCAGCGGCAGGAAGCCGGGTGCCCCGGGCCGTCGCTTCTGCCGCGGCACGCGCGGCGGCGACCGGGCTCAGGTCACTGCCTACGACCCGGTGCCCTGCCAGGGCCAGTCCGATGGCTTGGGTGCCGATGCCGCAGGAGCAGTCCAGGACGGTGTGTGGTCCGGCTCCACGACACTCGCGGACTAGCCCACCCAGGACCTCTGCCTGGTAGACCATGCTTGCGTCCCAGTCACGGAACAGCAGGTGGTAGTCATGGGCCAGATCGTCGTAGAAGTCCCGCACGGAGGGCTCTGACATGTATCCCACCGTAGGGCGCGGCCGCCGCGGAGTGCCGGTCTTTCTGGCAGCGGCTGTCCGACTTCGGCCGTCCCTGCGGAGGCCCTTCTCAGTGGCGGCGGGCTCACTCGTGGTGCTGGGAGGCCGTGAAGCCGTCGACGGGCAACCGTTCCGGCCCAGCGAGGGTCCTTTGGAGCGGGCCCTGTTCGGCCGGAGGTGGGGGGAACACCGTGGGGGTCCGCAAGGCAGCGAAAGACGTCGGCGACTTCCTGGTGGAGAGCGCGGGAGAAGCCGTGACTGAGGTGATCCTCAGCATGCTCGCCTGTGTCGTGCTCGGCTGCCTGGCCCTGACCGCCTACCTGAGCTGGTCGTACAGCCCTCGCTTCACGATCGCTGGGGTCGGGCTGCTGAGTCTCGTCCTGGCCTACGGTGGCTGGCACGCTGTCCGCTCAGCGGGGAAAGGGCGGCGTCGGAGTCTCGCCGCCCTGACCGCTGCCGGTTTCACCGTGACCGCCGTGACGGCCCTCTTCCTGCTGCTCTACGGCACAGGGTGCGACTGCCTGTGAGGCCGTGTGCACGATGAGTCGGGATGGTCCCGCACTGACTCAGACGCCGAGCGGCGGATGCTCGAGCACACGCGGCTTGTACTCGACCAACTGGGTGCGGCCGTCGAAGGTGCGGTGGTCGATCATCTCCAGGGCGACATCCGGATAACCGTCGTAGATGCGCTCCTCGCCCGTGGCCCCGGTGATCACCGGGAACATCACCACCCGGAAGCGGTCGACGAGTCCGGCCCGCAGCAGCGATCGGGACAGGCTGAGGCTGCCGATCGTGCTCAGTAGGCCCGAACCCTCCGCCTTCATGGCACGGACCGCCTCGACCGCGTCCCCACGGACGAGCGTGGAGTTCGCCCAGGTCAGGGGATCCTCCAGGGAGGAGGAGAACACCACCTTCGATGCCTGCGTCAGCTCGTCGACGGACGCCTCTTCCTCGGGCCTGAATTCGTCCTGACCGGCTGGGACCTCCCCCGCCGCGAACCCCGACATCAAGCGGTACGTCTTCGCCCCCATCAAGTACGTGACCTTCGGCTGTTCCCCGAGCCATCCGAGGTACTCCGGGCCCTCCAGGCCCCAGAATCCGGGCCACCCCTCACCCGACGCGTAGCCGTCGAGGGATGTAATGAAATCGACCAGAAGCTCCGACATGGCGGTGTCCCTTTCCTGAGTGGTCACCAGCTTGGACCGGTCGGCAGCCGCAAACTCATCGCCCGCGCTGCGAGCAACGCGAAAACCCGCGACGATGCACCCGGTCAGGTCCGCAGTCACCTGATCTGAGGGTGCACGAGGACAACGGCTCGATCCGATCTGCCTCCACGTCGCAGCCGAGGACTGGATGGCCTTCGTCCCTTCCTCGCAAATCCCCGCAGACTCCTCGACAATGACCACATGACCGTCACCGAGCTGCTCGAATCGGCTTCCCTTCTCGTTCCGCAAGAGGTCGCGACCGAGAACGACATCTCGGTGGAGGACGTCTGGGACTATCTCGTCGCCGACGAATGGCAGATCGCGTTGAATCTGCTCGAGGAACTCTCGGACGGGCTACCGCTGCCCGTGACCTTCTGGGAGCAGCTTGCCGAAGCGGCTGGGCTGCTCGGCCTTGAGCGAAGCAGGGCCTGGTGCCACTGGCGGTGTTCCGAGATCAGGAACGGAATGATCCGGGCAGACCTGACGTTGCGTCCCGCCACCGTGGCCCGGCGGACAACGCCCATCCCGGGTCACGGTGTTCTGCGGCCCATGTGGGACATCGGCAACCTCTCACCCGCGGGAAGCACCTCCGTCAGCATCGCCGGGCTCTGGGTCGAAGACATGCCCTTCCTGCAGCCTGGTGGCCGAGCCACGGTGCGCCTCGTCCCTCTGACCCCCGCCCACTGGGCGCACGTCGTGACCGGCCAGCACATCATCATGCACGAGGACCGGACCGTGGCCGGTACGGCAGTCGTGCTGGAGGTTCACCTCCCGAGCCCCTCCCCGCTCACCAAATAGGGGGCTCTACCGCAGGCATCCTGGGAGCCCCTACTGTCGCTCAACACGCTCGCTGAGGTACGGAGGCACTGTCCCCAGTCCCCTTCCCGCTACGCCGTCACTCCGGCCGTCGCTCGGCCGCGATCAACCACCGCCAGCGCAGCCGCTCCGTAACGAGAGTGACCGCGGCGAGCACGGACACCAGGACCGCGGCCCATGTCGGCCAGACGAGCCAAGCCGAGATCACGGCTGCGACGAGCTGGAGCAGCACCAGCAGAATCGTGCCCCAGCCCGGCACCGGGATGATCACATGGGCTTTGTCTCCCGGGGTGGAGAAGAGCGCCGGGAGGCCGATCAGGACCACCACAGACAGGACAGCGAGCAGCCACGAGTACCGGGACAACGCCCAAGGCGTGGCGACCCAGGCGACCAGTTCGGTCGCGAAGCGCAAGACCGATGCCGTGCGGTCGTCCGGTCGTTCCACGACCGCCCCCTCGGAAGCCATGAGTCTCGGGCGGATGATGTCACAGCCATCTGCGGCACCCAGCGAAAAGGGCGGCGCCCCCGTTGATCTGATGCCATGCGGCGGGAAGGCCGGGGCCGCTTCGACCTCCCCAGGCTTGGCGTCCTCAGCCTTCCCGCCGGACAGCTTGGCGACTACCCCGATGATCCGCACCTATGCCCGCCATCGTTCCCCGAGCTGCACACAAGCCGGAGCGCCAGGCAAGCCTTGGCGCGACAAGTAAGTGCTGATCAGCTCAGATGCGAGGCGGCAGCTCGGCGGGGCGTCGTGGTGATCTTCGTCTCGCGTGACTGGGATCAGGCGTTGGGGTCGCATGTCCGGAGCCCTGTGACGTAGTTGCCGTCCGTTCCGTAGCCGGCGAACGTGGCCCGTCCTCCCGGTTCGATCACGCGGCACGGGGCCCACTGCTTGTTCGTGTACTCGACCGTGACGGATACGGCGTCGACGCAGCCGTTCTGGACATCGGTGTAGCGCCAGCTCTGGAAGTACTCGACGCACTGCGGCGCCGGCTCTCCGACGGTCGCCGCCGCGGACGGGGTGCCGGCCAGGGGTATCAGGAGGCCCGCAGCGGCGATGGCGGGGAGAGCGATGAAGGTAGGTCTCTGTCGCGTCATGTGGTTGGCCATGCGGCGCATCCTCAAGCCACCATCGATGCTCTTGCAAGTTTCAGCAAGGAATTTCAGACAGATCTCGACGGTGCATACAAAGGAGCAGGCCACCAGGTGCAGCAGGCTCTCAAACCGTTGCAGTACCGCCCACCGTCCCGGGGATCCACTGCTCCCCCGTTCCCCGTTCTTTACATCACGGGCCTGGTGAGCCGACCTAGGGCGTGGCATGCACGCAGCGCGCAGACGCACTCCAGTGTCAGTCGATCGTGACGCTCGCGCCCGTTGCCAGGCGCCGGTACCGCGCCGGGATCCCGGGGCCCCGCTCGCCCAGGAGACCCGCGACCATCGCGGTACCTACGTCGTTGAGGGCACCGTCGTGCACGGCGTAGGCGTCGCGCGGAGCGACCTCGCGTACGTAGTCGATCAGGTGTCCGACGGTGGACCAGGGAGCGTGCACCGGCAGCAGCAGCGTGTCGACCGGCGTGCCGGGAACGGTCAGGGCGTCGCCGGGGTGGAAGAGGGTGTCGTCCACCAGGAAGCCGATGTTGGGGATGCGCGGAATGTCCGGGTGGAGGACCGCATGCCAGGTCCCGTGGACGCGGATGTCGAAGCCGGCGGCATTGAAGGCGTCCCCGTCCCCCGTGGTGACGACCTGCGTGCCGATGCCGTCCAGCTGCTCGGAGACGGCGGAGTTGGTCCAGATCCGCAGCCCCGGACGCTCGGCGGCAGCCCGGCGCAGTACCTCCTCCGAGAAGTGGTCGAAGTGCTCGTGCGTGACGAGTACGGCGTCGGCGCCTTCCAGAGCCTCCGGGTCGGTCAGGCCGCCCGGGTCGATGACCAGACGGCGCCCGTCCTTCTCCAGCCGCACACACGCGTGGCCGAACTTCGTGAGTTCCATGATCGCCCTCACCTCTCCCTTTTCGTGGAGCTTATTTGTACAACTAAACTGTACAACATGGTTTCGAGGCTGCGGCTACGATGGCTCCATGCGCGAAGACGCCCTGGCCGACGAACTGCGGCGGACGCTCGGGGAACTGGTCCGGGCGGCCCGGACCGTCGACACCATGCCGCCCGGCGAGGCCGCCATCCTCGGGTTCCTCGACCGGAACGGCCCTCTGACGACGGCCGACCTCGCCCGTCTCCGCGGTGTCACCCATCAGTCGGCCGCCAAGTCGGTCAAGGACCTCTCCGCCGAGGGCCTGGTCCGCGGCGAGCCGCACCCCGACGACGGCCGCAAGCTCCTGCTGCACCTCACCGACGCCGGCCGGTCCCGCCTCGAACGGGAACGCGTGCTGCGCGCGGGCGCGCTGGGTGCCGCCATCCGCGAGACCTTCGACGCCGATGAGATTCAGCGACTCGGCGAGGCGGTCGCTCTGCTGTCCCGCCTGACAGATCGCCTCACCGGGCGCTGACCCCTCCGCGGCCGTCAATTGAGGGTGCCTCGCCTCACGCGTGAGACCCGTGGGCGAAGGCATGCCGAGGCACGCCCATCGGTGCGCCCAGGAAGCCGTTCCCTTCGTGCGGGGCTACCGTCAGGAAGGTGACTGGAGTCCATGCTGACCGGCGATGGTCCGCATCCATGCCGGCCGCGTACGAGCAGTACCTCGTCCCGGTCGTCTTCCGCCCCTTCGCCGAGGACCTGGCCGCCCGCGCGGCCGCGCTGCATCCTCGGCGGATTCTCGAACTCGCCGCCGGTACCGGCGCTTTGACAGCCGGACTGCTCGCGGCACTGCCGTCGGCCGACGTCACGGCGACCGACCTCAACGAGGCCATGGTCGCCTTCGGGTCGGCACGCGCCCCGGGCGCGGTGTGGCGGCGGGCCGACGGGCAGCGGCTGCCGTTCCCGGACGGCAGCTTCGACCTCGTGGTCTGCCAGTTCGGGGTGATGTTCTTCGCCGACCGCGTCGCGGCCTTCACCGAGGTCGGCCGGGTGCTGGCCACGGGCGGCCGGTTCCTGTTCAACACCTGGGGTCCGCTGGAGACGCATGGCTTCGAAGTCGCGCTGCAGGCCGGGTTGGAGCGGGCGTTCCCCGTGGACCCGCCAGGGTTCTTTCGGACCGTTCCGCACGGTTACGCCGATCCTGCGCTCGTCACCGCGGACTTGGCCGCAGCCGGGCTCGCCGTCGAGGACGAGCAGGAGCTCACGCTTGCGGGCCGGGCCGCCTCGACCGCCGACCTCGCCACCGGCTACCTCACCGGGACACCCGTGCGCGCGGCCGTCGAGGCGCACGACGACGGACCGGCCGTCCGGGCCGCCGTCATCGAGGAGATGACGGCCCGGCTGGGGCCGGGGCCGGTCACCGCGACCATGACCGCCCACGTCTTCCGTGCCGCTGCCCGAGCGGGCCTCTCAGCCACCCGGCCGGGCTCCTGACGTCGGCGCGTTGTGGCTACTGGCTGCTCCGGCTGGGGCTACTGACCGCTCCCGACGGTGGGAATCCGCAGGTTCCAGCGGCCGGATCTGCCGGTGATCTGGAAGGCGGCAAGGGGCGGCACGTCGACACGCCAGAACGACTGCTGCGGCGCACCTGTCGCGTGCAGCAACGCTGCCCGGGCCACGGCCTGTTCGACGACGGCCAGGGCCCGGCCCGTGTCATCGGGCAGCCCTTCCAGCCAGGCGGAGACCCGGTGGCACAGCCGCGCCACCGACTCGCCGCCGTGCGGGGCCGCTTCGGGATCGGACATCCACGAAGTCAGCCCGGTCCCGTCATCGGCCGCGACCTCGTCCGGGCTCCGGCCCTGCCAGTCGCCCATGTCCATGTCCCGCAGGGCCGGCTCGACAGCGACGGCGTCCCCCGCAAGGGCCTGCGCCGTCTGCCGGCACCGCAGGGAAGGTGCCGCGAGCCAGGTGTCGACCGACGGCAACGATCCGGCGATTTCTCGGACCTGTCCCAGGGCCCTCTCGTCCAACGGCCTGTCCCCACCGAACCGCACGTCGCGTTCCGTCGGGGCCGCGGCGCGCAGCAGCGTGAGCCGGATGGTCATGAGGGGCCTTTCCACGAGGTCGGTTCATCGTAGGTGGCGTACGCCATGTTGGCCGAACTGCGCATTGCCCCTACCATCTGGGGCGACAAGGACGACAGCGCTACGGAAGTCCGGTGCAAGCCCGGCACGGTCGCGCCACTGTGTGCCACCCCGCCAGCCAGGTGGGGCGGTGAGTCAGACCCAACGCTGTCGTCGAGTGCTCCACACGACGCGGGACGCGTAGTTCCCGAGGAGGTCTCGCCATGGCGCAGTCCACTGCCGCCCCCACCCCCACCACCCAGACCCTCACGCCGCTGCCGCTGCGGGCGGTCGCCCCCTGGGCCGTCTTCGTCGGCGTCCTGATGCTGGTCCTGCTGTACTTCGTCGGCGCCGAGCAGGGCGCCACCGCCCTGGTCTCCGGTGAGGGCGTGCACGAGTGGGTGCACGACGCCCGGCACCTCCTCGGCTTCCCCTGCCACTGACGGAGCCGTCCTTGATGAACTCCGTCACCGTACGCACCTTGCTGGTGCGCGGCATGCTCGCCGGCCTGGGCGCCGGCGTGCTCGCCTTCGTCTTCGCCTTCCTGGTCGGGGAAGGCCCCGTCGACGCGGCCATCGCGTTCGAGGAGGCTGGCTCCCATGAACACGGACACGGCGGCGAGGAACTCGTCAGCCGCGGCGTGCAGTCGACGGCCGGTCTGGCCACGGGCGTGCTCGTCTTCGGCGTCGCCATCGGCGGCATCGCGGCGCTCGCGTTCTGCTTCGCGCTGGGCCGTATCGGCCGGTTCGGGGCACGGTCCACGGCGGCGCTCACCGCGCTGGCCGGGTTCCTGCTCCTCTACCTGCTGCCGATCCTGAAGTACCCGGCGAACCCGCCTGCCGTAGGCAACCCCGACACCATCGGCAAGCGGACCATCCTGTTCGTGGGAATGATCGCCCTCAGTGTCCTGCTGGGCGTCGCGGCGATCCTGCTGGGCCGCAAGCTCGCTCCGGCATGGGGGAATTGGAACGCCTCCATCGCCGCCGGTGTCGCTTTCGTCGCGGTCGTGGCGGTCGTGATGGCCGTGCTGCCGCAGGGGGACAACACCCCCAAGGGCTTCCCGGCGACCGACCTGTGGGAGTTCCGGGTGGCCTCGATCGGCATCCAGGCCGTCCTGTGGGCCGGTTTCGGGTTGCTGTTCGGCTTCCTGGCCGAACGCGTCCTGGAGCCGAAGCAGGCCCGCGAAAAGGTCGCCCCACTGGCCGTCTGAACGGGACCGCGGACGGCGGGGCCACTGGGGGCGCGCCCAGTGGCCCCGCCGCTGCCCGTGCGGTGCTGTGTCGTGCCGTGCCGTGCCGCAGGGCGTGGCTACGGGGCTTTCGGGGCCGCGGCCTCCAGTTCATCGAGGCTGCCGGACATGATCGTGCGGATGTGCTCGGTGATGCGCTCGGCCGGCCAGTCCCACCAGGCGACGGCCAGGAGGCGGGCGATGTCCTCGTCGTCGAAGCGATGGCGGATGAGGCGGGCCGGGTTGCCGCCGACGACGCCGTAGTCGGGAACGTCGTCGACGACGACGGAGCCTGACGCGATGAGGGCCCCGTGCCCGATCCGGACGCCGGGCATCACCATGGCGCGGTATCCGAACCAGACGTCGTTCCCCACCACGGTGTCGCCACGGTCGGGCAGTCCCGTGATCAGATCGACGTGCTCGGCCCACGAACCGCCCATGATCGGGAACGGGAACGTCGAGGGGCCGTCCATACGGTGGTTGGCGCCGTTCATGATGAACCGCACCCCCTCGCCGAGTGCGCAGAACTTCCCGATGACCAGCCTCTCCGGCCCGTAGTGGTACAGCACATTGCGGGTCTCGAACGCCGTCGGGTCATCCGGATCGTCGTAGTAGGAGTACTCCCCCACCTCGATCAGAGGCGACGTGATCAGTGGCTTGAGCAGCACGACCCGGGGCTGCTCGGGCATCGGGTGCAGTACGGTCGGATCGGCGGGGACGGCTGGCATCTCGATCGACTTCCTCACACATCGCGGGCTCGGACGGTTCATGATCGCAACTTGTGCCCTCCAGCCACCACCGAGATCGCTCGCGCTCGCCTCTCGGAAGGCACACGACCAGGAGGAATCAGTGTCACGCCCGGTACCGCTCACTCCCGAGGAGAAACTCGCGGAGGCGAAGGAGCAGTTGGGACTTCCGCCCGTCGTCGTCATCTGCGGCTCCACCCGGTTCATGACCGAGATGGGCGAGGCCGATGTGCGGGAGACCGAAGCCGGGAGGATCGTCGTCAAGCCAGGATGCGACCTGAAGTCGCCGAACCCCCTGTGGTCCGACCCAGATCACGCCAGGGCGCTGAAACTTCGACTGGACGAGTTGCACCGGGCGAAGATCCGGCTCGCTGACGAGGTTCTCGTGGTCGGCGACTACATCGGGGACAGCACTCGGGCCGAGATCGCCTACGCCCGGTCGCTGGGCAAGCCCGTACGGTTCACGCATCCCGAAGTCGACCCCGACGCCGCTCGATAGCGCTGCGCAGGGGTGCGCGCTCTCCCCGTCCGGCTGTCAAGCAGAGGGCCTGGCACCCCGAAGGAACTGCGTCACGGCGGCGTCGACGAGTCCGTCGAGCCGGTCCGCGCTGACCGCGCCGCTGTTGACCATGGCGGTGATGCCCTGCACGGTGGCGTTGAGGTTGAGCCCCACCTGTTCGGGATCGCCCGGTTCGAGTTCACCGAGGGACTGCCCCTCAAACCAATGAGCTCGAGAGCAGCTACCCGCAACGCCTCCTGGCCCGGGCGTGCCGCAGTTTGTGTGTGAAGCGGTGCATGTGGGGGTCGAGCCCTTCCGACGACTCCTCGAGCACCTCTTCGGCGGTCAGCCACCGGATCGCGTCGAACTCTTCCTCGTCGTAGGAGGTGACGCTGTCGGCGTCGGTGGTGAGGAGGTGCCAGAGCGAGACGTCGGTGTGGACGCCCGGCCCTCGTGTCTCCGTGACCGTGAGGAAGAAGGGGAGCTCGCCGGTGATCGGCGATGCGGTGGCCGGGACGCGCAGTTCCTCACGGCATTCGCGGACCACGGCGGACCACGGGTCCTCGCCCGGTTCGACGTGACCGCCGGGCGGCAGCCACAGGCCCGCCTTGCGGTGCGCCACGAGCAGGAGCCGCCCGCTCGTGGCGTCGAGGACGACGAAGTAGCTCACCAGGTGCATCGCGGGAACGTCGGGCTTGCGTATCCGGTGGAGCGGGGCTCCGCTCGTGATCCACTGCACGGTGGTGGTCAGGTGGGTGCGTTCGATGCTGTCCCACGGTTCGATGGTGCCGACCTGTTCCAGCAGGCGGGCTCGCGGCTCTTCGTCATCTCCGGCGGGAGGGAGGGCGGTTGGGGCCATCCGCGCATCCTGTCAGAGGCGTCTGACAGTGGGCCTCCCTGCCGCTCAGCCGCTCAGGATGCCGGTGGCCTCGCTGATCGAGGTCGTGTCCGCGGCGCGTGGGACCGTCACCCGCACCGGCTTGCCGATGTCCGACAGGACCGTGGTCACCGTCACCCGCGCGCCGGACAGGTTGGAGCTCATGCGGGTCTGCACCAGGTTTCCCTTGCCGTCGACCCAGGCGTCCGCGAACACCGGGAGGTCCCCGCCCAGGATGTCGCGGGCCTGGTCCATCTTGCCGCGGACGTCCGAGTCCATCCGCAGCGTGACGGTGCGGTGGTCGAGGACGCCCCGGTAGCGCACGGCACGCACGCCCGCGACGTCTTCCTCGCCCTCCCGGGAGACCTTGCGCATCGCGGCGATCTGCTGCAGGACGTGCTCGGGGTCGTTCAGTGGCGCCCGCAACAGGTAGTGGGCCTGGGCTCTGTCCCGGGAGATGACGCCCCAGGTGTCCTCACCGGCTCCCAGGATGTTCCTGACGTAGATCTCGCCCTCGGCGAAGACCTGTTCGCTGTGGTCGATCGCGCCGCCGGGGAGGTCGACCGCCAGGTGGCCCCGGTCAGCGGCGAAGTCGAAACCGCCGGCGATGGTGAGGCTGTGCACCTGACCATCACCCTGCAACTCGATCTTCTGGCGGAACCCGGCGCTGTCCTCGCGGAGAGCCGCGACCGCTTCCTGAACGGCGGACCGAGCGTCCGACGCCGCCTGGGAGGACGGTGCCCCGGCCTCAGCCCCGTCACCGCTCCGCGTGTCTGTCGCGGAGCAGCCGGCGCACAGCAGCACGGCGGCTGCGGCGATGAGCGCGAGAGGCGTGAAAGGACGGCGCATGAAACTCTCCGGGGTTCTCGGCGAGCGCTCTGCCCTCGCGGCATGCCTCGCGCCGTCAGTCTACGAAGCCACCTACGCCCGTGAGCGACGGTGTACCTCACAGGGAGATGAAGGGCGAGTGCTCGGCCAGCAGAAGCCGTCGCAACCAGCGCTGCAGACGCGGCAGACCCCGGTGATGGGCATGCATGGATGCGGACATGGTTCCTCCACGAGTAAGGTACGAACGATGGCGTACCTAACAGAAGGTACGACGCTAGACGTACCTTGTCGAGAGGCGGGACGATGACCGCGAACGAACCGCTGCCGCACCCGGCGGCGAGCGAGCTGACGATCGGGCCGATCCTCAAAGCCCTCGCCGACGACCACCGCCGTCGCGTGATCGCCGAACTCGCCGCCCGCCCCCAGGAGGAGCGGCTCTGCGCCTCGTTCGAGCTGCCCGTCAGCAAGTCCAGCCGCACACACCACTGGCGCGTACTCCGCGAGGCCGGCCTCGTCCACCAGCGCGACACCGGGAACGGCCTGTACATGCGCCTGCGGAAGTCCGATCTCGACCAGCGGTTTCCCGGCCTGATCGACTCCATCGTGACCGCGGAGCCTTACTCGGAATGAGCGGCGGCCTTAGTAACTGTCGTAGGTGGGCTGCCCGTTCGTGCGGTAGACACCGACGACGGTTCCTCCCTTGGTCGTCGTCACGCTCACCGGCTCCAGTGCGGTGGGGATGGCTCCGTCGGCGAACAGGCGCTTCCCGGTGCCGATGATCACGGGATGGATGGTCAGCCGGTACTCGTCCACGAGGCCGTGCCGCATGAGGGTCTGGGCGAGGTCGCCGCTGCCGACGACGCTGATGTCGCCACCGTCGGACGCCTTCAGCTCGCGCACGGCGTCGACGACGTCGCCCTGCAGCAGGTGGGAGTTCCGCCACTCGACGGACGTCAGGGTCCGGGACGCCACGTACTTGTCCATGCCGTTCATCCGGTCGGTGAACGGATTGCCCGGGTCGGCGTTGGGCCAGTAGGCCGCGAAGATGTCGTACGTCTTGCGGCCGAGCAGCATCGCGTCGAAGTCGTCGTACCAGCCGCTGATGGCCGTGCCGACCTCGTCGTCGTCCACCGGCTTCTGCCAGCCGCCGTACTCGAAGCCGCTCTCCTTGTCCTCGTCCGGGCCACCCGGCGCCTGCATGACGCCGTCCAGCGTCAGGAACGTGCAAACGATGATCTTGCGCATGGTGCGCTCCCTTCGTCGAGGGGTAGACGGCAGGACCGCCGCAAACTCATCGGCGGCACGCGTGCCGACCGCCGGGCACGTCGGCTCGGGCATGAAGCCATCTCGGAGCATCGACGGGCAGCTCCTGCTGGAGGAGCCTCACGTGGCCATCCGAGGCGACCGGGTGCGGCACCTCAGGGACAACGTGCGGCGCCGATGACCGCAGGTGCGATGAGTGTCTTCCTTCTCACGAGCCCGGAGCGTCGAGGAACGAGAGCGTGCCGGACACCGGGCGTGAAGGCTGGAGGCAGCCATGGACGGACCGATCCGGCTGTACATGTCGATGTCGCTCGACGGCTGCATCGCCGGTCCGGACGACCGGCCGGGCCAGGAACTGGGACGCGGCGGCGGCCGTCTCTTCAACTGGCTCGACGACCGGGAGTCCGACGGGCCGAGCGGTCAGGTCTACCGCGAGGCGCTGGCGACCGGTGCCGTGATCTCCGGGGGTCGCACCTTCGAGCTCGCCGGACGCTGGCAGGGCGATCACCATGACGGTGTGCCGATCTTCGTACTCACTCATGAGGTGGACGCCGAGGACGTGCCCCCCGGACACGCGCGCTTCGTCACCGACGTCGAGGACTGCGCCCGCCGGGCCCGCGCGGCGGCGGGAGACCGGGCGGTGATGGTCCACGGGGCGGGGGCGGCCCAGGCGCTTCTGCGCGCCGGACAGCTGGACGAGATGGAGATCCATCTGGTTCCGGTTCTGCTCGGGGACGGTCTACGCCTGTTCGACCACCTGGGCGGCGAACGCACCGAGCTGGAACTGGTCCGCCGCCTCGAGGACCGAGACGTCACGCACCTCCGTTTCCGGGTGCGCCGACCCGAGGAGGTCGCGTGAAGACCCTGTTCGTCTCCTACCGCGTCACCGACCTGGACCGTTCGCTCGGCTTCTACACCGCCTTGGGTTACGCCGAGCTGGGCAAGGTCGCTCTCGGCGACGGCGCCCACCTCGTGCTCCTGAAGTTCCCCGACGAACCGGCGGCCTCCCTCGAGCTGGTCCACCGCCCCGGCCACGGACGGGTCGACGTGAGCAGCGGTTTCGACCACCTCGCCATCCAGGTGGAGGAACTGACCGTCACGCTGAGGCGGCTCGTGGAGGCCGGGCTGAGGCCCGGACCCCTCGAGCACCCCGGTGGCCCCGACGGTCCGAAGACCTCGTGGCTCACGGATCCCGACGGTTACCGGATCGAGCTGGTAGAGTGGCCGACGGGACACGCCGACGGCATCACTCCCGCGGACTTCGCCTGAGATCGGCACGACACGCCGGACGGCAGTTCGTCCCCCTACGGAGCACGGCGGTGCTCAGTGCGACGACAGGTCGTACGCGGTGCCGTCGGCGACGGCCCGGAGCTTGTCCGGGTTGGCCACGTTGTGGAGGGCGGTGATACGGCCGTCCGCGCCGAAGTCGAAGGTGACCGTCGCGATCACACCCGCCGGGCCGCTGAACACGATCCCCGGCCCACCGTTGATCTCGACGAGTTCCGCCTTCATGTCGGCCGGCTCGACGCCCTGGTAGGTGACGGTGCCGATGGCCGCGAACCAGGACGCCACCGTGCCCGCCCCCACCACAGGTCGCAGCGCCTGGCGGACCTTGCCCCCGCCGTCGGTCCACAACGTGACGTCCGGTGCCAGCAGTTCCATCAGGGCGTTGACGTCACCGCCGGTCGCGGCCGCGAAGAACCGCTCGGTCGCCTCACGTTGCCGTGACCGGTCGGCGGCGAAGCGCGGGCGCCGGGCCCGCACGTGCTCCCGGGCCCGGTGCGCGGCCTGCCGCACCGCGGACTCGGAACGCTCCAGCGCCTCGCCTATCTCCGCGTGGCTGAAGCCGAAGACCTCCTTCAGCACGAACACCGCGCGCTCCAGCGGGCTCAGCGTCTCCAGCACCACCAGCATGGCCATCGACACCGACTCGGCGTCCAGGACGGCCTCGGAGGCATCCCCCGCGGTGAGGACGGGCTCCGGGAGCCACGGGCCCACGTAGGTCTCCCGCTTGTGCCGGGCGGAACGCAGCCGTTCCAGCGCCAGGTTCGAGACGATCCTCGTCAGGTACGACTTGGGGTCGGCCACCTGCGAGCGGTCCGCGCCGGACCACTTGATCCAGGCGTCCTGGACCGTGTCCTCGGCGTCGGCCGCGCTGCCGAGGACACGGTAGGCCACGGAGAACAGCAGCCGTCGGTGCTGGTGGAAGGCCTGCTCGTCAGGGGCGGCGGCGGTCGGTTCGGTCACTTGGTCCCCCGGAGCCGGGTGAAGCGGCCCCCACGGGGCCAGAACGCGCCCGAGGCGGGCATCTTCTTCATACGACCGTACGTCGGCCAGGGCGAGGCGGTCACCGTCTCCTTGTACCGGACGGCCGTGCGCCCGGTCAGGCACAACCGGCGCGGACTGTCGTCGGGCCGCGTGAACTGCACCACGGCGTCATGACGCCCCAGGCTCACCGGCGTGTGGTAGTAGCCGAACCGGAACGGCTTGGGCTCCCGGCCCCGGAGCACCCGGTCGATCGACAGCGCCGCGTGCACACCGGTCGGCATGCCGCCCTGACAGGTCCCGTGCATGACGCCGTAGCCCTGCCGGATCGCGGCCGCGTCACCGATCGCGTACACGTCGGGGTGGGACACCGAGCGCAGCGCGGCGTCGGTGACGATGCGCCCGTGCTCGTCCACGGTCAGCCCGGCGGCGGCCGCCAGCGGCGACGTCCGTGTGCCGCTCGTCCACAGCACCACGTCGGCCGCGATGCTCTCCCCGTCCGCCAACTCGACCGCGTCGGGAAGCACCTTCACCACCTCGACGCCGGCGCGCACCTCGACGCCCAACCGGCCGAGTGCGTCGTGCACATACGACCTGGCCTTCCGGTTCAGGGTCGCTCCGGGCTCCTGCCGGCCCAGCAGGACGACGTTCAGCTCGGGGTGCCGCTCGGCGATCTCCGCAGCCGACTCGATACCGGTCAGGCCGCTGCCCGCGACCACCACGGTGCCGCTGCCCAGCCTGGCCAGGCGCTCGGCCAGCAACTCGGCGTCCTGGGCGCCGCTCAGGGTGTGGGCGTGTTCGTCGGCCCCCGGCACCGCCGAGGTGTCGGCGACGCCGCCCAGGCCGTACACGAGCGTGTCGTAGGCCAGGACGCGGTCGTCGTCGACGCGGACGGTCCTCGTGTCGGGGTCCACCGCCGTCACCCAGCCGCGCACGAACCGCGCGCGTGTGCCCTCCAGCAGTTCCGGGATGCTCAGTTCGGCGAGCCGCTGCCCGGTCGCCGTCATGTGGAGCCTCATGCGCTCGGTGAACCGGTCCTGCGCGTTCACCAGGGTCACCTCCACGTCGTCGCGCCGCTTGGTCCGTGCCGCGAGCTGAATCGCGGCGGCCATGCCGGCGTATCCGGCCCCCAGGATCACCACGTGGTGCGCGCCCGCCGTGCCCGTCTCCTGATGCGTGCTCATCGTTCCGTCCTCCTCGGTTCGCGTGCTGACGCCCACCAGATGGGGGCGGGGGGCGTGAACGTGACATGGCCTGCCTGTGATGCACGACACAGCTGAATCGGACTCATGATGTGTGGCTCCGCGTGGTGCAGTGTGAGCCTCTGACAACTTCGGTGAGTGGGAGCGGTTCCTCTGATGACCTCGGTCGTGGACAGCTGGACGTTCAAGCCCGCGCTGGTCAAAGCGGTGTTCAGGGACGTGACGCCGATGCACCTCTCCCGGTCGGCCTCGCGGGCCGCCGCAGCGGTGACGCGGACGGTGCTGACGGAGATCATCCATGGGGCCAGGACGGCGGCGGCCGCTGAAGACCGGAAGAAACTCGTCCCTCAGGACCTGATCGCGGCGATCGACCGGAACGTCGAGCTCGAGGTGGGGGTCAGGTGGTACGACTTCAGCCCCACGTTCCGAGGACTGACCGGCGTCCTGCGCGACGCCGACGGCGTGGTCGTGACGGCGCGTCAGCGCAGAGGAGTGCGCAAACCGAGTGCTGTGGCCGGAGCCCACAGGTTCGAAGCGGGAGTCAAGCGGCTGTTGCGGAGTCAGGGGGTGACCGCCGTCCCCGCGATGGTCCGGGACCTGGACGGCATCGCGAGCGTGTTTCTGACGGACCTGGCCCGGGACGCGGCCATGGTGGTCCGCGAGGGTGGGATTCAGCGTTTTGGCTCCGTCAGCATGGGGGCGTCCGTCAACATCGGGACGCCGGGCGATGCCGCCCCGCCCTCGTTCCCCCCGGCCACCTCCCACCGGGCCCTGCCCTCGCGTCGGACCATCGACAGCGACGCCATCCTGGACGCCACCTTGATCCAGTTGATGGGCGGTGACCTCAGACAGCGAGCACTCACCGCGGCACGAGCTGTCGCGCAGAGCCCTTCGGCGGGCTGAACGCGTGCGACGACCCGACCGGCATCATGCCGCGCCCCTCCGTGTCCTCGTCGTCGACCCGGCCCTCGGCGAGCAGGCTCTTCCTGAGCTCATCGCCCTCGAAGGACTCGGCATGAAGCCGACGGTCAATCTGCGGCGCGTGAACGACGCTTCGCTGCGTGCCCGGATCGAGGCGGACTGGGAGACCGTGGACTTCGACGGCTTCGCCGAGGAGGAACTGGCTCATCAACTCGAGGACGGAGAGCGCGGTTTCGACGCCCTGAAGTGCCGGGCGGGAATTCCGCTCACCCGGAAGGTGCTCGAGCGGGCGACGGCGGGCGGCTTGGAGCGGCGTCTCGTGCTGGTGGGGAGGGCAGCTGCCGGCACCGACACCATCGACCTCGTGGCGGCGCAGCGCCTCGGGGTCTCCGTTCGCACGACGGCGGGCGTCAACGCGGGTGCCGTGGCGGAACTGACCGTGTCGCTCATGCTTGACGCACTGCGGGACGTCGCGCGACGCGACCGCAACCTGCGCGCGGGTTCGTGGAGTTCGGCCGTGGAGGGCCTTCCGGCCAGCAGCCTGGACGGCGCGCGGGTGGGGTTGGTGGGTTCCGGAGCCATCGCCCGGCGCACCGCCGAGCTTGTACGCGTGTTCGGCGCCGAGGTGTGGGTCTTCGGGTCGCTGCGGTTCACGCCGGAACGGGCGGCGGGCTGGCCGGGGCGGCGGGTGGAAACCCTGACGGAGCTTCTCACCGGCTGCGACGTGGTGTCGGTCCACGTGCCGGCGACTGCCGAGACCGAAGGTCTCATCGGGGCACGGGAGTTGCGCCTCATGCGGCCGTGCTCGGTACTGATCAACACGGCGCGGGCGAGCGTCGTACGGGAGGCAGCACTCGACCGGGCGCTGCGGGATCCCGGCGCCGGACCCGCCCGTGCCGCGGTCGACGTCTTCGAGAACGAGGGGGCGGTCTTCTCCTCACCGCTCGCCGACAACCCGTACTGCACGCTGTCCCCGCACGTCGCGGGCATGACGGCCAGTGCCATGCGGGCCGCATCGGACCGTCTCCTGGAGGAGTTCGGGCGCTTTGTGGGCGAGTACCCGTAGGCGGCGGGGCCCGGGGTACTCGACCGGCCGTCGAGACTAGGGGTGCGGATGTCGGTCGATCTCCTCGGCTTCCTCGGTGTGGTGCTGGTGGCCTACGTCGTTCCAGGACCCGATCTCCTCGTGGTCGTCAGATCTGCCACGGAGCACCCCGCCAAGGGACGGGCGGCCGCGCTCGGCGCACAGGGCGGACTGTGCGTGCACATGCTGACCGCCGCGGTCGGCGTGTCCCTGATCGCCGCCCGTTCACCGGTGGTGTACACGGCGATCAAGCTCGCGGGCGCCGCCTATCTCGTCTGGCTGGGGGTCCGTGCGGTGCTCGCCGCGCGGCGACTGCGAGCAGGACGCGATACGGCCCGTCCGATCGGGGCGTCGGCGGCTGTTGAGGACGCCTCCCGCAGCCGGTGGCGGTCCGGGTTCGCGCAGGGCTTCCTCACCAACGTGCTCAACCCCAAGGCGGCGCTGTTCTTCCTCAGCGTCCTGCCCCAGTTCGTCGACGGCGGCGGCTCCACGACACGGCAGATCTTCCTGCTCGGCATCCTGGACGTGCTCATCGGCGTCGCGTACTGGTTCGCCCTGGTCGCCGTCGCCGCTCGGCTGCGTGCGCTCCTGGACCGCCCGAGGGTCCGCCACCGCTGGGAGCTGACGACCGGGTGGCTGTTCATCGCCATCGGATTCGGCGTCGCGGCGGCGGCATGAGTCGCCCGGTCGCCCTGGCCTGCAGCCGCCCGATCGTTGCGCCGTCCCGGCCCGTTGTCAGTGGCGGTTGGCATGATCGAGGTCATGAGGATGCCCCCGACCAGCCCGACCACCCCGCCGCGCCCCTTCGACGTCACCGAGGTCTTCCCCCAACTCGCGCCGCTGGCACGCACGGCGACACGGTTGCATCCCCGCCCCGGATCACCCACCCCGCAGGACAGCTCCGTCGGTGGCCCCCTGTTGTGGCCCGCCGACGAGCCATGGCCGCACTGCGAGGAATCCCATGTCGTCGACGGCCTCAACCTCGCCCCCTCCCCGGCCTCCGTACGGCTGAGACGGCACCTCCTCGCCGCCCAGCGCGTGAGAAGCCTGACCGAGGAGGAGCAGCAGGCCCTCCTGCGCATGGCCCCCCGTCGCAGGGCGCCGGGGCAGCCGCCTGCCGGCCCGCCGGAGGGGCCCATGGCGATGCTGCCGGTGGCGCAGCTCCATGCGCGGGATGTGCCCGATCTGAACCCACCGCAGGGGGCGGACGTGCTCCAGGTCCTGTGGTGTCCCTTCGATCACCCGATCATGCCCAGGACCGCGCTGTTCTGGCGTGACGCGGCGGCCGTCACCGACATCCTCACGGCGCCGCCCGAGCCGCCCGCGATGCAGTTCCACGACTACCTGCCCGAGCCCTGCCTGCTCCATCCCGAACAGGTCACCGACTATCCCGACCACCTCGAGCTGAGCAAGGAGCTCCAGGGCCGGCTCACCGACTGGAGCGTCTGGCACGCCTCGCATGCGGTCGGCTCCGCCATGTCCCACCTGCGGGCATCCTTCGAGCGCGGCTTCGAGGAGGAGCTCTCGGAGGCCGACGAGAGCGACCTCAGCTCGTTCCTGCCCCAGTACTACGACAACGAGCTCGCCGGTGCACCGGGCTGGAAGGTCGGCGGCTGGCCCCGCTGGGGTGCCACCGACCCCCGTCCCCGCACGTGCCCCGACTGCGGCCACGCCATGGACGCCCTGCTGACCATCGCCACGTTCGAGGACGACGACGACAGCAGCTGGCAGCCGTATGAGCCGTCCGGCCAGCGGTCAGCCGGGGCCGACGCCTACGATCCGGGGCAACCCACCAAGGTCCAGATCGGCAGCGGATACGCCCAGCAGCTCTACATCTGCCCGGCCTCGCCGCGCCACCGCCATCTCGAGCTCATGCACTGACCTGACCTCACCCAAGGCGGGCGGGGATCTTCGGTTGGGCGTCGCAACGGCGCCTCGTTAGGGTGCCCGAATAGCCTCTCAGCGTGCCCTGTTGCCGCGTTCGACACCGGCCGCCTCCGGGGTGTCGTCCCGTTCGATCGCCGCCCTGCTGGACCGGCTGGAGGCGGCGCCGATCGAGTGCCACTCCCTCATAGTGGTGCGCCGCGGTCACGTCGTCGCCGAGGGCTGGTGGGCGCCGTACTCCGCCGAACGGCCCCACCTGCTCTACTCGTTGACGAAGTCGTTCACGTCGGTCGCCGTGGGCTTGGCGATCGCCGACGGGCTGCTGTCTCTGGACGACCGGGTGGTGGACGTGCTGCCCGGCCATGTCCCGGACGGCATCACGGAGCAGGCGCGCCGGATCACCGTCCACCACCTGCTGTCCATGACGGCCGGCCATCCCACGGACAGCCTGGCCGACGCCTGGGAGCTGGAACCGGACGACCTGGTGAAGGGTTTCCTGAGGCTGCCGTTCGCCGTGCCCGAGGGCACGCGGCACACCTACGACAACTCCACCACCTTCCTCCTGGCCCGGATGGTGGAAGCGGTCACGGGCCGCGGCCTCGACGACTTCCTCGACGACCGCCTCTTCAGGCCGATGGGCGTGGATCACGCCGAATGGGACCGGGTGAAGAGCGATGCCGTCTTCGGATTCCACGGACTGCACCTCACGACGGAGGCCGTCGCCGCGTTCGGTGAGGTGCTTCTTCGCGGGGGCGTCTGGGACGGCCAACAGCTCGTCCCACGCGCATGGGTGGAGCTCGCGACGGGACGGCACATCGACTGCGAGCCGTTCGAGGACGGAACCGAACAGGCCGACTTCTCCTGTGGCTACGGCTATCAGTTCTGGATGTCACGTCACGGGTACCACGGGCACGGTGCTTTCGGACAGCAGTGTGTGGTGGTGCCGTCGCACGACCTCGTGGTCGCCGTGACCGCCGAAGGGGAAGCGCAGGCGTTGTTCGACGCCCTCTGGGACTGCCTGCTGCCCGGCTTGGACCAGCCGGGATCCGACCTGGACGACGAGCAGCTCGCCGAGCGGCTGAGGAGGCTGTCCTTGTCTCCGGTGCCGGGTTCGGCGTCTCCGGTGCCGGGTTCGGCCGGTGCTCCGGGTTCCGTCAGCGCCGTGCTCGACACGTCCACCGACGGCTCGGCACTGCCGGACGGGACGACGGTGACCGTCGACAGCACCGACGGCGGATGGCTCGTACGGTTCGAGTCGCTGTTCGGCGTCGAGGTCGGCCACGGCGGCTGGCGGGAGAGCTCCCCGCTCGGCCGGCCCGTGGTGGCGGCCGGGGCCTGGCAGGGCGGCACCTTCGTCGCCGACCTCTACGTCATCACCACCCCCCATCGCGTCCGTCTGGTTGTCGACGGGGAGTCGGGCAGGGCGTCCGCCACCTGGAGCACGGTGCCCCTGACCGGCCCCCGCCTGGAGCTGCACCTGCGGTCGCCGCTGATGACACGGCCCGATGTCGCGTAGGTGGGTGCGCAGTTCCCCGAAGGGCTTCACTGAGGTCGTACGGCGAAGAAGTCCCCGAGGGAGGCAGCGAGCGCGTCCGGGGCCTCCTCGGCCACGTGGTGCCCGGCGTCGATGCCGTGACCGCGCACGTCCGGTGCCCACTGCCGCCAGATCCTGACCGGGTCGCCGTACAGGTCCTCGAGGTCGTCCCGGAGCGACCAGAGGACGAGCGCCGGGCACCGGACCCGTGTCCCGGCCGCGCGATCCTCCTCCTCGTGCCGCCGGTCGATGGTGAGACCGGCCCGGTAGTCCTCCAGCATGGCCCGGACCACGGCCGGGTTCCTCGTGGCCGCGCGCCACTCGTCGTGGTTCTCGCGTCCCATCGTCTCGGGGTCACCGCGGTACCAGCCGTCCGGGTCGGCGTTGATGACGCGCTCGGGGATGTCGGGCTGGGCGAAGAAGAACCAGTGCCACCACTGCGTGGCGAACTCGGCCGTGATCCGGGACAGATGCTCGCTGAGGGGCAGGCAGTCGAGCAGCGCCACCCGCGAGACCGTGTCCGGGTGATCGAGGGCGAGGCGCAGTGCGACAGCGCCTCCGCGGTCGTGCCCGGCGAGTGCGAACCGGGTGTGGCCGAGGGTGCGCATCACCTCGACGACGTCACCGGCGACGGCCCGCTTGGAGTACCCCGCGTGGTCGGCGGTGGGCGCGGGTCCGGTGGACCGGCCGTACCCGCGGAGATCGGGACACACCACGGTGAAACCGCGCCGGACGAGGAGCGGGGCGACGCGATGCCAGGTCGCGGATGTGCGGGGGTGTCCGTGCAGCAGCACCAGGGGCGGCCCTTCGCCGCCGTGGCGGACGAGGATGGACGCCTCGTCGAGCTGGACCCGCGTGGTCTCGAAGCCTTCGAACACGGCCCGAACCTCCCCTGCTTCCTCGACGCACCCGCCCATGGCCCCGCGAGTGCCGACCCTTCGCTGCCTTGCTTCCTCCTGCCCCTTCCGGCTCCTGGGACACTCCATCCTCTCGACGGTTCAGCGCGTCCGCCTGCGGGCCTTCCTCACCTCCTGGTCGACGGCCCAGGCGTCGGCGACCGGGCCGAGATGGCTGAGCTTGTCGGGGTTGATGACCGAGCGGACCGTCCGGATCTCCCCGTCGAGGACGTCGAGGGCGATGATGTGGAGGACCTTGCCGTCGCGGTCGCGGAACAGCGCGCCCGGCTGGCCGTTGACCTCGCGCGTCTCGAAGGTGATGTCGACCTGGGCCATCAGCGGGTAGACGGCGGCGAGGAGCCGCGCCACGTTCTCGGCGCCGGCGACGGCCCTGGCCAGCTGCGGCGCCTTGCCACCGCCGTCCCCGACGAGCTGGACGTCGGCGGACAGCAGCTCCCGCAGTCCGTCCACGTCGCCCCGCGCCAGTGCCTCGAAGAACCGCCTGGCCAGCTCCTGCCGCTCCCGCCTGTCCGCTTCGAACCGGGGCCGTCCCTCGTTCATGTGGCGACGGGCCCGTACGAGCAGTTGCCGGCACGCCGCCTCCGAGCGCCCCACCGCCGCGGCGATGTCGTCGAAGCCGAAGGCGAAGACCTCCCGCAGCACGAACACCGACCGCTCCAGCGGACTGAGCCGCTCCAGGAGGAGCAGGGCCGCCATGGACACCGAGTCGGCCAGCTCGGCCGCGCGGGCCGGGTCCTCGTAGGGATCGTCGAGCAGCGGCTCGGGCAGCCACGGTCCGACGTACTCCTCCCGGCGCACACGGGCGGAGCGCAGCACGTCGATCGCGATCCGGGTCACCGTGGCTGACAAAAACGCCTTGGGCGACACGGGGCGGGTGGTGGAGGCGTCGTAGCGGAGCCAGGTCTCCTGCACGGCGTCCTCCGCCTCGCCCACGCTGCCCAGGATGCGGTACGCGATCGAGAACAGCAGCGGCCGCAGCTCCTCGAACTCCTCGACCTTGCTCACGCTGTCTTCCCCCTGCGGTCCGTGTGCCTGGCCGGACGGCGGCCGGCCAGGCGTCCTTCGAAGATCATCCACTGTCCCGGCGGTGCGCCCGCCGCTTTGTTCAGTGGAACTGGCCGACCTGGTAGTCGCCGGCCGGCTGCCGGGTGATGATGTTCAGCCGGTTCGCCGTGTTCATGAAGGAGACCAGCAGGACGAGGGCCGCCAGCTGGTCCTCGTCGTAGTGCCGGGCGGCGCGCTCCCAGACGTCGTCACTGACCCCGGTGGCCGCGTCGGCGAGGCGGGTTCCCTCCTCCGCCAGGGCGAGCGCGGCGCGCTCGGCCTCGGTGAAGACCGTCGCCTCCCGCCAGGCCGCGACGAGGTGCAGACGAACCGGGCTCTCCCCGGCCGCGGCGGCCTCCTTGGTGTGCATGTCGATGCAGGCGGCGCACCCGTTGATCTGGCTGACGCGCAGTGCCACCAGTTCCTGTGTCGCGGCCGGCAGCGGCGATTCCTTCAGTCCCTGGCCGACCGCCATGAAGTGCTTGAGCGCCTTGCCGGCGGTCGGGCCGGCGAAGAGGTTCAGTCGCGCGTCCATCGTGTGCTCCTCCGGGTTCGTCGGTGTGCTTCACCTCCCGAGACGAGACAGCCCTTCCGCCTGTGACACGACGCGGTGTGCCCGACGCGGTGTGCGGGACGTCCGCACGGGCCGCGGTCCGGCACGGCACGATCAGCGCAGGTCGACTACGGCCTTCCCGAGGAGGCCCTTCTCGACGGCCTCGTGTGCGACGCCCACGTCGTCGAGACTGAAGGAGTGCACCGGCAGCGGTGTGAGAGCGCCGTCCTCCAGGGCCGCGGTGATCTCTTTGGCGGCGCGCAGCAGCGCGTCCCTCGGTTCGGTGAGGAACAGCGCGAACCGCAGCACCAGGTTGGCCCACATGAGCCGGAAGACCGGCAGCGTCGGGTCGTCGGGCTGCGCCGCGTAGGTCACGATCACCGCTCCCGGACTCGCCACGGCCAGGTCGAGTTCGAGGTTGTCGTTCAGCGAGACCTCGATGATCCGGTCGACGGGTCCGGCCCCTTCGAGGATCTGCCGGGCGGCGTCGGCTTCGCGGTGGTTCACGACGAGGTCCGCGCCCGCCGCCTTGGCCATCGCGGCCTTCTCCAAGCCGCTGACCGTGGTCACGATCCGGGCTCCCGCGAGCCGGCCGAGTTCGATCGCATAGTGCCCGACGGCGCCCGCACCGGCCGCGACGAGCACGGTCCGGTCGTGCGGTGAGCCGTCGGCGTGCAGGCACCAGTGCGCGGTCATCGCCGGGATGCCGAGGCAGGCGCCGAGTTCGTCGGAGACGCCGTCCGGGAGTGCGACGGCCTGCTCGGACGGCAGTACGGTCCATTCCGCGGCGGTCCCCCAGGGATGGCCCGCGCCGGCCATCCAGATCCAGACGCGTTCACCGATCCGGCCCGGGTCGACGCCGATGCCGACGGCGTCGATCGTGCCTGTGCCGTCCTGGTGCGGGATGCGGCCGGTGTGTTCGCCGACGGGACGGAAGTCCTGCGGGGTCGAGTTCCTGCGCAGGAACATGTCGCCCGGGTTGATCGCGCTGAGCGCGACACGGACGCGGACCTGGCCGGGGCCGGGCTCGGGACGCTCGACGTCGAGCACCCTGAGCACGTCCTTGGCTGGGCCGGAACGGTCGTAGAAGGCCGCCTTCATCGGTTCTTCTCCTCGATATGGCGTGCAGAGTGGGGTGTTGTGGGCGCGGGCCGCGCGGCGCGCCTACAGGTCGGCGGCGACGCGCCGCATCACCGATTCCAGATCGCGCTCGCCCGCGGGGGTCTGCGCACCGTGCTCCAGGGCTCCCGCCATGAGCCGGGCGGGCAGGTCGCCGCTCACCTGCTCGGCCCATGCGTCGTTCTCCGCTCGAAGGCCGTCGCTCAGGTCCGTCGGGGGGACCAGCCGCTTGGCTGCGGCGATGAGCCGCGGCGACAGCGCGGCGATCCTCTCAGCGACCTGGTCGACGAACGCGTCCAGCTCCGCTGCCGGAACCGCCCGGTTGATCCATCCGTAGGCGGCCGCGGTGTCCGCGTCCACCAGGTCACCGGTGAGCAGCAGCTCCAGTGCCCGGTTGCGACCGACCCGCTCGCGCAGGTACTGCGTTCCGCCGCCGCCCGGCACGATGCCCATCAGCACCTCGCTCTGGCCGATGCCCGCCGTCTCCCGCGCGGCGAAGGTCATGTCGGCCGCCGCGACGAACTCGGCGCCACCCGCGCGTGCTGTCCCCGCGAGCTTGACGATCGTCACCTGGGGCTGGTGGCGGAGCAGCTCACCGACTCCCTGGAAGAGGTTGGCGTCCGGGTTGCGGTCCGCGATCGCCTGGAGGTCGTCCATCTCGTCGAGGATGTGGATGTCGACGTGGGCGAGGAAGAACTCGGGGTCGGCGCTGGAGAACACGATGACCCGGACCGAGTCGTCGCCCTCCAACGCCCCCAGCACGTCGTGGAGTTCGCGGATCATCGTGCCGCTGAGCACGTTGACCGGAGGGTTGTCCAAGGTGATCCGCGCGACTCCGGCGTCGACGGCGACACGCAGCGTCGTGTACAGGTCCAGATTCATGACTGTTCCAAGGTTTGCGATGAGCCAGTAGGTTTGCGATGGATACCTACCCTCGGCTCTGCGTCGAGGACGGTCAATAACGCACTTTTCGACAACCAAGGATCGTGATGGATACCGACGCCACGTCCCTGACGCCCCGCCCCATGCCGCGGTTCAGCGCCGAGTGCCCGAGCCGGCCCATCCTCGACCAGATCGCCGACAAGTGGTCGATGATGGTCCTGGCGGTCCTGGAGCAGCCGACGCGCTTCAACGAGATCAAGCGGCAACTGGAGGGCGTCACCCAGCGGGTGCTCACGCAGACGCTGCGCAGACTCGAACGCAACGGCCTGATCCGGCGCCGCGTCCTGGAGACCTCACCCGTCGGCGTGGAGTACTCCCTCACACCGCTCGGCGAGTCCTTCCGTGAACCCTTCACGCGCCTGTACGACTGGACGGTCGAGCACAGCGACGAGGTCCTGTCCGCGCAGCAGGAGTACGACGGCAGGCCCTCGGGGCGGTAGCCCGCCGGCCGTCCTTCCGGCACCGAAGGAACGCGCCCGCTGCACGGAACCGGCCCGTGCAAGTCGTCTCGCCGGATATGTTCGAGAACCGTGCGATCAGTCCCCAGCCCGCCCGACCATGGAGCCGTGAAGAAGACACATGAGTGAAGCCGACGCGCAGGCCACCGCCGGGAAGCTGCGGACGATCATCGGCGAGCTGTCGGAGCGCTTCTACGAACGGGACGACGTGGTGCGCACCCTCGTCGTGACGCTGCTCGCGGGCCAGCACTCCCTGATGCTCGGCCCGCCGGGGACGGCGAAGTCCGAGCTCGCCCGGGACATCACCGGCAGGGTCGAAGGCGCCTCCTACTGGGAGATCCTGCTGTCCAAGTTCACCGCTCCCACCAGGATGTTCGGCCCCATCGACGTCGGCGCCCTGGCCCGCGGCGAGTACCGCCAGGTCTACGAGGGCCGCGCCACGACCGCCCATGTGGCGTTCATCGACGAGATATTCAAGTGCTCCACGGCGGCACTCAACGAGACCCTGGGCTACCTCAACGAGCGGATCTACCACCCGGAGAACGGTGGAGAGCCGATCCGGTGCCCTCTGATCGGAGCCATCACCGCGAGCAACGAGCTGCCGGACGAGGAGGACGCGGCCGCCATCTACGACCGCCTGCTGGTACGGATCGAGGTCGGCTACCTCACCGATCCCTCGAACTTCGCCGCCCTCGTCCGTTCCGTCGTCCGCGCACCGGCGCCGGCCTCCGCCCCGACGACGATCCACCTCAGCGAGCTGCAGGACGCCGTGACGAGAGCGGTCCCGGCGATCGAGGTCCCCGACGCCATGGTCGACGCCGTCTGCACCCTGCGGGCCGCTCTGCGGCGCAAGGAACTCATCGCCTCCGACCGGCGCTGGCGGCAGGCGGTCAGCCTGCTCCAGGCGTCCGCGTACGTCGACGGCCGCCCGGAGGTCACCGAGACCGACCTGCCGGTGCTGACCCACGTGCTGTGGAACTCCCCCGCCGAACGCCCCGTCGTCGAGCGCGAAGTGCTGCACCTGGTCAACCCCGACGCGAAGGAGGCGCTCGACCTGGCCGACACCCTCGACGAACTGGAGACCCAGCTCGACGCCATGGCCGGTCAGTCCCGTGAGGCGCTGAGCGACTGGGTCATCAAGAACGCCCACAACAAGCTCGCCATGGCCGGGAAGCGTCTGGAGCAGCTCCGCACGGAGGCCGCGGGCGCCGGGCGTTCCACGACCACGATCGACCGCGTCACGCTCCGCCAGCGGGCGGTGCGCGCCCGCGTGCTCACGGAGGCCCTCGGCCTGGACACCAGCATGGTGGACGCCCAGCCCTGACACTCCCCCCTCCCCGGCCCCTGGCCTCCGACCTCCGACCCCGGCTCCAGGACTGCGCACCCGTGACCGACACACCGCCCGGCTCCGGCCCGCCGACGGCACCGCCCGCCGCCCCCGTTCAGCGGCACACGCTGACCGTGGTCGCGGACCGCTTCGACATCGCCACATGGCAGGACACCCGCGCCCAGTCGACCGCCCTGCGCGATCTGGCCGCAGAGCTGCGCGCGCGCCACGAAGGCGCGCCCGACCTGCTGACCGACGTGTTCCTGGCCGCCTACCAGGCCCGGCCACGGCTGCGCGACCCCGCGACGCTGGACCCCACCCGGCTGGTCAACCATCACGTCCTCACCTCGCTCACGGAGCCCCCTGAGTTCACCGAACTGCGGCGGACGACAGCCGGAGATCCGTACGCGGCCGCCATGTCCGTACTCGCCCTGGCGCCCGCGCTGCGCCGCGTCCTGGAAGGCGCCGACGAGGCCCAGAGCCGGGCGGACGACGCCGGTCGGGCCCAGTGGGAGGCCGACAGGGCGGCGGCGGAGCTGGCGGAGGCACTGCGGCGGGCGGACGACGGACCCGAGGATGACGACGGACCGGAAGATGACGACCGACCGGGGGAAGCGGACAGCCACGCTCTGCGGCAAGCCGCCGAGGCGGCCCGCATGGCAGCTCGGCAGGCCATGAACACCGCCACACAGGCCCTGGCCGCCGCAGCCCCCGGCCTCCGCGCCGTCTCCCACGCGGCAGCGGCCCGGGCCGCCACGGCCGCACGCAGGGAAGCCGACCTGATGCGGGCGTGGGGCGTCGGTCCCGGCCAGACAGAGCGGATGCCGTTCGCCGAACGGATGCGGCTCGCCGAACGGCTGGCCTCCAGCCACCTCGCCCGGTGGGCCGACCTGATCGGCCGCTTCCGGCAGATGGCTCGCGGCGAACGCGCCCGCAAGGTGGAGCACACGAGCGGCGAGCTGATCGGCGTCACCCTCGGCAACGACCTCTCGCGCATCGTCCCCTCCGAACTGGCCCACCTCGGCCTGCCGGAGCTGCGCGCCGTGTTCGCCGCGCGCTACGCCGCCGGCGAGCTCATGCTGTACGACAGCCGGGGCGACCAGAGGTCGGGGCGCGGCGCGATCATCGCGTGCGTCGACACCTCGCACTCCATGTACGAGGCGGGCCCCGGCGGCGTCACCAGGGAGGCGTGGGCCAAGGGGTGCGCCCTGGCGCTCCTCGACCAGGCCCGTCACGCCCGGCGGGACTTCGTCGGCATCCTCTTCTCCGCCGCCGACAAGCTCCAGGTGTTCCGGTTCCCGGCCGACGAGCCCGCGCGCGTCGAGCGCGTCCTTGAGTTCGCGGAGACCTTTCTCGGCGGCGGCACCGACTATCAGAGACCACTGGGCGCGGCGGCCGACCTGCTGCAGCAGGAGTTCGACGACGCCTCCCGCTCCCGCGGCGACATCGTGCTGATCACCGACGACGACTGTGACGTCACCGAGGCGTGGATGCACCAGTGGAAGGAGACCAAGCGCCGGCTGGGCTTCCGGGTCTTCGGCGCGGCCGTCGGAGTCCCGCCGGCGGCCGCCGGCGGCTCGGTCCTGGACGCCCTGTGCGACAACCTGCGCTCCATCGAGGACCTCACGGACGTCCACGCGGCCGCCGATCTCTTCCGCGTCATCTGACCCGGCCGGGAGCAACTGACCGAACCCACAAGGTCGTTCGCACACCTCAGGCCGGTGCACGGCAGCCTTGATCGTCTTCTGGGTGACGCCTAGGCTCCCGTGCCCATGGAGATGGGGGAACCGGACGGCGGGCGGCGGCGGTGGCACGACGGGCCGGTCAGGCGTCGTCTGGCCGCAGGTCTGCTGGCCGGGGCGGGACTGGTCACGCTGGGCACGCTGTTCGTCGTACTGCCGGGCGTGGTGGTCGACCACGATCTCGGCGGCGCGAGCGTCGCCGCCGAGGACCGCCTGAAGGCGGTGAACGACATCCGTACGACGCTTCTGCAGGTGGTCGGCGGCCTGGTCGTGCTCTTCGGCGCCTACGCCACCTGGAGGCAACTGCGGGTGAGTCAGGACAGTTTGCGCGCCGCCCAGGAGGGCTACGTCACCGATCGGTTCAGCCGGGCCGTCGACCAGCTCGGCAGCGACAAGCTGGATGTGCGCGTCGGTGGCCTGCACGCGCTGTGGCGGATCGCCGAGCAGTCCGCCCGCGACCGGGAGGCCGTCATCTCCATCCAGGCCGCGTACCTGCGAACACACCTGCCCTGGCCGCCCGCCGGGCCGGAAGCACCGGCGGTGGACGCGCCCATCAACGACATCGCACCCCTGGAGACCCGCTCCGCCGACGCCCAAGTGGCCCTGACCGGACTCGGCGTTCTGTGCCGGCGCCGGGAGCAGTCCTGGGTCAACCTCAGCATCACCGACCTGCGCCGGGCCGACTGCGACGGACTGTGGTTCCCCGAGGTCAACTTCGACCGCTCCTGCATGGAGGCGGCGGGGTTCTACCGCGCCAATCTGACCCAGGCGTCCCTGGTCTCGGTGAACCTGCGGCACGCCGACCTCACGACTGCGGTTCTCCGCCGCGCTCGATGCGTTCTGGCCGACCTACGGGCCGCCAAGCTGGTGCAGACCGACTTGCGTGACGCCGACTTCACCGAGACCGACCTGCGCGAGGCCAACCTGCGGAAGGCCGACGCCCATGGCGCGGTCTTCCACCGCGCCGACCTCCGTATGGCCGACCTGCGCGGCACCGACTTGAGCACCGCCGACCTCGGCGGAGCACGCCTGACCGGCGCCCTGGCCAGTGAGCAGACCCGCTGGCCCGTCGGCTTCGACCCCACGGCCGCCGGAGTCGTCGACACCGAAGACCCTGGGCCCGAGCCCTCGCCCCTGCTCCAGCCGCCCACGCTGACATGGCAGGCGCCGCCGCTGAGGTCCACTCCCTGACCGGGACGCCCCGAATCCGGGAACCGACGTCGCTCGCTCCCTGGTCAAAGAGACGGTGAAGTCAGACGGTGGAGTCATACGGATGCACCCCGGGCAATCCCGGTTCCGCGGCCGGTGCTCTGGCAGAGTCGACCCGTGTTCCGTGACATCGCCACCCCACTCGCATGACGCCCCCCGAGCAGCGCGCCGAGGGCGCGGGGCCGTTCACGACGCGGCTCACGTGGCAGCCGCCCGGCGGCGGCACCGCCGTCTGGGAGTCGCGGCCCGCCCGGCGCCGGGGCGTCCTCGCGGCCGGCCCGTCCGGAGCCCCGGCCGGCCGGTACGTCAGCGGTGACGATCGTGCGCTGGGCCGTCTGCGCAGGCTCAACGCGATCGCGGCGATCGCCTTCGTCCTCGGCGGCGCGCTCTTCGCGGCCGGTGCCGGTGTCGCGCAGGTCGGCTCCGGGGACGCCACCACCTGTGCCTCGATCTATTTCGCCGGCGGCCTGTTCTTCACCACCGGCGGCTATGCCTCCCTGCTCCAGGTCGTCAACGCCCCACGTCATGAACCCGGCGGTGAGGGGCGCCTGTTCACCCGTGCCTGGCGCTGGTGGAGCTACGAGCCCGGGCGGGTGGACTGGCTGAGCACGTTCGTCCTCTTCGCCGGGACGCTGGTGTTCGGCGTCGATCTGCTGGACTCGTTCCTCCAGGGCCTGAGCGTGCAGCAGGTCAACCGGCTCATCTGGGCCCCGGACGTGGTCGGCTGCCTGTTGTTCCTGATCTCCGGCCACCTCGGCTTCGTCGAGATCTGCCACCGCGCATGGCCCTGTCTGCGGCGCCGCGATCTCGGCTGGTGGATCGTCGCCGTGAACCAGCTCGGCTCGGTCCTCTTCATGGTCTCGGCGCTCGCCGCCTACACCCGTCCCGCCACCGGCAGCCTGGTCAACGCCGACATCGCCAACTGGGGCACCTTCCTCGGCGCGGCATGCTTCTCCCTGGCCGGTGTCCTCCAGCTGTACGAACGGCCCTGACCGTGAACGGCGTCAGACCCGCTTGGTGCACCGGTCCAGGAGGCCCCGCAGCCGGGCGACATCGTCGGGCGTGCTCAGCCCGTGCTTGGGCAGGACGTCGACGCACAGGATGTTGGGGTCGCGGCTGAGCAGGACGAAGTGCCCCTTCGTCTCGCGGTAGCCCTGGTACACCGACCACTTCTGGATGAGCGTGGTGTGGTCGCTGCTGGTCGTGATCCCGGCGGCGGACACGGAGGTCCGGTATTCGCCCTGCCAGCCGACGAGGCGCTGCACCTGGGCGGCCTGAAGCCGCGGATAACCGGCCACCAGCAGAACGACGACGAGGAACAGCACCGTGGAGACCGCGTCGGCGCCGCCCCGGCTGATCGTGCCGAGCAGCCACTGGCCCACCCACAGGACCAGGAACACGACCCGCAGGATCAGCCCCCACCGCTTGATCCGCTGCCGGACCTGGAGCCCGGCCAGCGTGTCGGCGGGCTGCGGCCGGTACACCAGCTGCACCGCCGCGTCCCCCTGGACCTCCGACCCGGTTTCCTCGCTGTCGCTGGTGACTTCGCGGCCCTCGGCCATGGTTCCTCCCCCGTGAGACGACCGACGGATCCTACCGGTCGCTGGGCAGACCGCACATGGGGCGCGCCTCCCTCCCCCGCCGGGACGGGTCTCAGCGGCTCGGCGTCCGGTGCCCTGCGTCCAGGAAGCCGAGCAGCCTGTCGTTCACCAGCTCGGGTGCGGTGAGCGGCAGCGAGTGGTGCGTCGCTCCGGGAAGCACGGTCACCTCGCCCTGCCGCAGCACTCGACGGGCCCTCTCCGCGACCTTGGCGGCGTCGTGGGCGCGGCTGCGCTCCGCGAGCAGGACCAGCACCGGCAGCGACAGCTCAGCGGCCCGGGGGCGGCCGCCGGTGACGAACGTGCGGCCGGGGACAGTGCAGGCCAGGGCGTAGAGGCGCTGCCAGGTCTCATCCGGGTGGACGTCCGCCGTCTCCCAGGCCAGGAAGGAGCGGGCGCGGGCCTCTGTCGGGCGGATCAGGGTGGGCAGGGCGCGCAGGAGGTAGCCCGGTCGGAACCCGGCGAAGACCTGGGTGGGATCGACGAGGGCGAGGCGCTCGAGACGCCGCGGAGCATGGAGTGCGTACGTGGCGGCCAGCCAGGCGCCGTAGGAGTGGCCGCACAGGTCGGTGTGCGCGAGCCCCAGCCCGTCGAGCAGCGCGTCGAGCCAGACCATCATGTCGTCGGCGTTCTTCAAGGGGGTGCCCCGGCGTTCGGTGCGGCCGGCGTCGCCCATCAGGTCGACCGCGTAGACGCGGTGGCGCGTGCCGAGGGCCGCCGCGTTGGCGAACCAGACCAGGCCGGTGGCCGATCCGCCGGGCAGCAGCACGAGCGGGCTGCCGTCCGCCCGCCCGTGGGCGTGGACGCGAGTGGGTCCGTACGGGGTGGCGACGTCGAGTTCCTCGGTGGGTTCGGGCCAGCGTGCGCGGAGTTCGTCGTAGGAGAGGTCGAAAGCGGTCAGGGACACGGGGTATTCCTCTCGCCCAGCAATTATCTCGCTCAGCGAGATACTATGCGGAGATCCACGGAAGAGGGGAGAGCCCATGGAGAACCAGGGCGACCAGGACCCGCTCATGGGGCTGGTGCACCTGCTGCGCGCGGTCACGGTCGAATTCGACCTGCTCGGCGCCGAGTTCGCCGCCCGCCGCGGGCTCCACCCCACCGATGTACGGGCGTTGATCCACCTGCTGGACGCGGCGCGGGCAGGCGTCCGGGCCACGCCGGGCCGGCTCGGCGAGCAACTGCGGCTCAACTCGGCGGGCACCACCGCCCTCGTGGACCGGCTGGAGCGGCTCGGACTCGTCCGGCGCAGCAGGGACACCGCCGACCGTCGGCGTGTCCTGCTGGAGGTGGAGGACAAGGCCAGGCAGCTCGGGTGGGACTTCTTCGGACCGCTGATCGACGAGGTGGTGGCGGCCGCCGAGGGGCTGGACGAGGGCGAACTGGAGGCGGTGCGCCGCTTCCTGACGTCGGTGCTGGCGGCCGCGGCACGGGCGCGGACGGTCTGACACCGCCCCGTTCGGACGGTCTCTCAGCGCCGCGCGAGCGCCAGCACGCTGAGCCCGAACATCAGGACACCAAGGGGCAGATGGACCGATGGAACGTGCGCGATGCCCAGCACCACCTGGACCGAGGCGAGGACGAGGAAGCCCGACGCGTGCAGGATGGGCCGGGGTGAGCCGCCGCCCGGCTTCCACGCCAGTACCGCGGCGAGCATGTACAGCATCGACGCCCCGTACATCACGCGGGCTCCGACGCTGTGCAGCGTCTCACCGTAGGACGCGGTCAGCAGTAGTCCGGCGGAGACCGCCTGGAGAAAGATGGTCAACGTCTGCACGGCGATGGCGAATCGCAGGAACGAGGCGCCGCGTGCCACGCGGGCCGTCTCTTGAATGGCCATGTCCCAGTCCTCCTGGTCGGCCCTCGGGTTCTCCGCCCTCGGGTGATGGATCGACGCACGTTCACCCACACGACGACGTAGGCCGGTGGAAGGTAAGGCGAGGGGTGGCGGGAGGATGAGGACCGTGGAGACAAGCGCAGTGGAGACGAGGGGCGACGACCGACGCCAACTCGTCAACGTCGCCTACCGGTTGCTCGGTTCGGTGACCGAGGCCGAGGACGCGGTTCAGGACGCCTACGCACGCTGGTACGGGCTGCCGCGAAGCCGACGCGAGGAGATACGCTCCCCCACCGCCTGGCTGACGACGGTCACCGGCCGGATCTGCCTGGACCTGCTCGGCTCGGCACGGGCCCGCCGTGAACGCTACGTCGGCGCATGGCTGCCGGAACCGCTGCCCGACCGTGCCGAGTGGCACCACGCGGGCGGTGCCCAACCGGCCGCGCCCGGGGACCCCGCCGACCAGATCGTCCTGGACGAGTCGGTGACCACGGCCTTCCTCGTCGTCCTGGAGTCGATGACGCCGGCGGAACGCGTGGCGTTCGTCCTCCACGACGTCTTCCGCTACCCGTTCGCCGACATCGCCGGCGTTCTCGGCCGGACTCCCGCGGCGTGCAAGCAGCTGGCCGCGTCCGCGCGGAGGCGGGTGGGCGCGGCGGGCGCCCCGGCCAGGACGGCCGATCAGGCGGACGTGGTCAGACGGGTCAAGGAGGCCTGGGAGAACAAGGACATCGCGGCCCTCGTGGGCGTACTCGACCCGGCAGCCGTGATGACGGCCGACGGCGGCGGCATGGTGGGCACCGTCCTGCGCCCGGTCGAGGGCGACGCGCGGATCGCCCAGTACATGGTCGCCATCGCGGACAAGGCCGCCGGACTCGAGTTGCTGGAGCGGTCGGTCAACGGGGCGCCGGGGCTGGTGGCGCGGCAGGCCGGCGTCGTCGTGACGGTGGCGTCGTTCGAGGTCGTGGACGGGGCCGTCACCCGCATCTGGGTGGTCCGCAACCCGGAGAAGCTGCGGCCGTGGGCCCGGGCTGTCTGACGCCTCGTTCACGATATGAGCAGGCGGAGCCCGAGGTCTGCCGCCGCGAGGTCCGTCAGGTCGCCGTTGCGCTCGGCCCAGCGGCCGGATGCCAGGTCGTCGCCGAGGCGTTCCACCGCCCGTCGCTCGGCCTCCGGCCCGACCCTCGTCCACACCGACATCGCGCGGCGCACCGGCTCCTCCAGATACGCCGCCGGTCGACGCCAGTACGCCTCGAACAGGCCGTCGGCACAGTCCCACGGGACGGGTACCGGCTCGGTACGGGCGTCGATCGCGTCGGCCATGCCGGCGAGCGAGGGGAACCCTTCGAGGACGGTGGCGAACTCGGGCAGGTAGTCCCGGGTGAGCCAGAAGCGGTCCTGCCATCCGGGCTCGTCGGTGTCGAACGTGAGCACGACGACGCGGCGGGCGACGCGCCGCATCTCGCGCAGCCCCGCTATCGGGTCCTCCCAGTGGTGAACGGTCGAGACGGCCATCGCGACATCGAACGAACCGTCCTCGAACGGCAGGCTCTCGGCTGCGGCGGCCACACAGGGCGCCGAGCCGACGGGCCGCTGCCTCCGCATCACCGCCGACGGCTCCACGGCGGTGACCTCGCGCCCGGCGGGCTCGTAATTGCCGGTGCCGGCACCGACGTTCAGGACCGTCCGCGCGTCGCCGAGCGCGTCGAGGATCTGCGCGGCGATCCGCGGCTCCGTACGCCGTGTCGCCGTGTAGGCGCCGCCGATCGTGTCGTACAGGCGCGCGCCGAGCACCTGCAGTTGCTCCTCAGGTGTCACCGTGCGTCCCTTTCCTCGTGCCTCGAGTTCCCTGTCGAGGGCCGCCACCATGGCGTCTGCGCGGTCACGCCGCTCCAGCAGCAGACCGCGCAGCTGGAGCAGGCGTGCGACCGGGTCCGTCGACGCGTCGCCGACCAGATCGGCGATCTCCCGCAGGCCGAAGCCGAGCCTCCGGTAGGCCAGCACTTCCCGGAGCCGTTCCACGTCCCCGGCCGAGTAGGCCCGGTACCCCTTGGCGGTGCGCGCCGACGGACGCACCAGTCCGATCGCGTCGTAGTGATGCAGCGTGCGGACGGTCACGCCGGCCAGCTCCGCCACCCGTCCCACGGTCCAGTGATCCTCCACGGACCCGACTATGCGGCCTGACGCAGCGTGAGGGTCAAGGGCTCCCGGTAGGGCCTCCGGCGCACCTCGTGTGCAAGGGGAGGAAGGTGGAAGCACCGGGTGACGGGGCGCCGCCGGGGCCCGCTGGGTGAGGGGACGGGCACGCGTCCGCCCTCTCACCGGCGTCCGCCCCGTAAGGCTCGACGGCCGATGCCGGTCGGCGGCGTCGCCGTGTCCTGCCCGCTCCGGCCGGCCCCGTCGTGGTTGTTTGGGCTCATGCTCAGCAGCGCTCGTGCCCGTGTCCTGCCGGCCGCCCAGCGCCGGACGTTGGACGAACTGACCGAGGATCTGATTCTCGGCTCCGGCGACACCACGTCCAAGCGGTCGGCCTTCTGGACGATGCTGACGCTGGCGGCGGTCATCGCGGGCGCCGGCGTCCTCACGGACTCGACGGCCACCGTGATCGGCGCCATGATCATCGCGCCCCTGTCGACACCGATCATGGGCATCGCCCTCGGCTCGGTCCTGCGCCGCCGTACCGGCTCGGTCACCGTCGTCCTCCTCGGGGGCCTGCTCGCCGTCGCCCTGGGGATGGTCATGTCGCTGGCGCTGCCCGACCACTACGACCTGCTGTCCAACAGCCAGATCGCGTCCCGGACCTCGCCGGACCTGATGGACCTCGTCGCCGCCCTCGCCACCGGTCTGGCGGGCGCGATCGCCCTGGCCCGCCGGGACGTCGCCTCCGTGCTGCCCGGTGTCGCGATCGCCATCTCCCTCGTCCCGCCGCTGGTGGTGACGGGGGTGTGTCTGGGGAAGCTGTCGGGGTGGCTGGCACTGGGATCCCTGGCGCTGTTCGTGTCGAACCTCTTCGCCCTCGTCTTCGCCGGCATGGTCGTGTTCGCCTCGCTCGGATACGCCGCGGAGGCGGACAAGGCGGCCGGACGCCCCGCCGGCCGGACGTCGGCCGCCATGGCGCTGCTGTTCGCCGTCGTCTTCGTCCCGCTGGCGGCCAACACCGCCGCGACGCTGCTGCTCAACCTGTGGACCGGCCGCACCAAGGAGGTGGCGAGGGAGTGGCTGGCCTCCCAGCCGGGTGCGTCCGTCACCAGCGTGGACGCGAACTCCCGCACCCTGTACGTGCATGTCCGTACGCCGGGGGAACTCCCCCCGGTGAAGTCCCTGATGGACCGGCTGGACGGCCGGATTCCCCAAGGCATCCCGATCGTGGTGGACGAGACGCGGGGACAGCGCATCGATGCCGGAAAGGTGGGCGGTTGAACGACCCCTCGCCATCCTCCTCACGCAGCCTCGACCAGGCGCCTGTCGCGTGCCGCACCTCCGACAGCTCGGCTGTGGCGAGTGCGGCGTATCTCGCCGTCACCTTGCGCCGGCGCATCAGCCGTCGCATGGCGGAAGGGCTCCAGCTCGGTATGGCTCTGGAGGGCCTCACCGCTGCCGACCTCACCCACCAGCAGCAGTGACACCGCTCGTCCGGCCGCCGGGGAGCCACTGCGGACGTGGTCAGAGCACCACGCGGTAGTGGGTGGTCAGGCGCCGATCGTCATCCAGGACGTGGAAGGCCAGGGCCGGCGGCTGGTCCCGGTCGGCCGGGCGGTCGCCCTCCCAGGGCATGCGGAGCGTCCAGGTGATGGCGGGGCCGACGATCAGGGGGCGGTTCGCGAAGGTGGAGGCGGCTGCCGTGTGGGCGTGTCCGGTCAGGACGGCGACCACCTGCGGGTGTGCCTCCAGCAGCGCGGCCAGTTGCTCGGGCTGTTCGAGTCTGCCGGAGTCGGGCAGGGGGTGGTGGAGTTCGACGGGCGGCTGGTGGAAGGCGATGAGCGCCGGGGTGTCGGCGGGCAGCGCGCTGAGCTCGGTGTCGATCCAGCCCAGCGTCTCGGCGTCGAGTCTCCCCTCGTCCCGGCCGGCGATGGTGGAGTCGCACATCAGGATGGCGGTCCCGGCGATGTGGTGGACGCGGTTGATCGGGCCCTCGTCCGGGGCCTCTCCGAGCAGGGCCTTGCGGTAGGCCGGGCGCACGTCGTGGTTGCCGGGACAGGTGAGCACCGGGAAGGGCACTGCCAGGAGACGGGCTGCCTCCTCGTACTCGGCTTCCGCGCCGTGATCGGCGATGTCCCCGGTCACCAGGAGCGCGTCCACGGGCTGCGGCAGGTTCCGCAGGTGGTCCATGACGCGGCCGGCGCGTTCGGTGGCCCTCTCACTGCCGTCCAGATGCAGGTCGCTGATCTGGGCAAGCAACACCGTCATTCCCCGTCCTCTCCCCCGACGGCACCCGGCCGCCGTGCACGCCGAGGTGTGCGGTCACCCGCCTCACCGTCTAACGGAAACTCTCGCCTTTTCCGTTAGAGACCCTAGAGTGTGCCGGACAGTGTGATCAAGTGGTCGGCGATCGGAGGGAGGAGGTGCTCATGGAGCGCTGGCTGGCGCTGGAACTGGTGAGCACGATCCGCCACGACGGGGACGGCGGTGTCACCGACGACCTCGCCACGGTACGAGGGGTGGACCGCTGGCTGGAGGCGCAGGCCGACCTGCTGGCCGACCATGTCGCGGTTGGGGAGTTGGCAGCCGACGACGATCTCAGGAGGGGGATCGTCGAAGTACGGAAGGCGATCCGGGCCCTCTTCGCCCGTGCGGTCGGTCCCGCTCCGCCCAGTACGGCGGACGCCGGGCAAGTGATGCCGGCCGAACGGGCCTTGGCCTACGTCAACACCGTCGCCGCTCGCGAAGCGGTCGTCCCGCAGATGGACTGGCCGTCCGACGGTGATCCCGTGGTGCGTCTGGTGTCCGCCGAGGGTGATCCGGCGGTGCGCCTGCTGGCGGCGCTGGCCCGCGCCGCCGTCGACTTCCTGAGCGGGCCGCAGCGCACTCGCCTGCGGGCCTGTTCCGCGCCCCGCTGCGTGCGCTACTTCGTCAAGAGCCACGGACGCCAGGAGTGGTGCAAGCCGTCCTGCGGGAACCGCGCCCGCGCGGCGCGTCACTACCAACGCCAACGCCTCGCCACCGACGGCGGTCCTGCCTCGCCCTGAACCCGCTTCCGAAGCGCGTGGGGAATGCGTGGAAGTTGATGAGTCACCTGCCGCTTTGGCTACTACGGCGCCGACGGTCGGCCTGCCGGTATCGGCTCGGCGATCTCACATCCTCGCCCTGAGCACGTCGATCTCGCAGCCCGGCGCCGCCGCGTCGAAGCCGTGCTCGGTCAGCCAGCGCACCGCCAGCAGGCTCCGCAACGACCACCACGCTCGGATCACGTCCCGATCGACGTCGGTGCCGTAGCCGGTGAGGACGTCGTCCAGGTGCTCCTCGTGTCCGAGTGTGAAGGTGGCGAGGTCGTACAGGGCATCGCCCCGGCCCGCCTCGGACCAGTCGATGATGCCCGTGACCTCGTCGCCCTCGACGAAGACATGCGCGATCTGCAGGTCGCCGTGCGTGAAGGCCGGGGCCCACGGGCGCAGTGCGGCCTCGGCGACGTGGCGGTTGCGAGTGACCAGGTCGGCGGGCAGGACGCCGTTCGCCACGAGTAGTTCGCACTCGGCGTCGAGCTCCGCCGACAAGGCGGCGATGCTCCGTCCGGCCCGGCCCGGCCGAGGTGGCAGGGGTGCCTCGTGCAGCTGCCGGATGGCGGCGCCCGCAGCAGCCCAGGCCGCCGGTGACCCGGTCGACGGGCCGCCAAGGCGCCCGAGCGTCGTCCCCCGGACCGCGGCCGTCGCGAGCACGGGCGGCTCACGCCACAGGACCTCCGGCGTCGGCACCGGCGCGAGGGACATCGCCTCGACCTCGGCGTCGAGACGCGCCGGATCGGCGTCCACCTTCAGGAACACCTCGCCGACCCGCAACGTCGCCCGTTCGGAATGGGCCACGACGACTTCGACCTCATCCATGGGCGCCCAGTATCCCGGAGCCGATCGCCGACGTCGCCGGGTTTGTCACCTGCGTCGAGGCAGCGGCAGCGGGTGCGGTACCGCACTCCGGTGACGGCACCGGCAGCTATCCGACCAGCCGACGACGCCAATCCAGCGGCGTGACGGTGATGGCGCGGCCAGGGTCGCCGTCCCATTCCGTGGGGAGGCCCACCGCTTCGAGGGCGGCCACGACCTCGGCTCCTATCGCCGCCGTGGTCCTGGACGAGCCGTCGAAGCCGCCGTAGTACAGCGCCAGTCCGTGACCGGACGCGGCGGAATCCGTGGACTGCGAGTGGAAGAACACGTAGCCGCGGGCGTCGGGTCCGCCCTCGGCTCCGATCTCGGACTCGCCGCAGTTGCGGCAGCAGGAGAAGTTCTCGCGGGCGGTGACACCGACCTCTTGCAGCGCTGTGAAGGCACGGCTGAGCCGTTCGGGGTCGGTCTCGCCCTTCCATGTGGCCTGTTCCGCGACGCGCTCCAGCCACAGCCGGTCGGCCAACGCGATCGCCTGCTCGTGCGAGACGGGGCGGCGGTCGGCGGTGACCAGGTAGTCCTCGGCGAGCTCGGCCAGTTCGGCCCGCGTGGCATAGCCGCCGGCCAGCACCTCGCGCACGCGCTGCTCCAACTCCCCGCGCTCGTCGTCGGTCAGGTCGAGCGGCGGGACTTCCTTCACCGGTCCCATGTCCAGCCGCGACCACGTCAGGTCCTCGTCCCACCCGGCCGTCCGGCGCGCCCAGCCGGTCAGTACCGCGCCGACCGCCTCGGCCGTGTCCGTCGAAGCCTGGAAGTGCCGGTCGCCGGAGCCGTCGCGATGCTCCACCGTGTAGGCGCCGCCGGATCGGTGCCAGACCTGGGCGAAGACGTCGGGCAGGTCGGGTATCCGCTGGATGATCAGGAACCGGTCACCCTCATCACCGATGCGCCGGACCAGTCCGTCCAGCTCATCCGCCGACACGCGTACGTGCCGCTCCCAGTTCTCCGTCTCCACCGTGATCTCGAGCATGCCCAGACTCTGACACACGCCACTGACAACGGACTTCAGCGCCTGGGCAACCCGTGGTTCTCGCTGCGCGTCAGAGACTTCGACGTCTCCGGCTCGTCCGACGAGATGACGGCGCGCTGATGAACGGCCGCCACTCCCCCGCCGGACCGCCGCGGCCGAAGCAGGACGCCACGGCTCCCAGCACCGCCCGGGACGACGCGAGGACCGGCCGTGTGAGGAAGGTGGCCCTGTGGGCCTTCCTCGCGCTGTGCGTCGTCTTCATCGCCTGGGTGGCGTGGGGCTTCCTGCAGTTCGACCATGACATCGACAACCCCCGTGAGGGCGGCTTCTCCGGCTGGCAGTGCGACGCCGGGAAGGACTGCGGGGCCTGACCGCGGCCGGGTACGGACGCCCGTCGGGGCGCGCGCTCCGCGGTCCGGCGTCAGTATGGAGAGGGCGCGTCCGACCTCCCAGTGAGCGGGGTGCGACCGAATCGAGGGGGTGATCGAGAGCGAGGCAGCCGGTCATGCATTCTCCTGACGCCAAGGTCGCTGTGATCACCGGTGCGTCGCAGGGCATCGGGGCGGGCCTGGTCGACGCCTTTCGCGCGCTCGGGCACCGGGTCGTCGCGACCTCCCGTTCCATCGATCCCTCCGACGACGCGGACGTACTCACCGTCCGGGGCGACATCGCGGACCCGGCCACGGCCGAACACGTCTGTGCCGCCGCGATGGAACGGTTCGGCCGCGTCGACACCCTGGTGAACAACGCCGGCCTGTTCATAGGCAAACCGTTCACGGAGTACTCCCAGGAGGACTACGAGGCGATCGTCGGCGTCAACCTGACCGGCTTCTTCCGGATCACCCAGCTCGCCGTCGAGCAGATGCTCCGGCAGGGCGGTGGACACATCGTCCAGATCACCACCAGCCTGGTCGACCACCCCCGCTCCACCGAGCCCTCGGTCCTCGCCTCCCTGACCAAGGGTGGCCTCCAGGCTGCCGGCCGGTCACTCGCCATCGAGTTCGCGGCGCACGGCATCCGCAGCAACGCGGTCGCGCTGGGCATCATCAGCACACCCATGCACGAGGGTGATGACGACGCGGACCTCGCGCTGAGGCATCCGCTCCGACGGATGGGCGAGGTGAGGGACGTCGTCGAGGCCGTCACGTATCTCGAGACGGCGTCCTTCGTGACCGGTGTGACGCTGCCCGTCGACGGCGGCCGCAGCGCCGGTGACTGACCCACCCGTCCCCTGCCGATCCCTTGAGAGCCTGCGCCTCCCAGCAGGGAGCGAGCAGGTCGTGGCGCGTCCCCGGGCCGCGGACGAGCCTGGGGGGCGGCGAGGCACCGGGCGCGCGCGTCGTGCCCCTGGACCGTCCGTGGTGCCCGCCCGCTCCGACCGGAGGCACCTGGTGAACGGCACCCGTCCCCGTCGCCGGACGGACCCGGTGTCCGTCACGCTGCTCGTCTTTCCCGGCGTCCGGCTCCTCGACGTGACCGGTCCTGTCGAGGTGTTCACCTCGGCCAACGACTTCGGGGCGCACTACCACGTGCGGATCGTGGCCCTGGAGGGGACGGACGTGACCACCTCGGCCGGCACCCGCATCAGTGTGGACGGGCGCGTCGACGAGGTCCGTGGCCCCTGCGACGTGCTGGTGGTTCCAGGAGGCCCGCAGTGGGAGACTCTGGTCGAGGACGGCGCCCTGCTGGACGCGGTCCGCCGTCTGAGCGGGGCCGCTGAGCGTACGGCCTCCGTCTGCTCGGGGGCCTTCCTGCTGGCCGCTGCCGGACTCCTCAACGGCCGCCGCGCCACGACGCATTGGCGCTTCGCACGCCGTCTGGCCCGGCGTTTCCCGTCCGTGCGGGTCCAACCGGACGCCCTCTTCGTACGGGACGGCAGGATGATGACCTCGGCCGGTGTGAGCGCCGGGATCGATCTGTCCCTGGCGCTCGTGGAGGAGCACTACGGCGGTGAAGTGGCACGGGCGGTCGCCAAAGACCTGGTCGTCTTCATGCAACGGCCTGGAGGACAGTCCCAGTTCAGCGTCCGCTCCCCTCTTCCTTCCGCGCCCCATGGCGTGCTGCGCGGGATCCTCGACGCGGTGGTGGCGGACCCGGGCGCCGACCACACCCTGCCGGCCATGGCGCGCCGGGCCGGAGTCAGCGTCCGCCATCTGGCACGGCTCTTCCGCGAGGAGGCGGACACGACGCCGGCCCGCTACGTCGAGCGCGTCCGGGTGGAAGCCGCCCAGGTGCTCCTCGAGACCGGTGACGACTGCATGGCGGTCGTGGCACGCCGCACGGGGTTCGGGTCGGCGGAGTCCCTGCGCCGCGCGTTCGTACGGCAGCTGGGCGTCACACCGGGCGCCTTCCGCTCCCGCTTCCGGACGACGAGTGCAGAGCGTGCAGCAGGGAGCGGCCCGCCACCACCGCCCAGGACAGAACCAGCACCATGTAGAGCGCCATCGTCGTCCAGCTGAGCGGCGTGGACCCGGTGCGCGCGGCGAGGGTGGCGGTGGCCGTCACGCAGGCGCCCATCGGGAAGATGAACGACCACCAGGTGGGCGCGAACGGCAGTCCCGCCCGGATCGTCCGTACCGTCAGGCCCACGGCGAGGGCCAGCCACAGCATGGCGAAGCCCCACACCGCGATGCCGCCCAGCAGCGCCAGCACCTCGGTCCCGCGCGCATAGGGCGCCGGAAGGGCGGAGGGCGCCACCGAGGCCAGGGCGCCGAGTGCGGTCACGGACTGTGCCAGCGCGCCCAGGCCGATCCACACGGTCGGCACCGTGGCCCCTGAGGGCACGTCGTGGTGGACGAGGCGGCTGTAGATCATGGCCAGGATCAGCAGCGTCGCGACCAGGCCGAGTCCCAGCATCGCGTAGCAGCCCAGGATCAGGGTGAGCCGCGCCTGCCCGGCCGGCGCGTGCGGCACCAGGAACGCGCCCGTCGCCGCGGCGACCATCGGCGGCACGACCGGCATCAGCCAGCCTCCGAACGCCGCCTCCGGGGAGAAGCGGTGCCGCGTGACCATCAGGTACGGCACCGTGCACGCCGTGGCCAGGCCCAGTGCGGCCCCGGTCAGCCACAGGGCCCAGTCCATGGCCACCGCCGCGTCCGGCCCGATGACGTCTTCGCCCAGCAGAAGGGCGCCGGCGCCGACCGTGAGGAGCGCCATGGGCGGTGCGCCGAAGAACTGCGCCGTCACGGGGTCGGCGGCGTGGGCACGGATCACCCCCTGCCGGAGGTAGCGCGCGGCCAGGACGAGCAGAAGACACCCGGCGCCGACCCAGATCACCGTGGCGGCCGTGCGCAGTCCGGGAACGATCCATGGCAGGCTCACCGCCGCGTTGGCGACGATGCCCGTGCCCATGACCGCCGCGAACCAGGAGGGGCCGAGGAGCGGACGCGCCGAGCGACCGGGCGTGGGAGGCGGGGAGGGAGGGGCCTTCAGGGAGAGATCCATGATCCGGACCCTAGGTTCGGGCGGGACCGGGTCGGCGATCGTGTCCGGATGCGAGGGTCCCCGGGCACGAACCGAGCGTCGGGCCGTCGATCGGCGCGGGCCCTCAGGTCAGGTGGGCCGTTGCTCGAAGGGGCCGTCGCCGGTCAGGCCCGAGCGGTCGGGCAGACCGGTGGCGACGCGGAGCTTGGCGAACTCCACGGCGAGCGCGGACGGCGGGTAGTGCGCGTTGAGCCCACTGGGGTTCGGCAGCACCCACACGCGCGCACCCCCGATGGACGCCGCCTGGGCACCCACGCCCGCGTCGCGCGCCCCGAAGGCCGCCCGGTACCCGGTGACCCCCAGGAACGCGAGCCATGAGGGGCGCAGGGTGTTCATACGCCGGACCAGGTCCTCGCCGCCCTGCCGGAACTCGTCCGGCGTGAGCTCCGCCGCCCGGGCCGTCGGCCTGCGCACGATGCTCGTGATGCCCAGACCGAGCCCCAGCAGGTCGCGTTCCTCCTCGGGCCGGAACCGGTGCGGTGTGAAACCCGAGCGGTGCAGGGCCGGCCACATCCTGTTGCCGGGCGTCGAGAAGCTGTGTCCCCGCAGCGCCGACGCCAGCCCCGGGTTGATCCCGACGAAGACGACGTCCAGGCGCTCGGCGACGACGTCGGGCAAGGCCGGGTGCGGGTGGCTGCTCATGGTGGTCCAGTGTGCATCCGTCGGCGGTGACGGATTCCCGGCGTCGGCCCGCCTCAGGCGAGGGGCGTGTCGTCCAGTGCCTTCGCCAGGTCACCGGGGGTGTCGTACAGGGCGATGGCGCCCGCGTTCCGCAGCTCGTCGTCCCCGAAGCCGCCGGAGCGGACCACGATCGCCGGCATCCCCGCCCGCTTCGCCGCCTCGACGTCCCACACCGAGTCGCCGATCATCACACTCGACGCGTCGGACGGCGCACCCAGCTTCTCGAGAGCCACGTGCAGCAGGTCCGGCGCGGGCTTGGAGGCTTCGGCGTCGGCGCTGCTGGTCCAGTCGTCGGCGATGTCGCGGGCGTCCAGCTTGTCGAGGAAGGCGTCCACGTGCCGCTCCTTGCCGGAGCTGGCGAGCACCAGCCGGTGACCGCGTTCCTTGATGGCCAGGAGCAGGTCACGGGCGCCCGGCAGCGGCGCCATCTCGTCGAGCAGCGCGTCGACCTCACGTCCCTGCTGCTCCCGGGCCCGGTCGCCCACCCGGCGCTCCAGGTCCTCGCCTCCCAGGGCGGTGACCAGCTGGTCCCCTCCCATGCCGATCAGGCGGTGCAGCTTCCACACCGGCCAGATCTCGCCCACCGAGCGCAGGGCCCGGTACCACGCGAGCGCGTGGTGGTAGTTGGAGTCGATCAGCGTGCCGTCGACATCGAGGACGGCGATGGGGGATTTCGTCACGCGCACCGGCTACCCATCGACGCACTGCTCACACGGGCTTCACGCCCGCCTCCGTCCGGGGCGGCGGGGTGCCTCTCGGGGTGCCTCTTCTACGTGTGCGTCTCATCGGCGAGGCCCCGTCGGACCCCGGCGCCCTGGTCCTCGACCAGTCCCGCCTTGTCGGGCAGGTCCAGGACGGCGCCGCAGTGGGCGCACAGCTCACCTTCGCCGGCGGGCGTGCCGCACGCCTTGCAGTAGCGGTTCGGCCGGTCGTTCTCCGTCGTGCCTGTCATGACTCTCCGGTGTCGGTGGACAGTGATGGTTGCGGGAGTACCCAGGGGGCCGACAGGGAATCCCGCCGGCGTGCGCGCGGCCCGCAGCGCAGCGGGGTCGCACGGTCGCCCCCCCGGCGCGGGCGTCCGAGCGGGCTGCGGCATGATCGGATCAGGTCCGGGTCAGCCGATCGTCTGGGGATGGGGGCCGGGGTGGCATGGTCGGAACGGGCAGTGGAGCGGGACGGCGTCCGGCTCGTGTGCCGGGACTGGGGCGGGTCCGGACAGCCGGTGGTGCTGCTGCACGGCTTGGCAGGCCATGCCGGGGAATGGGACGCGCTGGCGCAGCGCCTGAGTCCCCGGTTCCGGGTCGTCGCGGTCGACCAGCGCGGGCACGGCGCCGGCGAACGCCACCCGCGGGACGTGTCGCGCGCGGCCTACGTCGCCGATGTCGCCGCCGTCGTCGAGCGGCTGGCGCTGGAGCGGCCCGGCTGGTGGGCCAGTCGCTGGGCGGGCACACGGCCATGCTCACCGCCGCCGCACACCCCGAACTGGTCCGTGGGCTCGTGCTCGTGGAGTCCGGTGCCGGCGGTCCGAGTCCGGACACCCCCGCGACCATCGGCTCGTGGCTCGACTCATGGCCGACGCCGTTCCCGTCGCGCGAGGCGGCGGTCGCGTTCCTCGGGGGCGGGCCGGTCGGCGCGGGCTGGGCGGCCGGGCTCGAGGAACGCGAGGACGGGTGGTGGCCCCGCTTCGACCGGGACGTCATGGTCGGCTCGCTGGCGGAGAACGCCCAGCGGTCCTTCTGGTCCGAGTGGGAGCGGGTCATGTGCCCGACTCTGCTCGTGCTGGCGCAGTCCAGTTTCCTCCCGGAGCGGGAGGCCGAGGAGATGCTGCGGCGGCGGCCCGCCACCCGAGCCCTGTGCGTTCCCGGCACCCACCACGACCTGCACCTCGAACAGCCCGGCGTCCTGCACACCGTGCTGCTCGACTTCCTGGGCGGCCTCGCCTGACGTGCCCGACACCCACGGCGCGGCGCTCACTGCCGGCCGCAGCCGTTCGCCGTCAGGAGACTGGCCCCCAGCGGGGTGAGGACGTGCAGCACGGTGTTGCGGTCGCGGACGGAGGCGGCCAGTCCGGCTTCCCGCAGGATTCCGACGTGTTCGCTGGCCGTCGCGGGCGTCACCCCCACCCGCCGGGCCACCTCGCTCGTCGTACATCCGTCCTCCAGCGCCCGCAGGACGACGGCCCTGCCGTGGCCGAGCAGCCTGGCGAGCGTGCGGGGCTCCGTGCCCGGCTGCTGAGGCGGCCACCAGCGGTACGAGCGGGCCACCGGGTAGACCAGCACGGGCGGCAGGGCCGGGTCGGTCAAGGTGATCGGCGCCTGCCAGCAGAACACGGACGGCACCAGGAGCAGCCCTCTGCCGTCGAGGCGCAGATCGCGGTCGAACGGGTACGTCGTCTCCAGCACCGGTGGACGCCAGCGTATCGAGGGCCCCAGACCTGACAGCAGGGCGTCGACGCCTCCGCGCAGCAAGTCCCGTGCGCGGACCGCCCGGTCGGCCTCGACCTGTGCCCGGACGGCGGACCAGTGCGGGGCGAGGGCCGCGTGGAAGTAGCCGTGGAGTGCCTTGCCGAGGAACTCCAGCGCCGCGGGCTCACCGTCGGCCAGCGGGCGCAGCCATCTCGGTGGCCTGGCGAGCACGGACATCTCCTGGCCCAGCCGTCGGCGTGGCGTCGACAGAACGGCCTCGATGCCTTCCGTCAGCCCTTCCGAGGCCTCCGGGGGGTTGAGGAAGTCGGGGAAGCTGCCCCGGGGCGGAGCGAGCGCCCGGACGAGGTGCAGGTGGTGGCGGGGCAGCCGGCGCAGCGCGGTACGGGCGTCCGCACGCCATAGGTCGAATACGGCCCGTCCCTGACGTGTTGCCAAAAGGTTTACGCTCAGTACGAGTTCCCACAAAGGGTCGGGCGCGTCGGCGACTCGGGTGCGGAGCAGATCTTCTCGCGTGAAATGGACTCGGAGCACGGAATTCCATCACAGTCAGTCGCGTGTTCAACTGGAAAAATCAGCACGGGACAGAAGCAATGGTCCCGTGGCGCCGGTGACCGCGATATCACCTTTCACGCCAACCGGTCCTCTGCGCACCCCTGTCCGGGCATACCAGCAGGCTTTTTCGGCAGCCGCCGAATCACCTGGCCGTGGCCGGCACCGACCGGCAGCCTGAAGGGCGTACGCGACCATGCTTGTCGCACTGTCGTTCAAGGGGGAAGCACCACATGCGCACACGTGCTGCCATCGGGGCGGCGGCTGCCGCCGCTTTCGCCACCGTGCTGGTCAACGCGCCCGGCGCGGCGGCCGAGGCCGATCCACCGGGCTGCGGGAAGGAATACTTCTGCGCCTACAGCGGGGAGAACCAGACCGGTCAACTCGTGCTGAAAATCAGGGGAAACTGGAGCGGAAGCGTGGCCTTCCGCTCCGCGTTCAACAACGGGGTGCGTTTCCCGGGTGCGGACCACGTCGACGTGACGTACACCGTCGACGGCGGAACCGAAACCGCGTGCCTGCACTACAACCCCGGTCCGGGCGCCTACAAGGCGAACGCGGTGCCGGGCACCCGTGTCGTCAAGGTCGTTTGGCGCGGCGAGTGCTGACGGAAAGGGGACTCACCGTGCTGACCGGAAAGCGACTCACCGCACTGGGCGCCGGAGCCGTGGCGGCCGCCTTGGCCGGGGTTCTCGCCGTCGCCCCGTCGGCGTCGGCCGAGCCCAATCCCGCCGGGTGCGGGAAGGGCTACTTCTGCGCCTACAGCGGCGCCAACCAGTCCGGCCGGCTCGTCCTCAAGGTCGCCGGCAACTGGTCCGGGAACCTGGCCGTCGGCTCCATCTTCAACAACGGGGTCGCCTACCCGGGCGCCGACCACGTCGACGTGACGTCGTATCTCGGCGGTCAGCCGTCGACGGACTGCTTCCACTACAACCCGGGCCCGGGCCGGTACAAGGCGAACGCCGAGGCGGGGCTCACCATCACGCGGGTCGTATGGAGGGGTGAGTGCTGAGCCCTTGAACCGACCCGTTGACACACGCCGCCGACCGGTGCGAGGTCCCACCGGTCGGCGGCGTGCTGCCGGTGCATCCACCTGCGGAAGGTGTGAGGGATATCCGCAGGTAGGGTGACGGCATGTACATGAGGGGGCAGCGGCCCAGGTCCATCGCGGTGTCGGCGACGATCGTCGTGAGCCTTTCAATTCTGTCGGCGGGATGCGCCGAGGGAAGTCACACCGCGCGCACCTCCAGCACCGCCTCGCCGGGCAAGGCCACGGCGACGACGGAGCCGAGCGCCGACAGCAGCGCCAGTACGCCCGCCTCGCAGCCGCCCTCCTCCCCTTCCACCGAGGCCACGGAGCCGTCGCCGGAGCCGCTGAAGGACGGATCGGCGGTTCTCGTGAGCTGCGCGAGCCCGTCGGACCCGCGCGCCACCGTGAAGATCACGAATCCGAACCGGCGCGACGGCGTCTTCACGGTGAAGATCGCCTTCCTGGACGCCCAGGGCTTCAAGATGGTCGAGACCAGGGACGGGGTGTCGGTGCCCGCGAAGGAGACGACCACCTACCGGGTACGCGTCACCACCGCGGGGGCCGTGGACAGGATCGATCGCTGCGTGGTCGAACCGCGGGCCGCGGCCGCTGGATGACCACCAGCCACCCGCCGTTGGTTTCCCCACCCGGATCCGCGCGAGGGCGAGGCCGAGTCCGCCGGTGATCCCGGATAGGCCGCCTCGGTGTCGTCGTCGGGCGTGCGGTCGAGGGCGGGCTGGATGGCGAGCTGTTCGAGGATCGGCTTGAGCTCCAGCTCCTCGTCGATCGCCCGGAGACGATGGATGCTCTCCCGCCCGTGGCCGGGGCGGCTCCCAGCCCTCTGTCGTCCAGCCGGCGCCGACGGAGCGCGCAGACGCATGAGCTGTCGGGCCCGACCGACCTTCACGTGGCGACGACATGGTTCGGGGGGCATCCTGTGGAGACTTGCGATCGCGGGGGCAGCAGACGAGAAGGGTCCAGCCATGCCGAAGTCGTCGCAGGACGTCACCGTCGTGGCTCTCCTGGCCGATCCGGACGCGCCGACGGAGATCGCTCAGCGTATGGCCCGGAGACTTCCCGATCGGCTCGCCCGAAAGGCGGGCAAGGGGCGACGGTTCGAAGTCGAGGTGGTCAGTGAGCCGATCGCCGCGGGGACCGAGGACCCACCCATCGTGATGCAGCGGGTCATGGAACGTGCCGGCACGGAGAACTGGGACATCGTCATAGCCCTCACCGACCTTCTGCTGCACTCGCACGGACGCAAACTCGTCGTGGATCTGAGCCACGAACACGGCCTGGCGTTGCTGTCCCTTCCCTCGCTGGGGGGCTGGCGGCTGCAGAAGCGGGCGCAGAGGGCCGTGGAGGAGGCCGTGCTCAGCCTGGCGCTGGCGCGGACCGCCGAGGCCGAGGGGGAACAGGGAGGTGCAGCGCGGGAGCGACTCCTCGACGATCTTGCCGCGCCGATCAGTCCGGACACCGTGGACGAGGACGAGACCGCCGATCTCCGGATCATCACCAGCGGGCCGCGCGGCTACCTGAGGCTGCTCGCCGGCATGGTCCGGGCCAACCGGCCGTGGCGCCTGGTGCCCGGCTTGTCCAAGGCCCTGGCGGCCGCGCTGGCCACGGGAGCGATCGCCACCGTGAACGCCACCGTCTGGAGCCTGGCCGCGGCCCTGAGCACGCCGCGTCTGGTGTTCGCCATGGTCGGGTCCGTCGCACTCATGATCGGCTGGCTGATCGTGGACGCACACCTGTGGCATCGAACAGCGGAGATGTCGCCGGAGGCGCGGAAGAGGGCAGCCTTGTACAACGCCTCGACGGTCCTGACCGTGGGGATCGGCGTGCTCGTCTGCTATCTGGGATTGCTGGTCATCAACCTTCTGTGGGCGCTTTTCATCATCAACGACCGGGTGTTCTCCGCCATGACCCGAACCCCGCTTCATGCCGCCGAGTACTGGACGCTGTCCTGGTTCGTCGCTTCGGTCGCCACGGTGGGCGGTGCGCTGGGATCAGGTCTGGAGAGTGACGAGGCGATCCGGGCGGCCGCCTACTCCAAGCGTGAGCAGATGCGTCTTCGCAGTCTTCGGAACGACCAGGACGACTAGCCGCCTGGGATCAACAGTGCTGCATCCAGACGTTCGGCTCCTGATGGAGCCCCGGAGGCTGTCGCACGGCACTGACACCCACCCGGTCGGCGCATGCCGGTCGCTGTCGTGGATCCAGGAACTGCTTCGTGACTGTCAGTCCGGTGTGGTTCGCTGCTGGGGTGACTCAGGAATTGGAGATCGTCGCGTTCGAATCCGCTGAGGCGTTCCAGGCGTGGCTCGGGGAGAACCACGCCGTATCGCCCGGCATCTGGCTCAAGCTGCGGAAGAAGAGCCCCGGAGTCGTCGCGCTGGACTACGCGCAGGCGCTCGACGTGGCCCTCTGCTACGGCTGGATCGACGGGCAGAAGGCCGGGCTCGACGACCAGTGGTGGCTCCAGCGGTTCACGCCGCGCACGGCGCGCAGCAGGTGGTCCAAGGTCAACCGGGAGAAGGCGACCGCCCTGATCGAGCAGGGCAGGATGCAGCCGGCGGGGCAGGCCGAGGTGGACCGGGCCAAGGCGGACGGCCGTTGGGACGCGGCGTACGACAGCCCCAGGACCGCCACGGTGCCGGACGACCTCGTCGCGGCCCTGGCCGCCGAACCGGCCGCGGCGGAGTTCTTCGAGACCCTGGACCGGCAGAACCGCTACGCGATCCTGTACCGCGTCCAGGACGCCAAGAGGCCGGAGACCCGGGCCCGCCGGATCGAGAAGTTCGTGGCGATGCTGGCGAAGGGCGAGAAGCTGCACCCCTGACGTGTGCGCTGGAGCGTCAGGAGGTCTCCTTGTGGACGGCTTCGATGTTGTTGCCGTCCGGGTCGCTGACGAACGCGCAGTAGGCGCGGTACTCGCTCCACGAGCGGGGCGCGTGCCGGGAGGTGCCTCCGGCCGCCAGCGCGGCCGCGTGGAAGGCGTCCACCGCGTCCCGGGTGGCCGCCGTGAACGCGATGTGCGCTCCCCTGGTGACGGCAGCTTCGTTCTCCGCCCGTTCCAGGGACAACGACGGCGTGTCGTGCTCCGGACTCCAGTACTCGGCGACGCCGTCGGCCCGGTGGCCGACGGCGATCCCCAGCACGTCCAGCACGGCGGTGTAGAACCGTTCGCCGGCCTCGAAGTCCGAGGCGAACAGCCCGAGATGGTGGACGAAGGACGCCGTTGTCTCCATGACGTCCAAGCCTACGGATCAGCGCCGGCTTGCGCCGCGCGGCAGGCGGTGTGTTCCCTCGCGCTCTACTCCTCCGGCTCCCAGGCGCGGAGCAGGTCCAGCAGGCCCGCGTCTCCGGCGAGTTGGAGGGAGGCGGCCGGGATGCGGTCGTAGAGGGAGAGGATCAGTTCACTGGCCGTTCCCGTGACGGAGAGGCCGGGGGCGGCCTCCGTGGCGTCGGCGGGCAGGCGGGTGGCTCGCGCCCCGTCTCCGTCGAGCGTGAGGCGCCAGGAGAGGCCCTCGGTCGCGTGGAAGTCGATCGTGGTGGGCTTGTGCGGCCAGGCGGCCGGTGTCGCGACGCAGGTGGACAGGAACTCGTCGACGCCGTCGAGCGTCACCTCGTCCGGCAGCGGCTTCGGGACACCCAGGGCGACCTGGACGTCGTAGGTGTGCACCGTGGTCTCCTGGACCCGGTGCCGGGCGACGCCCCCAGCGGTCCGCGGCGACTGCGACGCCCCCCACCACGTCCAGCAACCGCGTTCCGGGCCCGCATCCCCCAGCGCGTTCAGCAGCATCCGTGTCGACTCGGCCAGCCAGGCCAGCAGCGTCTCACGCTCTCGCGGCGCCTCCAGGGCGGCGCGCGCGGCGACGGCCTCGGCCGGTGGCGCGTCGGCGGGCCCGGCGGCGACGACGGCGGCCCAGAAGCGGTCGCCGCCGCCCAGGTGCTGCACCAGATCGAACAGCGTCCACTCCGGGCAGGTGGGCACCCGCACGTCGAGGCTGGGCGCGGAAGCGACCACGGCCCGGAAGGCGGTGGACCGTTCGTCGATCAGGCGCCGCAGGTCGGAGAACTCGAGTGTCATGATCACACCGGCTGTCTATCACCGGGGAACGGACGACGGACACCGGTTTTTCCCACGGTTGGACGCCGTGGCCCGGGGCACCCGGCGCCGCGTGACGCGGCTGAGCCCGGCCGGGAGTGGGTCGGGGCACGGAGCGGGTGCCGCGCCGGGAGAAGGGAGATCACGATGGCTGCCCAGTTCCACGTCGGTCAGCGGGTGCGGTGGAACTCCGAGGCGGGACATGTCGAAGGCGTCATCGTCAAAAAGCACACGCGCGACGTGGAGTACAAGGGGCACACCCGGCGCTGCTCGGAAGAGGATCCGCAGTACGAGATCAAGAGCGACAAGACCGGTCATGTCGCCATGCACAAGGGGGGCGCCCTGACGAAGCTGTAGGGAGCAGGGGTTTCCCCGGAGCGGCTTGGGTGGCGAGGCAGGGCGATGACGGACCGCGTGTACACGATCGGGCACTCGACCCGCGGCTTCGACGACGTCGTCGGCATGCTGCGCGGCAACGGCGTCACGTGTCTGGTCGACGTCCGGTCGTTCCCCTCGTCCCGGAAGCATCCGCAGTGGAACCAGGCCGCCGTCGTCGAGGCCCTGCCGCCGGACATCGGCTATCGGTGGATCCGTGAGCTGGGCGGGCGCCGGCACACGCCGGCGGGGGTGCCGAGTCCGAACGGAGCCTGGCGGGTCAAGGCCTTCCGTGACTACGCCGACCACATGAGCACGCCCGCGTTCGCCGAAGGGCTCGGCGAGCTGCTGGAGCTGGCGGCGCACGAGCGGCCCGCGATCATGTGCAGCGAGGCGGTGCCGTGGCGGTGTCATCGGCGGCTGATCACGGACGCGCTGATCGTCGCCGGTGTGGAGGTCGTGCACATCATGTCGGCCACGTCGACCGCACCGGCGACGCTGAGTCCTCACGCCCAGGTCGTCGACGGCTCGCTGATCTATCCCCCGCCCCGCTGAATGCGCGGGCGTTCGCCGCGTGGCCCATTTGCAGGCGGGCGGGTGTGCACGCCGTACGTCCGGGGAACCGGGGACCTGTTCGGCCGGGCGGTGCGAGAGGACTCCATGTGACAGCGTCGGCGTCAGAGGCGGGCGACCGGGACTCCGGTGGCCGGACGGACGGGCAGCAGCCGGACCCACGCCGGTGGCGGGCGCTGTGGGTCACCCTGGTGGCGGGCTTCATGAGCCTGCTGGACGTCACGATCGTGGCGGTGGCCCTGCCCACCGTGCAGCGCGACCTGGGCGCCTCCCCCGCGCAGGTGCAATGGGTGGTGTCGGGATACACCCTCACGTTCGCCCTCGCCCTGGTCACCGCCGGACGGCTCGGCGACGCCCTGGACCGGCGCCGTATCTTCCTGACGGCGTTGTGCGGCTTCGTCCTCTTCAGCGCGGCCTGCGGTGCCGCGCCCGACATCACGCTCCTGGTGGTGGCCCGTCTCGCCCAGGGGCTGGCGGCCGGATTCATGGCGCCCCAGAACTCCGCGCTCATCCAGCAGATGTTCCGCGGCGCCGAACGCGGGCGTGCCTTCGGCTACTTCGGGGCGACCGTCGGTATCTCGTCCGCGTCCGGCCCGCTGATCGGCGGGACGATCCTCGCGCTGGCGGACGGCCCGCAGGGATGGCGATGGATCTTCTACGTCAACGTCCCCATCGGCATCCTCGCCGTCCTCCTCGGGCGGCGTCTGCTGCCCCGGACCCGGCGTTCCGGGCGGGGGCACGTGGATCTGCCCGGGGTACTGCTCCTGGGGCTGGGTGTCCTGGCCCTCATGTATCCGCTGGTCCAGGCGGAGGCCGGCGGGCTGGGCCGCCTGTGGTGGCTGTTCCTCGTCGGCGCCGCGATCCTCGTTGTGTTCGTGCGCTGGCAGTACCGTCTCGTCGCCAGAGGGACCAGGCCGCTGCTCGATCCGCGGCTGTTCACGACGGTGCGCGGCTACGCCGTGGGCGCCGGTGTCGGCACGCTGTACTTCATCGGGTTCAGCGGCGTCTGGCTCGTCTTCGCGCTGTTCTACCAGGACGGGCGGCACTTCTCGCCCTTGGAGTCCGGGCTCGCCGTGACCCCGTTCGCGCTCGGCTCGGCCGGGGCCGCGGTGATCGCGGGGCGGTTGGTGGACCGGTTCGGCCGGCTGCTGACCGTGTGCGGGCTCGCGGGGGTGATCTGCGGACTCGGCGGGGCGGCGCTGCTGCTGCGGTTCGCGCCCCTCGATATCGCGCCCTGGCTCGCCGCGCCCGTGCTGTTCCTCGGTGGCATCGCAGGAGGGTTCGTGGTGTCGCCGAACATCACGATGACGCTGCGGGACGTGCCCGTGCACATGGCCGGCGCGGCCGGAGGAGCGCTGCAGACGGGGCAGCGACTCGGCGCCGCGGTGGGTACCGCCGCCCTGCCCGGCCTGTTCTACATGGTGCTCGGCGACGGCGACGACTACCAGAACGCCCTCGTCGTCGCCCTGGGCACCGGCATCGTCGGCATGCTGGCCTCGCTGGCCCTGGCCACGTCCGACTGGGTACGCGACCGGCGCGCGCGGGCCCCGCACCGGAAGTGTCCGGAGGAGGTCGCGAACAGTCCCGTGCATTCCCGGCAGAGCTGAACCGCGCCGGCGCCCGGTCGGCCGGTCTGCCCGTCGGCCGGTCAGCCGGTCAGCCGGGCTGGCGGGCTGGCGCTCAGATCACCGCGAGGCGGTCCACCAGCAGCTCGATCCTGCGTTCGGTGTCCTCAGGGGGGAGGCGTCGCGCCCGGGTCAGGGTGGCGAGTCCGTGCAGGGACGCCCAGAACGTCTCCGTGAACAGCCCCGGGTGGACACCGTCACCGGCCACCTCGCCCAAGGTCTCCAGCAGGGCGGCGAAGGCGTCCTTGAGTTCTCCCGGGGTGTCCTCCTGGGCGAACGCGAGGCCGCCGTCGAGGTCGAACAAGGCGTCGTAGACGGCCGGGTTGCGTTCGGCGAAGTCCAGGTAGGCGCGGGCGAGCGCGGCGACCCGCTCACGCGGGCCGTCCAGGCCGGCAACGGCGGCCCGCACCGCCACGGCCATCTCGGCGGCCCCCTCCCGGGCGACCGCGCCGATGATCTCGCGCTTGCCGCGGAAGTGGCTGTAGAGCACGGGCTGGCTGTACTCGATGCGCTCGGCGAGCCGGCGGGTGGTGACCGCGTCCCAACCCTGCTCCTCGGCGAGTTCCCGGGCCGTGGCGACGATGAGGCGCTCGCGCTGTGCCCGCTCGCGTTCCTTGCGTTCCTTGACCGACATGGTGCGATCCTAGCACCGCTAGACAATCGAGCGTGAGCAGAGTTAGCGTTGACCCGTCAGCTAGCAACGCTAGGCACAAGGAGGGGTCGTCATGCTCGATGTCCTGGAAGTCGTCACCACCGTGATCGTCGGACTGATGGTCGGGGTGGAGTTCGCGGTCGCCTTCGTCATGAACCGGATCTTCAGCGCCCTGCCCGAGGACAGCGACCAGCTCGCCCGCGCCCACGGCGGCCGGATGCTCGGCGCGCTCATGCCGTTCTGGTACATCGGCTCCCTGCTGCTCACGGCACTGTGGGCCGCGGTCGCATGGAACGAGGACGGCACCGCCCTCCTCGTCGTCGCCGGCGCGCTGCTCGTCGTCAGCATCGTCATGTCGGTCCTGCTGCTCGTCCCGATCAACAACCGCGGCAAGACATGGACGCCCGAGAACCGCCCGGAGGACTGGAAGGAGCAGATGAACCGCTGGGACCGCTACCACTACGTCCGTGTCGCCGTCATCATCGCCGCCTTCACCCTGCTGGTCACCGCCCTCACCTGAAGCCAGGGGCGAGGAAGCGACCCCGGGGTTTCCACACCCTCATGCTGGTGCTAGCCCCTCCCCCGCCTGGGGGGCGGCCGCCATTCCGCGGCCGGTGCACGGTTCAGATACTTGCCGTCATGACGTATCCCACGGTTCTTCCGGCAGGCCCGCCCGCGCAACGCGGACAAGACGAACGGCGCGATGGAAGCGACTACTCCGAATTGTCCCGCCGGATCACCGCGGCCGGTCTCCTCCGGCGTCGTCCGCTGTATTACACGGTGCGTTTTGGTGCGGTGGCACTTGCTCTCGCCTGGTCGATCGTCGCCTTTTTCACGCTGGGAGACAGCTGGGGGCAAATGCTCGTGGCGGTCGCCCTGGCCGTGGTCTTCGGCCAGCTCGGGCTGGCCGCCCACGATCTCGCCCACCGGCAGGTGTTCTCCCGCCGGCGGCCCAGCGAGGTGGGCGGCCTCCTGGTCGCCGACCTGCTGCTCGGCATGAGCTACGGGTGGTGGATGAACAAGCACACCCGGCACCACGCGAATCCCAACCACGAGGGCAAGGATCCCGACGTGTCACCGGACATCCTCGTCTGGTCGCGTCGCCAGGCCCGTAAGGCGAAGGGCCTCCCGCGTTTCGTCGGCAAGCATCAGGCGGCGCTGTTCTTTCCCCTGCTGACCCTGGAAGGGCTGAATCTCAGCTTCAACAGTTTCCCGGCTCTGGGAAGCCGTTCGGTGAAACGTCCCGCGCTCGAGGGAACGCTGCTCGTGCTGCATTTCGGGCTGTATTTCGGTGCCCTGTTCTCCGTCCTTTCGCCGGGCAAGGCGCTGGTGTTCATCGCCGTCCACCAGGGGCTGTTCGGCATCTACCTCGGGTCGGTGTTCGCACCGAACCACAAAGGGATGCCGATGATCGAGGAGGGCACCCGGCTGGACTTCCTGCGCCGCCAGGTCCTCACCTCACGCAACGTCCGCGGCGGCGCCCTGGTCGACGCCTTCATGGGCGGGCTGAACTACCAGATCGAGCACCACCTGTTCCCGAGCATGCCCACCCCGGCCCTCGGCCGCGCCCAGGCCATCACCGAGCGGTACTGCGCCGAGCTGGGCATCCCGTACCACCAGACCGGTCTGATCGACTCGCACCGGGAGGCGCTGCGCCACCTCAGGAGCGTCGGCGAACCGCTTCGCGCCGCGCGGGACTGACACGGGGAGCACCTTCTTACGCCGGCCCGGCGCCTGACCGGGCCGGCGTTCGGCGTTCGGCGTTCGGCGTTCGGCGTTCGGCGTTCGGCGTTCGGCGAGGGCGGGTCGGCGGGCCTCGATCCAGCAAGCCAACACCCGTAGGCCAACACCTGTTGACTTTGCCGCCGCCAGGGCACACCATGGCAACAGGCGATGGCCAACAAGCGTTGGCATCCTCGACGGAGCAGGAGACTCTCATGAACCAGCCCGCACTCCCCTCCCGCACCCGCGTCGCGATCATCGGCGCCGGACCCACCGGGCTGGCGCTGGCGATCACCCTCGCCCAGGCCGGCGTCGATTTCGTCCTGGTGGACCGGCAGGCGGAAGGGGCGAACACCTCCCGTGCCGCGGTGGTGCACGCCCGCACCCTCGAGGTCCTCGACGAACTCGGCGCCTCGGCCGAACTGCTGCGCCGCGGGATCAAGCTCACCCGCTTCTCCGTCCGCGACGGCGCACGCGCCCGCGCCCTGATGACGATCCCGTTCGACGGCCTGCCCACGCCGCACCCGTACACGCTGATGATCCCGCAGAACGAGACCGAGGACGTCCTGCTCACCCGGCTGCGGGCGCTGGGCGCCGACACCTCCCGGCCCTACGAGGCGGCGTCCGTGGTCCAGGACGACTCCGGGGTCACCGTCACGATGACGAGCGGGGAAACCGTACGGGCCGACTACGCCGTCGGTGCGGACGGCATGCACAGCATGGTGCGCGAAGCGGCCGGCATCGGCTTCACCGGAAGCGCCTACGCCGAGTCCTTCGTCCTCGCCGACGTGGACATGCGCTGGGCGCCGGGCCCGCGCGAGGTGTCCCTGAACTTCCACAGCGCGGGTCTGATCGTCGTCGCCCCGCTGCCCGGTGACCGCTACCGCATCGTCGCCACCGTGGACGACGCCCCCCACACCGCCGACCTGGCCTTCCTGCAGCGGATGCTGGACGAGCGCGTCCCCGGGCAGGCCACCGCCCACGAGGTCCACTGGTCCTCCCGCTTCCGGATCCACCACCGGGTCGCCGACTCCTACCGGGCGGGCCGGCTCTTCCTGGCCGGCGACGCGGCGCACGTGCACAGCCCGGCCGGAGGCCAGGGTATGAACACGGGCATCCAGGACGGCTACGCCCTCGGCCGGGCCCTGGCCTCGGGAACCCTCGACGCGTACGAGGCCACCCGCCGGCCCGTCGCCGAACAGGTGGTCGCGCTCGCCGACCGTATGACGCGCCTGGCCACCACGCACCACCCCGCCGCCCGCGGTGTCCGCAACACCGCCCTGCGGGTGCTCGGCCACACCCCGTTCCGGACCAAGCTCGCCACGGAACTCGCCGAGCTGAACTACCGCTGAAGCGGCACCTACGACGCCCAGGATGGCCGTCAGGCGCACCCGCCCCTCCCTCTCCCCATCCCCCCGAAGGTCCGGCCGAGCATGCGATTCCTCCACGTCAACGTCTTCAGCGACGTCCCCTACGGCGGCAACGGCCTCGCCGTCTTCCCCGACGCCACCGGCCTCGACCCCGATCAGATGCTCCGCATCACCCAGGAACTGCACCACTTCGAGTCGGTCTTCCTCTTCCCGTCGGACGCGGGCGCCGGTCCCCGTATCCGGGCGCGCGTCTTCGATCTGTCCGAGGAACTCGACTTCGCGGGCCACCCGGTGATCGGCGCTGCCGCCGTGCTGCACCGCCTCGCCGGCATGGGCCGCCCGGCGGACTGGACGCTGGAGCTGAAGGCCCGCACGGTGCGGGTGAGGGTGCGCCAGTACGGCAGGTCGTACGAGGGCGTCCTGGACCAGGGGGCGGCGTCGTTCCTGGGGCAGCCGGACATCGAGGGACTGGCCTCGTGGTTCGATCTGGAACCGCGGGACCTGCACCCCGACCTGCCGCCGCAGGTGGTGTCGACGGGGCTCCGCTATCTCATCGTCCCCGTGCGGCCGGGGGTACTGGACAGGGCCCGCATCCGCTTCGATCTGACGGAGCCCCTCCATCAGGTGGGCGCGCAGTTCGCCTATCTGCTCGACGCCGACGAGCTCGAAGGCCGACACTGGAACAACGACGGCATCCTGGAAGACGTCGCCACGGGCAGCGCGGCCGGCTGCGTCGCCGCCTATCTGCGCCGGCACGAGCGGCTCGCCGCCGAGGAGACCGTGACACTGCGTCAGGGCCGCCACCTGGGCCGCCCCAGTTCGATGATCATCGGCACCTACGACATCGCCCCAGATCGCCACGGGGTCAGAGTGGGCGGCCACGTGAGCCTCGTCGCGGAGGGCCACCTGACGGAGCTGCCACGAGGAACGCCGCCGAGGTGACCACTTCGACCCGGACCGCATACGCGAGGCGGGCTTCGCCACACTATCGACCCTCGAACCCCTCCCCTCACACAGGGTTTTCCCTATGTCCCCTGGCGTGGCGGGGAGTTGGTCGAGTAGCTTCCGGCGCACATCTGTCTCACAGGGGAGTGCGCATGCGCAAGGCGCTCAGATGGCTGCTGGCGCTCACGGTGCTCATAGGCACAGTGAGTTCGGCCGGGGCGGCCACCGCCGCCGGGCCGGAGGCCACCGGCACCACTGACATCAAGGAGAGACTGCTCTCGATCCCGGGCATGAGCCTGATCGAGGAGAAGCCGTACACCGGGTACCGCTTCTTCGTCCTCAACTACACCCAGCCCGTCGACCACCGCAGGCCCTCCAAGGGGACGTTCCAGCAGCGGATCACCGTGCTGCACAAGGACACCGCGCGGCCGACCGTGTTCTACACCGGCGGCTACAGCGTCTCCACGACGCCGCGGCGCGCCGAGCCGACGCAGATCGTGGACGGCAACCAGGTCTCCATGGAGTACCGCTTCTTCACGCCGTCCCGGCCCGAGCCGGCCGACTGGTCGAAGCTGGACATCTGGCAGGCGGCCAGCGACCAGCACCGCATCTTCACGGCACTGAAGAAGATCTACAGCGAGAACTGGATCTCCACGGGCGGTTCGAAGGGCGGCATGACCGCCACCTACTACGAGCGCTTCTACCCCAAGGACATGGACGGCGTCGTCGCCTACGTCGCCCCCAACGACGTGGTGAACAAGGAGGATTCGGCCTACGACCGCTTCTTCCGCACCGTCGGCACCAAGGAGTGCCGCGACAGGCTGAACGGCGTGCAGCGCGAGGCGCTGGTGCGCCGGACCCCGCTGGAGAAGAAGTACGCCGCGTACGCCGCCGAGAACGGCTACACGTTCGACACCATCGGCAGCCTGGACCGCGCCTACGAGGCGGTCGTCCTGGACTACGTCTGGGGCTTCTGGCAGTACAGCACCCTCGCCGACTGCGCGGACATCCCGGCCGACGCCAAGAACGCCACCGACGACGCGATCTGGACCTCCGTCGACACGATCTCCGGCTTCTCGGCCTACACGGACCAGGGCCTGACCCCGTACACGCCGTACTATTACCAGGCCGGTACGCAGCTTGGCGCGCCGACCATCGACTTCCCGCACATCGAGAAGAAGTACATCCGCTACGGCTACCAGCCGCCGCGCAACTTCGTGCCGCGCTCCATTCCCATGAAGTTCGAGCCGTCGGCCATGCGGGACGTCGACACCTGGGTCCGGCACAACGCCCGGCACATGCTGTTCGTGTACGGCGAGAACGACCCGTGGGGCGCCGAGCGGTTCCGCGTCGGCAAGAAGGCGCGTGACGCGTACGTGTTCACCGCGCCCGGCATGAACCACGGCGCGAACGTCGCCGGTCTGGTCGAGAAGGAGAAGGCGCTGGCCACGGCCCGCATCCTCGACTGGGCGGACGTCGCACCGACCGCGGTGCGGGAGAACCCGGCGGCGGCGAAGCCGCTGGCGAAGTTCGACGCCAAGCTGGACAAGCGGGACGTCGAGCGGCAGCGGACGCTGCGTCCGTAGGCGAGCACGGCAGCGGTCGTTCACACGAGGGCCGTGGTCCGGGGTGCGAGAGCCCCCGTCCCCCGCCCTCGGCAAGTGCGGGCCGGGGGCCGACGCGCTTGGCCAGCGGGGGGTGACGGTGGGCGGGCGGGCCCGGGTGGGCACTCGGGCGGAGACC
>NZ_JBHWJK010000007.1:0-195199 GCF_042731455.1 Streptomyces sp. NPDC059852 | reverse complement strand
CCACACACACACCCCCCCTCTGGGGCGTTGGCTTTTGTTTTTTAAATACCCCCCCCCGGGGGGGGGGGGGGGGGGGGCGGCCCCCCCCCCCCCCCCGCCCCTCGGCATGTCCGGGCCGGGGGCCGACTCGCTTGCCGAGCTGGTGGAGACGGTGGGCGGACGGGCCCGTGTGGCCACTCGGGAGGAGACCGCCACGCCGGCGACTCGGCACGATGAACTGCTACCGCCCAGGCCGTGCGCGGCCGGGCGGGAGGGAGTGCTGCCGGCCGGCGCCGCGCTCTGAGAGGACGGCTCAGCGGCCCGCGTGCGGCCGGGGGACGATGCTCACCGCCCGGTAGGCGTAGCCGTCCTGGGCGAAGCCGGGGGCCTCCCAGACCAGGTCGACCTGCTGTCCCGGCACGAGCGTGCGGAAGCCGGGTGCCTGGATGTCGGAGTAGTGGCCGAAGCATCCTCCGGGCGTCTGCGGGGAGTCGAGGACGCCCCAGCCCTCCTCGTCCCGCCACTCGCGCACCGTCGCGATCACGACGCGCGCCGTCTTGTGGCCCCCCTTGCGGCGACTCATCCGCGTCCCCTCTCCCCCGGTTCGATCAGGAGGGACAGCGTACGTGCCGGTCGGCGCCGTGCGGCCCCGAGGTCGGGCCGTTCGGCCCATGCGGCGCCACGGGCCGCGGCAGAGAGTGGAAACGAGGAGGAAGCGACCCGAGGAGGCGGGCCGGTCCGCGGCACCGCCATGGTGCCCTTCGCCGTACGTCTGGCGCGGGCCGTCGCGGGTGTCGTGGACGTCGAGCCGCGGCTCACCGGTGATGGGGTGGGCGCTCAGGAAGCCGTCCCGCCGTCCGCCTGACGGTTCATCCGGCGGGCGCCAGCGCCGCCACCCGCGCGCCCAGGGACGCGGCGAACTGGTCGGTCGCGTGGGCGAGGGCCTTCGCCGTGTCGGGGGCGACCGCCACCGTGCCGTCCTCCCCCACGGTGATGTCCTTGTCGAGCGTGAACCAGCCGGGGACGATGTGCGCCGCGCCCATCGAGTTGAGCACCGGGCGCAGCGCGTAGTCGATGGCCAGCACATGCGCCGTGCTGCCGCCCGTGGCGAGCGGCAGCACGGTCTTCCCGGTCAGCGCGTACTGGGGCAACAGGTCGAGCAGGGTCTTCAGCAGGCCGGAGTAGGCCGCCTTGTAGACGGGCGTGCCGATCACGACGCCGTCCGCCTGCTCGAACAGTGCGGTGGCCTCGACGATCGCCGGGTGGTGGAAGTCGGCGGTCAGGAGGGGTTCGGCGGGCAGGGTGCGGACGTCCAGGGGGACGACCTCGTGGCCGTGGCCGCGGAGCCGTTCGTCGAGGTGCCGCAGCAGCCGCGCGGTGCGGGAGGTGGCGGAGGGGCTTCCGGAGACGGAGAGGATGGTGGCCATGGGAGACCTTCCGGGTCGGGGTGCGCGCTCCACCGGGCCGGGGAGCGGGGAGAGACGGTGGGGTGGGAAGGGGGTGCGGGTGGGGGCGCCTCACCAGGTGCTGGTCTCCACGGTGACGAGGGGCACCAGGTCCTCCCGGAGCGTCTCCAGGAAGGTGACGACCTCGGCGGCGACCGAGCGGTGCTGGAGGTCGTTGAGGACGTCGTGGTGGGCGCCGCGCACGACGGAGAGGCGGGCGCGGCCCAGCGACTTGGCGGTGCGGTGCAGTTGGTCGCGGTCGGCGAGCGGGTCGGCGTCGCCGGTGAGGATCAGGGTGGGGACGGTGAGGTCGCCGTCCAGGGCGGCGGCGAACAGGGTCTCGGGCACGGTGGTGTTGAGGGCGCCCCGGCGGACCCCGGTGTCGTCGGTGAGGGTGCGCCGGTGGGCGGGGCAGGCGGTGCGGACGTCGAGTTCGCCGTCCCAGGAGTCCACGGCGGTGGCGGTGCGGCCGGGCAGGCCGGCCAGGACGACCGCGTCCAGGGCCGGCGCGGCGTCCGCCCGTCCGGCGAGGGCGGCGACGAGTGCGGCGCCCGTGTCGCTGCCGACCACCACGACGGGCCGTACAGTGCCGTCCTCGGCGGCGGTGCCGTCGATCGCCTCGATCAGCCGGGCCGCGAAGCGGTCGAGGGTGCCGGGCAGGTCGCCGGCGTCGAGGTCGGGGGTGTCGACGACGCGGACGCGGTAGGCGTCGGCGGCTAGGCGGCGGCCGAACCGCTGGTAGGTGGCCCGGGTCTCGCCGCGGCCCGGCACCACGATGACGGTGCCGCGGGTGCGCAGGCCCTCGGGGGCGAAGTGGTCGGTGTACTCGGGCATGTCATGCTCCAGCGGATACGGGGCGCGGCGCGGGGCGCCAGCCCAGGGCGGGTGCCACTTCGGTCGCGATGAGTTCCAGGGCGCGCACGGCGGCGTCGTGGTCGGGGACGGCGGGGTTGAACTGGGTGATGAGGTCGGTCGCGACGGGCAGGACCTGTTCCTTGCCGAAGGCCGCGACGATCTCGTCGGGGTGGCCGTAGAAGGCGTGGAAGCGGCGCAGTGCCTCGTCGGCGTCCAGACCGGCGGGGAAGGCGCCGTCGCCGGCCATGCGCAGGGCGGCCCGGTGCACGTCGTCGCCGATGTGGGCGAGCGCCGTGCGCCGGTCCTTGGCGGGGAACACGAACCGGGACAGTCCGATGCGCGGGCGGCGCGGCCGGTCCCAGGCGGCCAGGTAGGCGTCCGCCCAGGGGCGCTGGACCTCGTCGGTGGGGGCGTCGTAGCCGTAGGCGGCGCGGTTCAGCAGCAGGTGTGAGCCGCCGGCCGCGGCGTGGGCCGCTCCTTCGGCGCTGAAGACGCCCTGCCAGACACGGTCGGTGAAGTCCGCGGGGGCCGGCTGGACGCGGAAGCCCGGGGTGCGCACCTCCTCACCGGCGAGGGCCGTGCGCAGCAGGTTCAGGCCCTCGGTGGTGAGTTCGCGTTTACGGGCGACGTCGCGGCCGAACGCGGCGTACTCCGTGGGGCTGGCGCCGCTGCCGACGCCGACTTCGACGCGTCCGCCGCTGAGGGTGTCGACGGTGGCGACGTCCTCGGCGAGGCGGACCGGATCCTCCAGGGGCAGCACGGTGATGGCGGTGCCGAGCCGGATGCGGGTGGTCCGGGCGGCGGCGTGGGCGAGGAAGGTCCACGGGGACGACAGGCCGCCGCCGGCGAGGGGGACGTGGTGCTGGGCGACCCAGCCGATGTCGAAGCCGAGTTCGTCGGCGACGACGAAGAGTTCCTGGGCGTTGCGGTAGGTGCGGGCGAGGTCGTCGCCGCGGCCCTGGACGTGGGTGAGGAAGCCGAGTCTGAAGCGTGGCGTCGTCGTGTCGGTCATGGGTGGTCGCCTCTCTCCGAGGGGATGCTCACGGGAGGCCGTCACCGGGTGTGGCGGTTGGCGGGGACCGGCAGGCCGAGGTTGCCGCGCAGCGTGTCGGCCTCGTACTCGGTGCGGAACAGGTCGCGCTTCTGCAGGAGCGGGACGACGCCGTCGACGAACAGTTCCAGCTCGTCGTTGGTGCGGAAGGCGAGGTTGATGCCGTCGAAGGTGCCGGCCTCGAACCACTGCTCGATGGTGTCGGCGACCGTCTGGGGCGAGCCGACGAACGGCGAGCGGCGGAACTCGTTGACGGAGTTCGCCACCTGGCGCAGCGTCAGGTTCTGCTCCTTGGCGCGCGCGATGATCTGCGTCGCGTTGGTCCGGCCGCCCTTCGCGGCGAGGTGGGCCACGTCGGGGAAGGGCGCGTCCAGGTCGTGCACGCTGAAGTCGTAGGCGCCGAAGGACCGGCCGAGCAGGGCGAGGTTGCGGTCGAAGTCGTTGTCCTCCTCGAAGATCTCGCGCTCGCGGCGCCGGGCGTCCTCGTCGGTGGCGGCGACCACCGGCCCGCCGTGGATGAAGATCTTGATGTGCTCGGGGTCGCGGCCGTAGGAGGCGGTGCGCCGCTTGATGTCGGCGTAGTAGTCCTGGGCCTGCTCGAGGGAGCCGCCGGGCGCGTAGATGCCCTCGGCGACCCGCGCGGCCAGGTCGCGGCCCTCCTCGGAGACACCGGCCTGGAAGATGACCGGCTGGCCCTGCGGGGAGCGCGAGAGGTTGAGCGGTCCGGCGACCTTGAAGTGCTCCCCCTCGTGGTCGAGCGCGTGCAGCTTGGACGGGTCGAGGAAGACGTTCCGTTCGACGTCGGCCGGGAACGCGTCGTCCTCGTAGGAGTCCCACAGGCCCCGCGCGACCTGGACGAACTCCAGGGCGCGGCCGTAGCGGGTCGCGTAGTCCAGGTGCTCGTCGAGGCCGAAGTTCTTCGAGGTGCCGGTGTCGAAGCTGGTGACGACGTTCCAGCCGGCGCGGCCGCCGCTGATGTGGTCGAGCGAGGCGAAGCGGCGGGCCAGGTTGAACGGGGAGTTGTACGTCGAACTCGCGGTGCCGACCAGGCCGATGTGCCGGGTGTGCGTGGCCACCGCCGACAGCAGGGTCAGCGGTTCCAGGCGGTTGAGGTAGTGCGCCGGGTAGGTGGCGTTGATGAACTGGCTGTCCACGATGAACAGGGCGTCGAACAGGGCGTGTTCGGCGGCCTGCGCCTGCTGGATGTAGTAGGTGATGTCGATGCTCGCGTTCTTGGCGACACGCGGGTCCTTCCACAGCCCGTGCTGGCCGGGGCCGCCGACGCCGTAGGGGTGCAGGGCGAGATGGATCTTGCGGGACATGACGGGTCCTGTCTGTGGGTGCGGAGGGTGGGACGGAAGGGGGCTCAGGCGTGCAGCAGGGCGCGCAGGGCTTCGCGTTCGGTCCGGCTCGCCGCCGCCGTGTGCAGGGTGGGAGCGGAGCTGACGAGCAGCCGGGTGTAGAGGTGCTGCGGCGCGTTGATGACGTCGGCGGCGGGTCCGACCTCGACGGCACGGCCCTGGTAGAGCACGGCGATCCGGTCGGCGACCCCGGCGACGGAGCCGAGGTCGTGGGAGATGAGGACGAGGGCGACGCCGTCGGCGCGCAGTTCCTTGAGCATGTCGAGGATCTGCACGCGGTTGGCGGAGTCGAGGGCGCTGGCCGGTTCGTCGAGGATGAGCAGGCGCGGCTCGGTGATCAGGGCGCGGGCGACGGCGACCCGCTGGCGCTGTCCCCCGGAGAGTTCGCCGGGCAGCCGGTCGAGCAGGTCCTCGGGCAGACGGACCCGTTCCAGCAGGGCGCGGGCCCGCCGGGCGACCTCGGGGCGGGCGACGCCCCGCACGAGGAGCGGTTCGGTGAGGGAGTCCTCGATGGTGAGGTCGGGGTCGAGGCTGCGCAGCGGGTCCTGGAAGACGTACTGGACGACTCCGCGGCGGCGCAGTGCGCGCCACTGACGCCGGCGGTGGCCGCTGACGTCCTCGCCGTCGATGACGACGGAGCCGGCCGAGGCGCGGGCGAGTCCGAGGACGGTGCGGGCGAACGTGGATTTCCCGGAGCCGGTCTCGCCGATGATTCCGAGGGTCTCGCCGGGTGCGACGGTCAGGGTGAGTCCGTGCAGGGCGCGGCGCTTGCCGTAGTGGACGTCCAGACCGGTGACGGACAGGACGGGTGCGGCGGTGGGGGCCTCGTGCGGCCGGTCGGCGCTCACGCCGCCTCCTCCTTCGGTGCCAGGAACCTGTCGAGGCCGTAGCTCTCGTGCTCGTCGATGAGGAGCCGGGTGTAGGGGTGCCGGGGGGTGTCGAGGACGGTGCGGGTGGGACCGTGCTCGACGACCTCGCCGTGCCGCATCACGAGGACCTCGTCGCACAACTGGGCGACGACGGCCAGGTCGTGGGAGACGACGACGAGGGCGAGGCCCGTCGACTCGCGCAGGTCGGCGAGGAGGTCGAGGATCTCGGCCTGCACGGTGACGTCGAGCGCGGTGGTCGCCTCGTCGGCGATGAGGATGCGCGGTCCCGCGGCGATGGCGGCGGCGATCAGGACGCGCTGGAGCATGCCGCCGGAGAGCTCGAACGGATACTGCCCGTAGACCAGTTCGGGGTCGCGCAGGTGCACGGCCTGGAGGAGTTCGAGCGTGCGCGAGCGGGCCTCGCGCCGCTTCAGTCCGGTCTTGACCCGCAGCACCTCGGCGATCTGCGCGCCGACGCGCAGGGACGGGTTGAGGTAGGAGGCCGGGTCCTGGAAGACGGCGCTGATGGTGGAGCCGCGCAGCCCGGTCCACTGGCGTGGGGTCAGCGTGGCGATGTCGGTGCCGTCGATCTCGATGGTGCCGGCGGACACCTCGAAGTGGGGCGGCAGGATGCCGAGGGCGGCCCGGCAGGTGAGGGTCTTGCCGCTGCCGGACTCCCCCACGATGCCGACGGTCCGGCCGGGGGTGAGGTCGAAGGAGACGCCGTGGACGATCTCCCGGTCGCCGGCCCGGTCGTGGATGCGGACGTCCTGGACGGAGAGGACGGGCGGGGTGACGGGGCCGGTCTCCGCGGGCCGGGTCCCGGGTCGTGCGGTGTCCTGGGACAGGGTGGTCATCACGCACCTCCGGTGGGAGCGGTGTCGGGCGTGCCGAGGCGGTTGGCGCGGGCCCTGCGCCGGTTCAGCAGGGCGCGTCCGGCTTCTCCGGACATGTCGCGGATGGCGTCCGCGAGCAGGTTGCACGCCCAGACCGTGGCCATGATCAGGACGGCGGGCGCGAGCGGCCCCCAGGGCCGGTAGTCGAGGTAGCCGAGGTCGGAGGCGAGCAGGCCGCCCCAGGTGGGTTCCGGGGGCTGCACGCCGATGCCGAGGAAGGTGAGGCTGGAGACGATCACGAAACCGACGCCGATGGTCTGGGCGAGGGCGACCGCGATGGGTGGCAGGACCTTCGCCCAGACATGCCGGCGGACGATCCAGCCGAGGGAGGCACCGGAGATCAGGGCCGCCTCCACGTACGGGGAGCGGGCGACCGTCAGGGTGGCGGCGCGGGCCACCCGGTAGAAGAGGGGCGAGACCAGGGTGCCGGTGACGAGCATCGCCTGGGTGATGCCGTTGCCGAGCAGGGCGATGACGGCGACCGCGAAGAGCAGGAACGGCAGGGCGACGAGGGTGTCGGTCAGGCGCAGGGTGAACCATTCGAAGACCCGGCCGAGGTAGACCGACAGGATGCCGGGGATCGCGCCCACGGCCAGGGCCACACCGGCCACCTCGAGGGATCCGAGCACGCTGATCCGTGAACCGTCGAGGAGCCTGCTGAAGACGTCACGGCCGAGGTGGTCGGTGCCGAGCCAGTGCGAACCGGAGGCGGCGGCCAGGGTGTTGTCGCTCGTGGCGAGCGGGTCCTGGGGGGCCAGCCACGGGCCGAGGATCGCGAGGAGGGCGATCACGGCGAGGACGGCGACGGCGATCCGTCCCGAGGTGAGGGAGAGCACGCGGCGCACCATGGTTCACACCCCCCGCTGGGATGCCGGCGTCACACGGGCCAGCACCAGGTTGACGATCAGGTTGAAGACGACGACCAGGACGATCGACACGACCAGGACGCCCTGCACCGCGGGCACGTCGCCGGCCTGTGCGGAGTCGTTGGCGAACCGGCCGAAGCCCTGGAGGCCGAAGATCCACTCGGTGACGACGGAGGCGCCGACGAGCGCGGGGAACTTCAGGCCGAGCGTGGCGAGCGCCGGTCCGAGCCCGTTGCGCAGCACATGCCCGAAGAAGATCCGCCGCGGGCTCAGGCCGCGTACGACGGCCCCGGTCACGTAGTTCTCCCGGTAGGCGGCGACGAGGCTGCCGCGCAGTTGCCGGGCGACGTCGGCGACGACGTCGAAGCTCAGCGCGACGGCCGGGAGGGTGATGTGGGCGAGCCAGGGGCCGAGGCCGGCCTCCGCGGGGACGTACCCCGCGGCGGGGAAGAGGCCGAGCCCCACGGCGAAGACGGCCACCAGCACGATCCCGACGACGAACGCGGGCATCACGGAGATGAGCGTGACGAAGGCGGTGATCGTCCGGTCGATCCAGGTGGTGCGCCGCAGTGCGGCGACCGTGCCCAGCAGGAATCCGACGAGGACGCCGATGACCAGGGCGAACGTGGCGACGGAGAGGCTGACTCCGAGGCCGAGGCCGATCAGGGTGGAGATGTCGGCGCCGTTGGTCCAGCTCGTTCCGAGCCGCCCGTGCAGCACGCCGCCGAACCAGTCGGCGTACTGGACGAGGAAGGGCCGGTCCAGGCCCCACTCGGCCTCGACCCGTGCGATGGCCTCGGGAGTCGCCTCCTCGCCCAGCTGGATCCGCGCCGGGCTGAGCCCGCTCAGCGAGCGCAGTGCGAACGTCACGAACGTCGCGACCACGAACACCGGTACGAAGATCATGACCGACCGGGCGAGGGCGGCCAGGACCCGGACCAGCGTGTGCCGGGTCCTGGCCACGGCGACCCCTCGACGGCGGGCAGGCGAGACCACCTGCGGCGTGAGTGTCGTCATGGGGTCGCCCCCTCTCTGTGGATGGTGGATGGCCGTTAGCTGCCGGAGATGGTGACGCCGGTCCAGGTGAGGTGCGCCGGGATCTTCGGCAGCCCGGAGATCGACTTGCTCTTGGCGATGAGGTTGGGCTGGGAGTAGGTGAAGACGAGCGCCTTGCTCTTCAGCCCGGCCCGGGTCGCCGCACGCAGGGTCTCGGCGTAGTCCGGGGAGTCCAGCGGGGTCTGGCGCACCTTGGCGATGGCGTCCTCGAAGCCGTCCGGCTCGTACGGGGTGCTGAGGTTGAGCGGGCCGTCGGGGCCGAAGTGGGCGGTGAGTGTCTGCGCCGCGGAGTCACGTCCGGTGGTGCCGTACAGCGAGAAGGTGAGTTCCTTGGCGAAGAACGGGGTGGCCCAGTTCTTGTCGATCTTGATGGTGACGTCGATGCCGACCTTGGCCAGTTGCGACTGGACGATCTCGGCCTGCGGGTCCTCGGCGGGGATGACCAGCTTCAGCTTGATGTCGTGGGCCTGGTAACCGGCCTCCGCCAGAAGCTTCTTCGACTTCTCCGGGTCGTAGGGGTAGGCGTTCTCCGACGTGGGGTCGTAGGCCACGTAGCCCTTGGGGAAGGGCTGGTCGGTCGCTTCGCCGTAGCCGAAGGTGAGCTTGTCGACGAACTCCTTGCGGTCGACGGCGTGGCGGACGGCGTCGACGACCTTGTCGTTGTCGAACGGCGCCTTGTTGACGTTCAGGCTGAGGTTCGAGGCGTTGAAGCCGGGCTGCACGAAGACGTCGAGTCCGGCCTTCTTCGCGGCGGCCGCCTGGCTGGGGTCGATGTCGGCGAAGTTGTAGACGCCGGTGCGGAGTCCGGAGACGACGGTGGAGGCGTCGGGTGCCGAGGTGAGTTCCACGGTGTCGATGTGGATGTTCTTCGCGTCCCAGTAGTCGGGGTTCTTCCTCAGTACCGCCTTGGTGCCCGGCACGAGCTGGGTGACGGTGAACGGCCCCGCGCCCACCGGGTTCTGGTCGAGCTTGGTGGGTGACGCGGCCGCCTTGGGGCTGGCGATCTGCAGGACGCGCGAGCCGAGGAGCTGCGGTATCTGGTAGTCGACCTGGGTGAGGTGGACGACGGCGTCGAGGCCCTCGGCGTCGACGGACCTGATGGAGGTCAGGTCGCCGAAGAGGGCGGAGTTCTTCTGCTTCTTGGCGCGTTCGATGGCGGCCTTCACGGCCTTCGCGTCGACCGGGGTGCCGTCGCTGAACTTCAGGCCGGGCCGCACATGGAAGGTGACCTGGTCGCCCTTGTCGTTGTACTCCCAGCTCTCGGCGAGATCCGGCACCGCCTTGCCGTTCTCGTCCGTGCGGGTCAACGAGGCGTAGACGAGGGCAAGTTCACGGAACTGGGCGCCGCTGCCGCCGACGACCGGGTCCCAGTGCGCCGGGAAGTAGGAGGACGTCCACTTGAGCGTCGCGCTGCCCGCCGCGGTGGACGAGCCGTCGCCGCACGCGCCGAGGGAGGGGACGAGCAGGGCGGCGAGGGCGGCGCCGAGGGCCGTGGCGCGCAGCCGGTGGGCGGGGGCGCCCCTTCTGGAGCGACGGGACGTGAGGTATCCGGACATGGCGTTCTTTCTCTGAGGACCCCGGGTCCGTGACGGCACGGCGGGAACGGGGGACGGAGGAGGTCGGCCCCTGCTGCGCACGCCGGATCCGCGCTCGTCGGCGGGCGGGCATGCCGGCGAGGGCTCAGGTGCGGGAGGCGGGCGCGGCCGGCCGGGGGCAGAGGTGCCCACCGGCCGCTGGGGCCGGACCGTGCTGCGGGACAGGAAGGCGCTGGGCCGAGAAGAGGGTGCCGGGTGCCGGCCGCGGCTCAGCCGGAGGGCGAGCAGCAGGTGCGCGACGAGGAGCGGCGCGGAGGGACCGGGGACGGCGAGCGGGTCAGCGACAGAGAGCGCTGCAGGTGCGCCGCAGGTCCACGTAGCGGCACACCACGCCGGGGTGCGTCGTGAGCATGGGCCCCATCCTGACCGTACGGATGAGCGACTGTCAATGGACACCAAATGGTGTCTCATTCGGTGGACGAGGACTGACTGCTGGTCAGAGGCTTGTCAGTGCACCGCGGATGGTCCGGGCGGGGTCACGGGGCGGGCCTGGGCCTCCTGCGGGTGCAGCCACAGCGGGCCGTTGCCGGTCTCGACGCGGACCGCTCCGGCCGGCGGCCAGGGGCCGTGCGTGAGCAGGGCGCGCTCCGGGTCGGTGAGGCTGCGGTGGTGCTCCAGCGCCCGCTGCGCGGACAGGGTCACGGGCGCCGCCGGGAGCCCCGGGCACAACTCGCCGACGGCCGCCGCGCAGGCGTCGTAGGAGCGCCAGCCGGGCACCACGCGGTACGCGTCCGGCGTCCGCAGGAGCAGGGTCGGCAGGGCGTAACGGCGGCCGCCGTCGGCGGTCTCCTTGGCGGCGCCCGGATGCGGGGAACCACCCGGCACGGACAGCACCTCGGGCACCGGCCGGCGGGCCTCGGCCCGGTCGGCGCGCACCCGCTCCCGTACGTCGGCGGAGGCGGCGTCGGCGGCCAGGCGGTCCGCGTCGAGGCCGGGCACGCCCTGCGCCGCGGACAGCGCCAGCTCGGGCGTGTCCGCCGGCTCGCCGTGAACGAACATCGTCTCGCGCAGTCGGCGCAGCACCCGGTCGGCCACCGTCCGGCCCTGCGATTCTGCCGCCTTGGCCACCAGGGAGCAGGGCCACGAGGACGCGGCGACCCGGCTCAGGCGCGCGGCGCGCGGGGCACCGGTGTAGGCGGTGATGTCCTCGACGTAGCGCGCGTACCAGGCGGTCTCCGCGGCCGGATCGGGGGCGGGGTCGTCGTCCTCGTCGAACAGGACGCAGAACACGCGCCGCCAGCGCGCCCGGCCGGCCAGAGTGGTGCGCAGCAGGCGCAGGACCGGTTCGGCGCCCCAGGACCACGGGCACAACGGATCGGTGTACTCGACGACTTCGAGCACGGGCGGATGCTGCGCGGAGGTCACGCGGCGCCCTGGTGGGCCGGTCGTTCCCGCGCGCCGTCGGAGAGCAGCGCCGCGACCGTCGTCCCGCCCAGCAGCGCGGCGACATCGGCCTCGATGTGCCGCCAGACGCCGGGCAGAGCAGCGGCGGCACCGGGGTAGTCGAGGTCGGCGGGCAGGGAGCCGCGCAGGGTGATCACCTCCCCGTCCACGGCGCGGGACACGTCGAGCAGGGTGATCTCGTCGGCGGGCCGGCCCAGCCAGTAGCCGCCTTCGCAGCCGCGCTGGCTGCGCACGAGTCCGGCCCTGCGCAGATCGCCGACCACCGACTTCAGGAAGCGGAACGGGATGCCCTGGGAGGAGGCGATGGATTCGCAGGTGAGCGGGCGGGAGGGTTCACGGGCGAGCTCGAGAAGGGCCCGTGCGGCGTAGTCCGCCTTCGCGGAGATATGCATGCGCCCATCATGCCTGACCCGGCCCGCGCGCGACGGCCCCTCGCGACCTCTGCGGCAACATTGCGGGAACATTGCCGCAGGTGAACGGCAATGGACACCAGTTGACATCCTTTTCGCGGCCGCTCTAGCGTCGCCGCCATGAGTGAGCCGCTGACGACCCCCGGCGAGGGTTTCCACCCGCACCTGCACGACACACCGACCCCCGCGACGACACCCCTGCGCGCCCGACTGCACCACATCCGGGCCGACGCCCTCGACGGCGACACCGCGCAGACCGGCGGCATGCGCAGGTTCGCCGCCGTCAGTGGCAGGACGGTGGGTTCCGAGAAGCTGTGGATGGGCCAGACCCACGTCGCCCCCGCCACGTCCTCCTCCGACCATCACCACGGCGAGTCGGAGACCGCCATCCACGTGGTGAGCGGACACCCCGAGTTCGTCTTCATCGACGGCACGGGCGACCAGGCGGAGGAGGTACGGCTGCGCACCTCCCCCGGCGACTACATCTTCGTCCCGCCGTTCGTGCCGCACCGGGAGGAGAACCCGGACCCGTCCGAGGAGGCGGTCGTCGTCATCGCCCGCAGCACGCAGGAGGCCATCGTGGTCAACCTGCCGAAGCTGTACGCGCTTCCGGCCGACGCGGACTGACGGCGACCGCTTCCCCCCCCCGGCCGTCACGGACGCTCAGCCTCGTATGTGCAGCCCGAACCCGGAACGGCCCGCGCGCTCCAGCCCCTCCCTGAGACGCAGTGACGGCATCTCGTAGTCGCCGGAGTTCTGCGGCCGGAACGGGATCGGCTCGGTCGACTCCAGGGTGAGCAGGCGCTGCCGCCACGCCTTGGCGATGTCCGGGTAGTCGGCGTCGGTCAGCCGGTCGGCGCCGTACAGCACGAACGGGGGCAGTACCTCGATGCCCGGGTAGTACAGGATGCCGTGGTGGATCGGGAACAGCAGGTCGTCGATGGGGCCGTTGATCCCACGCGCCGCGTAGTGCGGCTCATGGCCGCCCACGGTCACCGACAACAGCGCCCTGCGGCCCGCGAGGGTGCCCTCGCCGAACCGCTCCCCGTACCGGGTGTCGCTGTGCTCGCCCACACCGTAGGCGAAGTTCCGCGTGAACACCCGGTCCACCCAGCCCTTGAGGATCGCCGGCATCGAGTACCACCACAGGGGGAACTGGAGGACGATCGTGTCCGCCCACAGCAGTTTCTCCTGCTCGGCCCGCACGTCCGGGGTGAGCGTCCCGGTGTCGAAGGCCCGCCCCGAGTCCCGGACGACGTCCAGCCGGCCCGCATCCTCCATTCCGTAGTCGGCGGCGTCCACGGCCGCCTTCCAGTTCATGGCGTACAGGTCGCTCACCCGCACCTCGTGTCCGGCGCCCTCGAGCGTGGACACCGCGAGGTCCTTCAGCGAGCCGTTGAGCGACTTCGGCTCCGGGTGGGCGTGGACGATCAGCGTCTTCATGACAACTCCCTGTCGGATCGGTCGCCTTCGATCCTGGACGTCACGACGCCCGCTGTTCAGGGCCGCCCCGACCACCGGACACGACTTCCTGGTAACGGCAGGACCACCTTCGCGGCCACCGGGCCGGCCGGTGCCGGGCCATACTGAGGGCATGGAGGATCTTGCGAGCTTCCTGCGTATCCGGCGTTCCCGCGTCGACCCGGCTAGCGTCGGCATCCCCGTCGACAGCCGCCGCCGGGTCGCGGGACTGCGCCGCGAAGAGGTCGCGCATCTGTCCGGGGTGAGCGTCGACTACTACGTCCGGCTGGAGCAGGGCCGCGCCACCCAGCCGTCCGAGCAGGTACGGGACGCCCTCGCCCGTGTCCTCGGACTCGACGAGATCGAGCGGGGGCACCTCGACCGGCTCGCCTGCCAGCGCCGCCGCAACACGAAGGCGCCGGGCGTGCGGCTGCGGCCGGAACTGCTGCGCGTCCTCGACCTGGTGGCGGACGCACCCGCCACGATCATGAACCACCGTATGGACGTCCTCGCCGGGAACCGTCTCGCCGAGCTCCTGCACGGCCGCCCGATGCGGGGCTTCAACACCGCCCGGCACATCTTCCTCGACGAGGCCGGCCAGGGTCTCTACGCGGACTGGGAGAAGTGCACGGTCGACGTGGTCGGGCATCTGCGGCTGGCCGCCGGCCAGTATCCCGGCGACCCCCGGCTCGCCACCCTCATCGGCGAACTGGCCATGAACAGCGAGCGGTTCCGCCGCCTGTGGGCCCGCGCGGACGTACGGGCCCGCACGCACGGGCGCAAGGCGTACCGGCATCCGCTGGTCGGGCTGCTGGAGCTGCACCAGGAGAACTTCGCCCTGCCGTCCGAGGCGGGCGCGGAACTGGTGGTGCTGTCGGCGGCCCCCGGCAGCGCCGCCGAGGACGGGCTGCGGCTGCTGGCGGGGCTGAGCACCGGCGACGGCACCGCGCGGGACACTCGCTGTGAGGTGATCAGGCCGCGTCGGCCGCCACGGCCAGGATCCGGGCCAGTTCGGCCGGTTCGGTGAGCATGGGCCAGTGACCGGAGTCGATGTCGGCGAACTCGACCTTCTTGGCCCGGGCCAGCTCCGGCACGTCCCCCGCGCCGATCCACTCCCGGGCCTGCGCGGGCGTGAACTCCGGGCACACGACCAGGACGGGGACGTCCCACCGCCGTTCGTCCGTCAGCCGCACCACACCCCTGGCGACCCCTTCGGGCACCGGGATGGCGGAGGCCGTGAACGCGCTCCGGGCCTCCTTGTCGAGATCTGCGGCGTCCGCCCCCTCGAAGGGCTCCCAGCCGGGGAACGGCATGACGCCGTCCGTCACCTCGAAGAAGTCGGCGTACGGGCGGCCGTCCTGGGTCGGGCAGCCACCGATCAGGACGGCCTCGGCCACCTTGTCAGGCCGTCGGTCGGCGGCCAGCCAGGCCAGTGAGCAGGCGGCGGAGTGCCCCACCACCATCACCTTGCCGGGTGCCGCGTCCACGGCCGCGAGCACGGTCTCCAGCTGGTCGTCCAGCGTGGCGGACCGGGAGCCGTCCCCCTGCCCCGGCAGCGTGAGCGGCACCGGGCGGTGGCCGTGGCCCTCCAGCGCGGAGGCGACGCCGCCCCAGACGGAACCGTGCAGCCACAGGCCGCCGATGAGCAGGATGTCCATGATGTTCTCCCCTTTTGCCGGTTGACGGGTGTCACGGTAGGAGGAGATCCGGACGATCTGCTGCCGGATCTCCCGACGATCGTCCGGTGGTTCGTCCGACAGTCCTCCGACAGTCGTCCGGCGGTCGTCCGACAGTCGTCCGGCGGTCGTCCGGGCGAACGGACTAGCCTGCCCGGGTGCCGAACGATCTCAGCCCCACCGCCCGGGCCCTGCGCGCCCTGGAGATCCTCCAGGTCCGTCCCGGTACGACGGCGACCGAACTCGCCGAGCGGCTGGGCGTGACGGAGCGCGCCGCCCGCCGCTACGTGGAGATCCTCCGCGAGGCCGGTATTCCGGTGACGTCCACCCGGGGGCCGCACGGCGGTTACCGGCTGGGGCGCGGGACGCGGCTGCCGCCCGTGCACTTCACGCAGGCGGAGGCGCTCGGCCTGGTGATGGCCGTACTCAGCGGCCAGCCGAGCGCCGCCGACCCCGAGGACCTGGTCAGCGCCGCCCTCGGCAAGGTCGTCAAGGCACTGCCGGAGAGCGTCGGCCGTCAGGCGGCCCTGCTGCACGCGTACGCGTCGGCGGCGCCGGACCCTTATGCGACCCGCCCGGACCCGGCGGTCACCGGCGTGCTCGTCGGTGCCGTCGCGGCCCGCCACCGCGTGCGGATCACCTACCGCGGCGAGTCCGGTGCCGCGTGGGAGGCGGACGTCGATCCCTGGTCCCTCGTCGTCCGCTACGGCCGCTGGTACCTGCTGTGCCACAGCCATCGCGCGGACGCGGTCCGCACCTACCGGGTCGACCGGGTCCGCGCGGTCGAGATGACCGAGCAGCGGTTCGAACCGCCCGCGGATCTCGACCCGGTGGCGGTGCTGGAGGAGAACCTGGGCGTCGGCTGGGCGTACCCCACGCGCGTGGGGTTCGACCTGCCCCCGGCCGAGGTGGCCCGGTGGATCCGGCCGCCGATGGGACGCCTGGAACCACTGGGGGACGGCTGCGTCCTGGTGGGCAGCACCCGCAACCCGGCCATGTACGCACAGGAATGGCTGGCGGTGCTGCCCGTTCCCTTCCGCGTCGAGGGCGGGGAGGAACTGCGCGCGGCCGTCGCCGCCGTCGCCGCGCGCTTCACGGCCGCCGTGGCCGGCCCACCCGGTCGGATGCCCTGAGGCATGATCTGAGGGGGTGGCGTCCCGCGGTCGCCGGACCGGGCCGTCACCGGTCCAGGAGCCGCAGGATCCGGGGCCAGCTGTCCGCCTTCGCCCGGGCGTCGGCGGCCTGGGAGCCACCCAGATCCACCCACCGGTCCGCCGCCGGGTCATGGATGTACGTGCCGCTCGCCTGGTACGGCACACCGGCGACCCCATGCCCGGCGCCCTCGTAGACGAGTGCCCGGTGCCGGGCGCCGGAGGCGTTGGTCCGTCCGGCGATGCTCTCGGCGGCGGCGGCCGAGAGCCACAGCCGGTCCTTGCCGCCCGCCACGGCGAGGACCGTGCCGCGCACCCGGTCCAGCGGGATGGTCTCGAACCGCACGGGGCGGCCCGCACGCGTCCAGCTCACGCGGTCGTCCACCGGGAAGACGGTGCGGGTGCCCGGCGCCCACACCACCGCGTCCCGGACCAGGTCCGGGTGGTACTGGGCGAGCAGTTGGGCCGCCTCGCTGCCGCGCGAGCCGCCCAGGACCGCGAGCCCTTCCGCCCCGGCGCCGGCCCGGCCGCGCAGCAGGCGCGCGGCCCGGACGAAGTACTCCAGCTCGATGTCACGCAGTTCCTTCGGCCGGCCCGCGCAGGCGAAGTAGCACAGGGACAGCGCCGGATGGCCGCGCGAGGCGAGGAGCGCGGCCTCCCGGTCCAGGGCGCGTCCCCCCTCCGAACCGCCGAACAGCAGAACGGGGGCCTTGCGGGCGGCGCCGGACGGCGGCAGGAAGAGCAGGGCGTCCAGCTGGTCGTCCTTGACGGTGAGCCGCTCGTGCCGCACGCCCTCGGCCCGCCACCGCCGGGTCACCGTCCGGTGCGCGATCTCCCGGTCGCCGCTGCGCACCGCGAACCGCACCTCGTACGACGGCTGCCGGGTGGGCGGCCCCGAGGCGAACCAGCTCTCGTCCGCCTCCCCCTTGCGCGGGCGCATCGACCAGAACAGGCCCATGCCGTCGGTCTCCTGGAACGTCCCGCTCTCCGGGCGGCGCCGCGACAGGTCCACGACGCCCTCGTCGTCGGCCGTGTACCGGGCGCGGCCCGTCCATTCCAGCCCGTCGCCGTCGACGGCCCGGGAGGTGACGGTGACCGCTTCATCGGCGTGCAGCCCGGTCACGCGGAGGCGGACCGGCTCGTCCACGAAGGCCACGGGTCTGTCGACCTCGATCCGGGCACTGCTGCTCGCCTTCGGCGGGCCCTGCGCCGTACAGGCCGCACCCGCCAGCAACGACACCAGCACGGCACCGAGCACCGTGCGAACCCCCGTACGCATCATGCGCACAGTCTTTCGCAGAGCGACGAAGTGGATCAACACCCGCCTGCCGCCCCTGACATCTGTCAGGGACCGTGCGCCGGTTCCGTCGCCTAGGGTCGGCCGTGGACGCTTCGCGCAGGTCGGCGTCCGCACGTCGCAGACCATGGCCTCGACAGGGGGAACCGATGAGCCGCTTCATGGATCGAAGGACGTTACTGAGATCGGCCGGGTCCGCGGCGGTGGCGGGGTCGCTCGGCGCCCTGGGCGTCTCGGCGCTCGCCACACCCGCGCACGCGGCACCGCCCGGGACGATCAACACCGACCAGGTGTTCGTGACGACCAACCGCCTGACCCACGCCCCGAACCAACGGGGAAGCATCGTCATCGAGATCCGCTCGGGCTACTACGGCGGCTACCAGTACGGCTGGGGACGCATCCAGGGGTCCGGCTGGGACCCGCGGGGCTGGGTCTGGCTGGAGATCAGCACGGACGGCGGCCGGAGCTGGTCCTTCGCCGACGCCACCTACCTCTCGGACGGCACCGGCTACACGCACACGTCCGGGTGGCTCACCCAGGCCGACCCGAACTACGTGTTCAGGGCCAGCTACGACAGCAACCTCAGGGCGGTCAACCCGTACGTGCGCAGCGGGATCTGGTGACGTCCCCCGAACGATCGTGAGCACACTCCGGCCCGGGAGCACCCGCCCCCGGGCCAGGGTCATGGCAGGAGTGGCCGCGGCCTCAGGGCATCATCTCGTACGCCCCCGACAGCGCCTCGACGCGCTGCCAGACGCGCTCCGAGCGGTCGCCGTCGACGACGGGACGACGGACCGCGCCGAGGGCCCACCGCTGCTGGTCCTCGGTCGCGGAGTCCTTGCCGTGCAGTTCGACGGCGTGCGCCGAGAAGTCCCGTACGAGGACGGCGAACAGCTCGTCGAGGACGTCCTCGTCGAGGTCCGACAGGGCGGCCTGCTCCAGGACGAGCTGCCCGTGGACGACGAGCGCGAAGAGCTGACCGACCGCCAGGAGCAGGTCGAGGTCCCGGCTCTGCTCCTCGTCCGGAGCCGCCGTGCGCACGAACTCGCAGAGCGCGTCGGCCTGTTCGCGGAAGCGGGCGACGTTGGGCAGATGGGTGTGGGCGTCGAAGGCCGGCCGCCAGTCGTGGAAGCGGACCGAGCCGAGACCGCGGGCCGGGCCCTGGCGGAAGAGGAAGTCGTCGTCGGCTGCGTCGAGGCGGGTCGGGACGGGCTCGTACGCGACCGGGTCGAGGAGGTGGTTGCGCATGAACTTCAGGATGAGGGCCAGGTTGACGTGGACGGTGCCCTCCAGCTTGGGCAGGCCGCGGATCTCGACGGCCGCCTGGGCGAAATAGTTGTCCTTCTCGAAGCCCTTGGCCGCGATGACGTCCCACATCAGGTCGATGACCTTCTCGCCCTCCGTGGTCACCTTCATCTTCGTCATCGGGTTGAAGAGGAGGTAGCGGCGGTCGTCGGGGCCCGCGGTGCGGAAGTAGTCGACGGCCCGGTCGCTGAACAGCTTCATGCCGACGAGCCGGACGTACGCGTCCGTCAGTTCGCGGCGCACGTGCGGGAAGGCGGTCACGGGACGGCCGTACAGGATGCGGTTCCGGGCGTGTGTGACGGCCTCGTACATCGCGTGCTCGCAGATGCCGATCGAGGCGGTGCACAGGTTGAACTTGCCGACGTTGACCGTGTTCAGCGCGGCGTCGAAGGCGGCCCGGCCGGTGTGCAGGACGTCCTCCGCCGCGACCGGGTAGTCGGCGAGGCGGAACTCGCTGACGTACTTGGAGGAGTCGACGACGTTCTTCACGAGGTGGTAGGCCGGGTGACGGCTGTCGGCGGCGAAGAAGACGTACCCGTCGGGGCCCTCGACGTCGGTGCGGCGGCCGAAGACGGAGACGAGTCCGGCGGCGTTGCCATTGCCTATGTAGTACTTGGAGCCGCTGGCCCGGAAGCCGCCCTCGCCGTCGGGCTCGAGAAGCATGTCGGTGCTGTAGATGTCGGCGCCGTGGGACTTCTCGGACAGGCCGAAGGCGAACACCTCGCCCTGGGAGAGCAGTTCGGCGGCGCGGGCGCGCGCTGCGGCGTTGTCGCTCTGCCAGACGGGGCCGAGGCCGAGGATGGTGACCTGCCAGGCGTACCAGTAGTCGAGGCCGTAGAAGCCGAGGATCTCGTTGAGCGCGGCGATGCGGGCCGTGTCCCAGCGCTTGTGGCCGTCGTCCTCGCCCGCCGCCGACGCGGGGGTGAGGAAGGTCGCGAAGAGGCCCTCCTTGGCGGCGAACGCCAGGAAGTCGCCGAGCCAGGCGCGGGTGCGGTAGTCCTCGATGATCCGGCGCTTGCCGCGCTCCTCGAACCAGTCGACGGTGGCGCGCAGCAGCCTGCGGGTCTCCGGGTCGAAGTGCGCGGGGTCGTAGGTCCGCGGGTTGAGGAGCAGCGCGTCGGCCATGGAAGCCGCCTTTCGGCTGGGAGGGGTGAGGGTGGGTCCGGGCCGGGGCCCGGGGGGTGCCTGCTCCGCCGGTCAGTCGCCGGTGCGGAAGCGGGCGAGCGTGGCGAGGACGTCGTCGAGCCAGGCGATCATCATCTGCTCGTAGGCGATGCCGCCGCGCAGCACGACGTGCTGGAGTTCCCGTTCGGCGTCGAGCCCGCCGTCCGCCGGGGGTGCGCCGAAGTCGCGGGTCTCCCCCGCGCGGTAGTGGGCCAGGCGGGCGGTGTGGGCCTCGCGGTGCCGTTCGACCTCGTCGATGAGGGCCGCCGGGTCGGAGAAGGCGGCGCCGCGCACCTTGACCGCGAGGTCGTGGCGGACGCTTTCTGGTTCGGTGGGTTCGCCGAGCCAGGCGGAGAGTGCCTGACGGCCCGCAGCGGCGACGGAGTACTCCTTCTTGTCCGGACGCCCGTACTGCGGGACGTCCCGGACGTCGACCCAGCCGTCGCTCTCCATGCGCTTGAGCACGCGGTAGATCTGCTGGTGGGTGGCGGTCCAGAAGTACCCGATGGACCGTTCGAACCGCCGGGCCAGTTCATAGCCGGAGCCCGGCTTCTCCAGCAGGGAGACGAGGATCGCGTGCTCGAGCGCCATGCCCCCGATCCTGCTATGCACCTCGTTGCATAGCAACGTGGGGAGGGTGAGACACCGGTCACGCGGCGTCCGTCGCCCCGCTGCCGTCACGTCCCGGGGGCCGGATCGTCCCCGATCGGCCGCTTCCGGGCGTCCCGGCGAGGTGGTTACGGTGCGGCCATGGACGAGCTGACGCAGATCCTCCGCCACGCCGCCGAGCAGGCCGCCGGCTACCGCCGCTCGCTGTCCGAGCGGCCGGTGGCGCGGTCCGTGGACCACGCGGCACTGCGGGCCGCCTTCGCCGCACCCCTCGACCGCCCGGGCACCGACCCGCGCACGGTGATCGACGAACTGGTGGCCGCCGCCGATCCGGGGCTCGTCGCCTCGGCCGGGCCCCGCTTCTTCGGGTTCGTCGTCGGCGGCGCCCTGCCCGCCGCCACGGCCGCGGACATCCTCACCGCGGGCTGGGACCAGAACGCCTTCAACGCCGTGCTCTCCCCCGCCGCGATCGCCGCCGAAGAGGCGGCGGGAGGGCGGCTGAAGGACCTGATCGGACTGCCCGCGACGGCCTCCGCCGGGTTCGTCACGGGCGGGCAGGCCGCCAACACCGCCGGTCTCGCGGCGGCCCGGCAGCACCTTCTCGCCGAGGCCGGCTGGGACGTCGGACGCCGGGGCCTGGCCGGTGCCCCGCGCCTGCGGGTGGTCGCGGGCGAGGAGCGGCACGCCACCGTCGACCGCTCCCTGCGGCTGCTCGGCCTGGGCACCGACTGCCTCCAGCCGGTGCGCACCGACGACCGCGGGGCGCTCGACACGGACGACCTGCGCCGCGTGCTCGCCGCCGGCCCCGGCACGCTCACCATCGTGTGCGCGCAGGCCGGCAACGTGAACACCGGCGCCTGCGACGACCTCAGGGCGGCCTGCGACCTCACGCACGCGGTCGGCGGCTGGGTGCACGTGGACGGCGCCTTCGGCCTGTGGGCGGCCGCGAGCCCGGCGACCCGGCACCTCGTCGACGGGGTGGAACGGGCGGACAGTTGGGCGTGCGACGGGCACAAGTGGCTCAACGTCCCGTACGACTGCGGGTACGCCTTCTGCTCCCGGCCCGCCGTCCACGCCGACGCCCTGTCGTACTCCGCGTCCTATCTCACACGGGCCGAGGCGACGCCGGCCGGTGGCGCCGACTACACCGCCGAGTCGTCCCGCCGCGCACGCGGCTTCGCCACCTGGGCGGCGCTCCGCGAGCTCGGCCGCGACGGCGTCACGGAACTCGTGGACCGCTGCTGCGCGCTCGCCCGGCGCTTCGCCGAGGGCCTGTCGGCGGCGGGCTTCGACGTCGTCAACGAGGTGACGCTCAATCAGGTCCTTGTCGGGTTCGGGCCGGACGCCCGCACGGACGCCGTCGTCCGGGCGGTGCAGGAGGACGGCACCTGCTGGGTGGGGGCCACGACCTGGCGCGGGCGGCGGCTGATGCGCATCTCCGTGTCCGGCCACGCCACGACCGAGGCGGACGTCGACCGCTCGGTCGCCGCGATGACGCGGGTGGCCCGAAGTCTCTGACGGCGTGTCACATCAGGGGCAGCTGCCGCAGATTCGTCTTGGCCAGTTCGATGATCTCGTCCCCCCGCCCCGTGAGGATCGTGCGCGTGGCGAACAGGGTGAAGCCCTTCATCTGCTCGAACGTGATGTTCGGCGGGAGGGACAGCTCCTGGCGGGCGGTGCGCGCGTCCACGATCGCTGGTCCCTCGTGGGCGAACGCCTTCTGCACCGTCTCCTCGAGCTGGTCGGCGCGGTCCACGCGCGCCCCGAAGAGGCCGATCGCGCGGGCGATCGCGGCGAAGTCCACGTCCTCCAGGTCGGTGCCGTAGTTGACGATACCGCCGGCCTTCATCTCCAGCTCCACGAACGACAGGGCCCGGTTGTTGAAGACGATGACCTTCACGGGCAGGTCGAGATGGCGCAGGGTGATCAGCTCGCCCAGGAGCATGCTGAGTCCGCCGTCCCCGCACAGGGCCACGGCCTGCCGCGCGTTCCCCGAGGCGCACTGGGCGCCGATGGCCTGGGGCAGGGCGTTCGCCATGCTGCCGTGGTTGAAGGAACCGATGAGCCGGCGCCGGCCGTTCATCGTGAGGTAGCGGGCCGCCCATACGGTGGGGGTGCCGACGTCCGCGGTGAAGACGGCGTCGGCGGTGGCGTGCCGGTCGACGGCGGCCGCGACCTGCTGGGGGTGCATCACCGACGCGGACGGTTTGCCCTCGGTGAGGTCGTCGAGGCGGGAGCGCACCGTTCGGTAGTGCGCGGTGAGCTTGTCGAGGAACTTCGTGTCGTCCTTGGCCCGGATGAGCGGCAGCAGGGCGGCGGCGGTGTCCTTGACCGTGCCGACCAATGGCACCTTGACGCCGACCCGGCGTCCGATGTGCTCCCCGCGGATGTCGACCTGGACCACGGGGACGTCGGGGGCGGGGTAGAACGGCCGGTAGGGGAAGTCGGTGCCGAGCATGAGCAGGGCGTCGCAGTGCTCCATCGCCCGGTACCCGGAGCTGTAGCCGATCAGACCGGTCAGTCCCACGTCGTACGGGTTGTCGTACTCAAGGAACTCCTTGCCGCGCAGCGCGTGCACGATCGGGGCCTTCAGCGCACCGGCCAGCTTCATGACCTCGTCGTGGGCGCCCTGGCATCCGGCGCCGCCCAGGATGGTCACCCGCTCGGCACGGTTGAGCACGTCCGCGGCCGCCTCCAGGGCGGTGGAGTCCGGGGTGACGTGCGAGGTCGTGGCCCGGACGGGATGGGAGAACGCCGCCACGTCACCCCGGGTGAGCAGCATGTTCCCCGGGACGACGAGGACGGAGACGCCTCTGCGCTCCAGGGCCGTGCGCATCGCGATCCGCAGCAGCCGCGGCACCTGGTCGCCGGTGGCGGCCAGTTCGGCGTAGACGCTGCACTCGCGGAACAGCTCCTGCGGGTGCGTCTCCTGGAAGTACTCGCCACCGATCTCGTCGGCCGGGATGTGCGCGGCGATCGCCAGGACCGGCACCCGGCTGCGCTGCGCGTCGTACAGCCCGTTGATCAGGTGCAGATTGCCGGGACCGCAACTACCCGCCACGACGGCGAGTTCGCCCGTGAGAGCGGCCTCGCCGGCGGCGGCGAAAGCGGCGCTCTCCTCATGGCGTACGTGGGCCCACCGCACGGTGCCGTTGCGGCGCAGGGAGTCCGTGAATCCGTTGAGGGAGTCGCCGGGGAGACCGTAGACGCGGCGCACTCCGGAGGCCGCGAGGGCCTCGACCATGCAGTCGGCAACTGTCGTGCTCATCTGGCGCACCTAACTGTTCTGTGAGCTCTCGGGAGTTCGCTGTCGGAGGTTCAAAGGGGACAGCGCCCCCTTCAGGTGAGCGGAAACACCTGCGTCACGTTGTAGGACATCGAGCCGCGGAATCCCATGCCCGCGCGCACCGGGCGGAGATCGCCGAGTTCCTCGCGGGGCGCCTGGAACAGCTCGATCTCGCTGCTGCCGATCCATACGTCGGCCAGTTGCTGATCGCCGTATTCCATCCGCACCAGTTCGTGCACCGCCGGCTTGTCGTACTTGCCGACTTCGAGCGTCGGGAAATGCCGCAGATTGATGGTGTCCCGGCTCAGCAGCGGCGTCGGGTCCTCCAGGCGCTTCTCCAGGGTGACCCTGGCCTGGGCGAGCGTCCGTTCGTCGCAGGAGACGCTGGCACCGAAGCGCGCGCCGGGCGACAGCGTGGGCGACGCCTTCCCCGGTGAGGCGAAGACCCGGGTCTGGTGCACCTGCCCGATCTTCTTCGGGAACCCCTGGACCAGCCCGCGTGCCAGGGCGTGGTGATTGTCGACGTAGATGTACGGACACCAGGAGACGGGCCGTCCGTCATGGTGGGCGTCGACGAGGACGAAGAACTCGCGGTACTGGCTGTAGACCGGGTCGAGGTATTCGTCGTTCTCCCCGTTGAACTGCCAGTCGAAGAAATAGGCGACGACCCGGCCTGACGATTCCGGATCGGGGGTCAGCCCTTCGGGAAGCGTCGCCTCCGCGGCTGCCGGATCGGTGAAGTATTCGACCCCGATGACGTCTCCGGCGTAATGCCAGGGGGGTGCCGGGGCCTCGTTCGCCTCGCCCTTCGGGGAAAGCGGAACAGTGTATCCCTTGAGCATGGGTACCTCCAGCTGGATACAGAGGGAGACAGGCAGATCGCGGCATGTGAAAGCGCCTTTTTCTCCCATGAGAGGCGTACCGATACAAAATAACTTGGATGCTCAACCGTTGCCTGGGGAGCAGCGGGGCCGTGGATCGCCGCGGTCGCCGTGTGCCGACGGCGACGGTCATGGCGTCGTTCGCTTCAAGTGGGCACGCCCATGCGTCCGTTGCCTTGAGGCCATCGGCGGGGGGAGTCAGCCGGTGCGCGGGGTCAGGGCGGTGCGGTCGAACGGACCGGGGTGCGCGGCGGCGTGCGTGACGGCGTCGTTGACGGCGTCGAGCGGGAACGACCGGACGCGTTCGGGGGCGAGGTCGAGTGCGCCGGAGGCGAGGAGCCGGATGAGGCCGACGTTGGCGGTGCGCGGGGCCATCCACTGGCCGCGCACGGTGATCGAGTTGCGCATGATCCAGGGGTAGGGCAGCGCGAGGTCGTCGCCGCCGAGCATGCCGACGCCGCCCATGAGGACGACGCGGCCGTACTCGCGGACGGTCATGGCCGCCGCGCGGGCCGCGGAGCTGGGTGCGCTCGGCGGGAGCAGATCGATGACCATGTCGATCGGGCCGTCGGCGGCCTCGGACATCGCGGCGCGGTCGGTGGCCTCCTCCCCCGACAGCGTGACAGGACGGACGCGGGAGCCGAACCGGTCGGTGAGGAGTGCGAGCGCGTCCTGGTTGCGGCCGGGGACGATCACACGGCCCGCCCCCATCGCCAGCCCGACCGCGACCGCGCTGCTGCCGAAGTTCCCGGTGGCGCCGCTGACGAGCAGGGTCTCCCCGGGCTTCAGGTCGCCGGCGAGGAAGCCGCCGTAGGGCACGGCGTGCACCGCGAGCGCGGCCCAGCGGGCCGGGTCGTCCCCGGCGGCGGAGGGCAGCGGGAAGACGTTCTCCGTCGGGACGCGCATGAGCTCGGCGTAGGAACCGTCGTGCAGGTGCCGGGCGAGCGCGGCGCCGCCGTCACCGCGTGAGCTCCAGCCCTGGAGCGCGATGTCGGGCGTCAGGGCGTCGTCCCGGGAGCGCACGGTCGGATCGCACCAGACCAGGTCGCCGGCGCGCAGCCGGGTGGCGTCCGGACCGGTGCGCAGGACGCGTCCCACGCCGCCCAGGCCGGGAACGACCGGCGGGACCAGGGGGTAGTTCCGTACGCCGCCGAAGACCTCGGCCGCGTACGGGAGCACGCAGGTGGCCAGCACTTCGACCAGCACCTCGCCGCCCACCGGCTCGGGATCGGGTGTCTCCCGCACCTTCAGCGGGGCGCCGAACGCCGTCAGAACCGCTGCTCGCATGTCATGACCTCCGTATGCGTCGCTGTCACCGGGGGACGGGGACAGCGGGTTCGACGCTAGGCGCCCCAGGGGCATGCGGGAAGCGACGATCCTGCATGCGTGGTATGCGTATGCGGCATGGACGTCTCCAGTTCGGGCCTGCGGGTCCTGCAGCAGATCGCGGAGTCCGGCAGCTTCACGGCGGCCGCCGCGCGGCTCGGCTACACGCAGTCGGCGGTCTCGCGCCAGGCCGCCTCGCTCGAGCGCAGCGCGGGCACCACCCTGTTCGAACGCCGCTCCGACGGAGTGCGGCTCACTCCCGCGGGGCTGACCCTGCTGCGGCACGCCCGCACGATCCTGGACACCCTCACGGCGGCCGAGCAGGACCTGACCGGCACCGCCCCACGCACCGAGGTCGTACGGCTCGGGGTGTTCCTCAGCGCCGGATCGGTCGTCCTGCCCGTCCTGCTCGGACGGCTGGCGGCGTCCCATCCGCACCTCACGGTCACGACCGTCGAAGGCACCACGCCCGGTCTGACCAGGGCCCTGCGTGCGGGTTCCGTCGATCTCGCCGTCCTGACCTCCCGCCCGCCGCACCGGCCGCCGGACGGCGAGTCGCCCCGGCTGCACACCGAGACCGTGGAGGACACCGAGCTGGTCGTGGCGGCATCCGCGGGAGGCGCGTTCGCGGGCCGCACCACCGTGCACGTCGACGAGCTCGCCGACGCACCGTGGATCGCCGCGCCGTCGTCGCGGTCGGAGCCGCTGCTCGGCGTCTGGCCGGGCCTGCCCGCGCGACCGCGCGTCGTGCACTCCACCCGTGACTGGCTGACCAAGCTGTACCTGGTCGCCGGCGGCTTCGGCGTGACGACGGTGCCCGCCCGTCTGGCACCGCTGCTCCCGCCCGGGGTGAGCCTGCTGCGCGTCGAAGGCGCGGCTCCCGAGATCCGCCGGGTCCTCGTGGCCCGCCTGCCGGGCCGCGCGACCCCGGCCGTCACGGCCGTCACCCGGGCCATCATGGCCGCCGTCTGACGATCAGGTCGCGGGCGGCGCTCCCGTGACACCGTCGCCGGCCTTCTCCATGAGGGTGAACGACTTGGGAGCACCGCCCGGTTGGGGCTTGCCCGCCTTGTGGCCGACGACGCGGTAACCGGCGTCCAGGTAGTACGCGTGCAGACGGGCGTTGCCGGCCAGGCAGTCCAGGCGCACGAACGCCCGGCCCGTCTCGGCCACGCGTCGCTCGGCGGCCCGCAGCAGGGTGCGGCCCGCCCCGGGCGGGGCGGTGGCGCGGTCGACCATGAGCCGGTGCACATAGCCCGCGACCGGGGGTTGCGGTCCCCAGGCGTCCTCGTCGTCCCACCACAGCTCCCAGGCGCCGACGACAGGGCCCTCGGCCCCCGACTCCGCGATCCAGACCTCCCCCCGGTCCATGACCCGGCGGAAGTGGTCCTGGTCGAGCTGGCCGGGCTGCCACTGACCGGTGACGCCACGGGCCAGCATCCAGCGGGCGGCGTCGTCACGGAGCCGGACCAGCGTGCCGAGGTCGGCCGCCTCGGCGAGCCGGAAGCGAAGATCGTTCATGCGGGGATCGTCGCACGGGGCGGTGTGATCGGGTCCGGCGTGGCCGGCGCCGTCCGCGCGGCGGGCGCGCTCGGTGCCCCCGGCTCGGCCGGAGGGCAGGTGCTGCGGCTGGTGCGCGGCCGGCCGGGCACCGGGCCCGCTGTCCGCGCTGCACCGCGTCCACGCCGACCGGCCGCCCCGGGACCGCCCTTTGAGTGCCCCGTCCTGACCCCGTCGGGGCCGAAGGCGGTTTCCGCCGTCGGCTATGCAGCGGACGTCCCGGTGAGAGATCCTCGATCGTCGTGACCCATACGACGACCGAAACCCCGTGGCCCGGAAAGATCAGCGCCCTCACCCTCTTCGTGGAGGACCTGGAGGCCACGAAACGCTTCTACCGCGACGTGTTCCGTCTGCCGGTGACCTACGAGGACGAGAACTCGGCCGTGTTCGACTTCGGCAACACCATCATCAACCTCCTGCGGTCCACCGCCGCGCACGAGTTGATCGACCCGGCGCGGGTCGCCGACCCGGACTCCGGCTCCCGCCTCCAGCTCACGCTTCCCGTGGACGACGTGGACGCGATGTGCAAGGAGCTGACCGCTCGCGGTGTGACGCTGCTGAACGGCCCCATGAACCGCCCCTGGGGCATCCGTACCGCCGGCTTCCGGGATCCGGGCGGCCACATCTGGGAGATCGCACAGTGACCGCGCCCGCGACGACCGAGCTCCAGGCCCTGCTGTCCTTCCTGCACGCCCAGCGCCGCCATGTCCTCGGCATCCTGGAGGGGTTGGACCCGGAGGCCCTGCGGCAGCCCGTGCTGCCGTCGGGGTGGAGCTGCCTCGGGCTCGTCCAGCACCTCACGCTCGACGTCGAGCGGTTCTGGTTCCAGGCCGTGGTCACCGGCGACCCTGCCGTCATCGAGGCCCTGGACGACATCGAGGACGCCTGGCAGGTGTCCCCCGACGTACCGCACACCGAGGTGCTCGACCGGTACCGCAGCGAGGCGGGGCTCTCCGATGCCGTCGTGAACGGCACGGACCCGGACGCCGGGCCGGCCTGGTGGCCCCACCACCTCTTCGGCCCACCGCACCTGCACACCGTCCGGGACGTCCTGCTGCATGTCATCACCGAGACGGCGTGCCACGCCGGACATCTCGACGCGGCACGCGAACTGCTCGACGGACGACGGTGGTTGGTCCTCACCTGAGCCCTCGGTGCGCACGGGCCACGACCCTCAGCCGAGGTCGTGGTCGTGGTCGAACCAGATCCGATGCGTGCCGTCGGTGTCGACGGCCATCCCTCCGGCACCGGGCTCTCATGCTCCGACCGTAGCGAGGGGGTCTGACACGCGCGGCCGGGCCACGGGCACCCCCGGCACCTGGGAGGAGTCGCCCCCGCTCAGGTAGCCGTGGGCCAGCCGCGCAGCAAGGCCGCGATCCGGCCCGCCGTGCACGTCGGGTCCAGAAGCAGGTCCTTGAGGGCCACGGCGTGCTCGCGGGCCGGCTTGACGGTGATCCCGGCCGCCTCCAGGTACATGACGCCGGTCGCGGCCGCCACGGCCATGTTCGAGCGCTCCAGCCAGCGGCACCGCCCGAGCGTGTGCACCAGGGCCGCGGCCTTGGCGTAGGGGCTGTCGTAGACGTGCTGCTCGAACAGCTCGGCCCGGTGGCGCGCGACCGCCGAGACGGGGACGCCGTAGTCGTCGGGCGCGGGGTCGTCCGCCCCGGCGATCTCGGTGACCTGCAGGATCCAGGGGACGTCGATGTGCAGGTCCATCAGGCGGCGCGCACTCCCCCGGCTGCCCGCGCCTGCTCGGCGTCCTCGGCCTCGTCGAAGATCGCCTGGTGCTCCGCGAGGAACCTTCCGGCGGCCTCCACCGCCCGGGCGCGCAGCCCGCTGGCGTCGTCCTGCACGAGCCGGGCGAGGTAGTCCCCGACGCTCAGCCCCAAGTCCGCGGCGCGCTTCCTGGCGAGGTCCGCGATGTCCTCGTCCACGCGCGCGCCCAGCTGTGTCTTCGCCATGCGGGCATGGTAACAGCTGTTACCGACCCTGCGGAAGTCCGACCCGTTCCGCGCGACAGCGAGCGGCCGCCCGCCTCCTTCCAGCGATCGCCCGCGCCTCATGTACCGACCCCGGCCATCGGCCCGTCCCACGCCCCGATCACAGAGTCACTTCACCTCAACTCCCCCACCGCACAACCCCCTTCACATCAGACCGTCAACATGCGAAGACAAAACGGATTTCAACTACCGGCTGCGTTCAACGCATTGACACGCTCATTACGCAGCATTTACGTTCCGGCCATCTGAGAGCGCTCTCAAACTCTCGGACTCCCCTCCTGTGAAGACTTGAGGTGCCCCATGCGATCCCCACGCACCAGACCGGCGGCAGTCCTGCTGCTGGCCTCAGCTCTCGCCGCCTTCGGGCTGGGCCCGGCCGCGACTCCGGCGGCCGCGGCCACCGTGCCCGTAGGCTCCGGCAGTTACTCCGACACCCGGCCCTCCGGCACGTCGGGCCCCACCACCAACACAGGAACACCCGTCACCCCCAAGGTGACGGCCGCCGCCCGGAACCGGCCCGTCCCCACCAACGACTGGTGGTCCTCCCTGGCCTTCCAGCGGTACGGCGACAACCCGTGGTCGACCCCCATGTACGGCCACCCGCTCACCTACCAGGCCACGGCCGGCGGCCTCGACGTCGGCTACCCGACCTCCCCGGCGATCGTCGGCGACGGACGCCAGTACGAGTTCGCCCACAAGCGCGACCTCACCATCGGGCTGACCGGCCTCAACTCCCCCGACACCAAGGCCGACGACTGGTCCGACTGGACGGTCACCCCCCTGTGGTCCGACGGCACCCGCACCCTGCGGACCACCATCGGCCACGGCTCCCCGTTCGTATACGCCAAGGGCACGGGCGGCAACGCCCAGATCACCACCGCCGGAGCGCCCACCGTCTTCGCCGACCAGGGCAACGTCCTCGGCATCACCGTCGCCGGGCACCACTACGCGCTGTTCGCGCCGAGCGGCAGCGACTGGAACGTCTCCGGCTCCACCGTCACCGCGGGACTCGGCGGCAAGGACTACTTCTCCGTCGCCGTGCTGCCGTCCACCGGCGCCCTGGCGACCTTCACGAAGTACGCCTTCAGCTTCGTCACCGACTCCAAGGCGACCTGGAGCTACAGCGGCGGCACCGTCCGGGCCACGTACACCCTCACCACGGAGGCGAAGGAGGGCAGCGAGCGCGGCACGCTCCAGGCCCTCTACCGCCACCAGTGGCTCCACACCTCGGACGCGCTGACCTCGTACACCTACGTCTCGCCGCGCGGCACCATGAAGGTGCGCGAAGGGGCCTCGTTCACCACGACCCAGAAGGCGTCGGCGGTGCTGCCCGCGCTGCCCAAGTCGGACGGGGTGGACGCGGCACGGCTGCGGGGCTACCTCAACGACGTCGTGAACGCCTCGGACCCGTTCTCCGGCGCGTCCGACACGTACTGGACCGGCAAGGCTCTCGGCCGTCTCGCCCAACTGGTGCCCGTCGCCGACCAGATCGGGGAGACCGGCGTCCGCGACCGGATGCTGAACCTGATGAAGGGCAAGCTGCAGGACTGGTTCACGGCAGGCGGCGCCAACGAGTTCAGCTACGACAAGGACTGGAAGACGCTCACCGGCTACCCCGCCTCCTACGGCAGCGACACCGAGCTGAACGACCACCACTTCCACTACGGCTACTACGTCTACGCGGCGGCGATCGTCGCCCAGTACGACCCGTCCTGGGCCGCCGACTCCGCGTGGGGCGGCATGGTCAAGACGCTCGTCCGGGACACCGCCAACCCGAGCCGCACCGACTCCGCGTTCCCCTTCCTGCGCGGCTTCGACGTCTACGCCGGGCACAGCTGGGCCTCCGGTCACCAGGGGTTCGCCGCCGGCAACAACCAGGAGTCCTCCTCCGAGTCCACCAACCTCAGCGCGGCCCTCGTCCTGTGGGGCTCCGCCACCGGTGACACCTCGCTGCGCGACCTCGGCACGTTCCTGCTGACCACGGAGTCGGAGGCGATCGCGCAGTACTGGTTCGACGCCGACGAGCAGGTCTTCCCCTCCTCCTTCGGGCACGACACGGCCGGCATGGTGTGGGGCAGCGGCGCCGCCTACGCCACCTGGTGGACGGCCAACCCCGAGGAGATCCACGGCATCAACGTCCTCCCGGTGACCGGTGGTTCGCTCCACCTCGGTGGGGAGAAGGCCGCGATCCGGCGCAACATCGCGGAGATGGAACGGGAGAACGGGGGCCCGGCCGTCGAATGGCGGGACATCCTCTGGGAGTTCCAGTCCTTCGCCGATCCGGCGACGGCCAAGTCCAAGTGGGACGCCGGGAACGGCGGTTACACCCCGGAGGAGGGCGAGTCCAAGGCGCACACGTACCACTGGATCGGCACCCTCGACGCGCTGGGTGCCCCGGACGCCTCCGTCACCGGTGACATCCCGACCTCCGCCGTCTTCACCAAGGGTTCGACGCGGACCTACGTGGCCCACAACCACGGCTCGTCGGCCCGGACCGTGACCTTCTCCGACGGCAAGACGCTGTCGGTGCCCGCGCGTTCGACGGCCAGCGGCACGGGGTCCGGGTCGCAGGACCCCGATCCCGACCCGGACCCGCCCACGGGGAACGTCTTCCAGCTGCGGGGCGGCGGCGTCCTCACGACCGCGACCGGCGGCACGGCGGGCAGCGACACGATCCCGTCGGCGGGCGGCACCAACCACGACGGCGCCCCGTACCAGCCCCTCGTCTACGAGGCGCGGGGAGTCAACGGCACGCTCACCTCGGGCGCCGGCACCACCTTCCGGCTCCAGGTCGACGCGGGCACCACGGTCGGCCTCGGCCAGCAGGCCCGGATCAGCTACGACCTGACCGGTGACGGCACCTTCGACCGGACGGAGACGTACAACTACTTCGCCACCGACCCGGTCACCGGCTGGGAGGAGTACAGCCAGGCCCGGGGCCTCAAGTCCAGCACGGGCACCCTGGGCAACCTCAAGGGCGGCACCGTGCGCCTGGAGGTGTGGAGCGCCATCGGCAACGGCTCCTCGAAGCTGCAGACCGGCACCGACAAGTCGGTGGTGGTGATCCCCTTCAGCTGATCACCACCAGCTGACGCCTTCCGGCGGATCCCTTTCAGCCCGCCGGTGGCAGCCGCGCGGCGGACGACGGGCCCCCCCCCCTTCGTCCGCCGCGCGGACGCGTGCCACCCGCACGGGTGAGCGTGACTGCGGACAGCCCACTCCGGGCGGCGCCCCCACGGAAATTGACCTGAACATGGGAAAACCGGGCTCGCGCCGCCTCTAGTCTGGCGGCCAGCCGATCTTCAGCCACCCCCTTCAGGAGTTCCCGTGACGTCACCGAGCAGCCTGCCCGCCCGGCGCATACCCACCCCGCTCCGCCGCAAGGCGCTCCTCGCCGCCGTCCCCGTGACCGTGACGGCGCTCCTCGTCGGCGCGGGACCCGCGGTGGCCCACGGCACCGGTTCGGCGGGCGTCGGTGACCCGTACTTCCCGCTGGCCGGCAACGGCGGCTACCACGTGGGGCACTACGACCTGACGCTGCGCTACGACACCGGCAGCCGGCGTCTGGAGGGCCGGGCCGTCCTCACCGCCCGCGCCACGCAGCGCCTCACCCGCTTCGACCTCGACCTCAAGGGCCTGAAGGTCACCTCGGTCACCGTCGACCGCGCGCCGGCGGAGTTCCGCCGCTCCGGGCAGGAACTCGTCGTCACCCCGCGCCGCGCGCTGTCCGCCGGCCGGGCGTTCCGCGTCACCGTCGAGTACCACGGAACCCCGAAGCCGGTCACCGACCCGGACGGCTCCGCCGACGGCTGGATCCCCACCGACGACGGCGCCTTCGTGGCGGGCGAGCCGCAGGGCGCGATGACGTGGTTCCCGGTGAACAACCACCCCACCGACAAGTCGACATACGACTTCACCGTCACGGTGCCGCAGGGGCGTACGGCGGTGGCCAACGGCGTGCTGCGCGGACAGCGCACCGCGCACGGCCGCACCACGTTCCGCTGGCACGCGGCCGAGCCCATGGCCGCCTACCTGGCCACCGTCACCGTCGGAACGTTCAAGGTCGAGCAGTACACCACCCGGGACGGCGTCAAGGTCTACAACGCCGTCGATCCGCGGGAGGCCCGGGCGGCGGCTCCGGTGCTGAAGAAGCTGCCCGAGGTGCTCTCCTGGGAGAGCGGGCTGTTCGGGCCGTACCCGTTCCGCGCGGCCGGCTCGATCGTCGACCACGCCCCGGACGTCGGCTACGCCCTGGAGACCCAGACCCGGCCGCTGTACGACTCCGCGCCCGACCTCCCCACGCTGGTGCACGAGAGCGCCCACCAGTGGTTCGGCGACTCGGTGTCCCTGACCACGTGGAAGGACATCTGGCTCAACGAGGGCTTCGCCACGTACGCCGAATGGCTGTACGACGAGCAGCACGGCGGCGACAGCGCGCAGAAGACCTTCGACGCCCTGTACGCCCGTCCCGCGAGCGACGAACTGTGGGCGTACCCGCCCGCCGACCCGGGCAGCGGCGAGAACATCTTCGGAACGCCCGTGTACGCGCGCGGCGCGATGGCCCTGCACGAACTGCGGCGCGCAGTCGGCGACAAGACGTTCCTGCGCATCCTGCGCGCCTGGGCGACGGCGCACCGCGACGGGCACGGCACGACGGCCCAGTTCGTGAAGCTCGCCGAGGCCACGTCGGGCAAGCCGCTGGACGGCCTGTTCCAGACCTGGCTGTTCTCCGAGGGCAAGCCGCGCCGCGCCTGAGCCGGCCGGCGGGGTCCATCGACACGGGCGAACAGGTGGCGCCGCGCTGTGACGTCACCTGTCGCCGTGACGCTCGCGATGGCGTGGAGCTGGGCGTTAATGAGTGGAGCGGCCCACCGTGCCGCTGCTACGTTCGCGGTGGACCGTCGAGTCGTCGGAGGAGGTGAGCCCCGTGAACACAGTCACCCGTGGGTGCTCCCTCATCCCGTCACGGTCCGGCGGCTGACGTTCGGTGTCGCCAGGAGCGCCTGAGATCGAGGCTCTCCTGGAAGGGGACTCCGATGGATTCAAGGTCTTGCGCAACAGGTCCGGCCGAGCACGCGACGCTGGTCACGCGGGTCGCGTACGGGCAGTGGCACGCCCTGGAGGACGACCTGGTGGTCGGCCGGGGGTATCTGCAGCACCGGCCCGACGGACGGCTGTTCATCAGTGTCGACGCCTGGCACGGCGCCGCCTTCGCGGGGCTCGCCGAGGCGATGACCGCGGCGCTTCCGGCACCGTTGCACACCGTGGTCGACGAGGCCGACACCGAGCTGACGGCCCACTGGCGGCGGGCCGGTTTCACGCTCGCGCGCCGGGAAGTGGAGTACGCCGTGCCCACCGACCCGGAGGTCACGGGGCTCCGTGCGGCCGTACCGCCGCCGGGCGTGAGCGTCGTGCCCGCCGGGCGGGCGGACGAGGGCATGCTGCGGGAGGTGGACCGTGCCATCCGTGCCGAGGTCGAGGCGACCGTCGGCTGGCGGTCGATGCCCGCGGAGGTGGTGCCCCGTGCCGAGGGCGACACCCTCGTCGACCCGTCGCTGTACGCGGTGGCCGCCGCGCCCGAACGCTATCTGGGGCTGATCCGGGTGGTCCGGGTCAAGCGGCCGCGGATCGGGCTGCTCGCGGTGCGGGCGGATGAACGCCGTCGCGGCGTCGGGCGGGCGCTGCTCGCCCATGCGCTGGGGGTGCTCCACCGGTCCGGGATCTCCGAGGCGTGGACCGAGGTCGACGCCTCGAACGCGGCGGCGTCGGCGCTGTTCCGTGGCGCCGGGGCGCGGCAGGTGGGCAGCACGCTGGAGCTGGTCCGATGACGGCGAACAAGAACGTCATCGAGGTCGAGGGCAGGGTCGTCGAGTGCCTGCGCAGCGCCATGTTCACCGTGGAGCTGGAGAACGGGCACCAGGTGCTCGCGCACATCAGCGGGAAGATCCGCAAGCACTACATCCGGATCATGCTGGGCGACCGGGTCCTGGTGGAGCTTCCGCCGTACGACCTGGCGCGGGGGCGGATCGTGTTCCGGTACCGGAACTAGGACGCTGATGGACGTGGGGCCCGGTCCTGGACCGGGCCCCACGTCCGTCAGACCGGTTCGGGGTGCGGGCTCGGCCGCCGGGCCGGGGCCGGCCCCGTCTCGGCGTCCCAGAGTCGGGTCGTGCGCACGTAGACGTAGACCACCGAGGCCATCGCCGTCACCAGCAGCGGTCCCCAGAGGCGCGGGTGCACGGCCATCTCCACCGGCAGGTAGCGGTAGCTGAGAAGGAGTGCGGTGAACACCGCCGTGCCGTACGAGACCAGCGCGATCGCCGGTCGGTCCCAGCCTCGCTCCTGCGCGCGCAGCGCCCCCTCGATCGTCAGCGCGAACACCACGCCGGCGAGCAGGTCCACGCCGTAGTGGTAGCCGAAGCCGAGCGTGGCGGTGAGGGTGGCGACCAGCCAGAAGGTGCCCGCGTAGCGCAGCAGGCGCGGGGCCTTGCGGGTGTGGATGAAGATCGCGATGCTCCAGGCCGTGTGCAGGCTCGGCATGCAGTTGCGCGGGGTGATCCCGTCGTACGGCATCGGGTGCGGGGTGCTGAGGGGCGGCGGGGTGTGGGGCCACAGGTTGACCAGCGCCCACTCCACGCCGCCGGTTCCGGACGCGCCGGGGCCGTAGGCGAAGACGGGGCCGACCACCGGGAAGATCATGTAGAAGGCCGGGCCGAGCAGGCCGATGACCAGGAAGGTGCGGACCAGGTGGTGGCGCGGGAAGCGGCGTTCGGCGGCCACGTTGCGCAGCTGGTACAGGGCGACGACGACGGCGGCCACGGCGAGCTGGGCGTAGACGAGCTGGACGACGGTGTTGCCGACCGGCCCGGTGGCCTCGAGCATCCGGCCGACGAGCCACGACGGGTCGCCGAGGGCGCGGTCGGCGGTGGCGACGTAGGGATCGAGCACCATGGTGCGGGTCTTGGCCGTGATGATCAGCCAGGTGTCACCGGTCTTGCGGCCCGCTATGAGCAGGAAGGCCAGTCCGACGCCCTTGAGCAGGAGGGTGCGTTCGGCGCCGCTGCGGCGGATCACGGCGATGACCGCGAACGCCAGGATCACCCAGAGCGCGCCGCTGCCGAGGAAGTACTCACTGGGCGCCGCGACGCCGAACGCGCCGCGTATCAGGGCGAGGACGACGTCGATGCCGATCGCGACGCCCGCCGCGAGGAGGCGTTCCCGCCAGGTGAGCACCACCATCAGCAGGGCCAGACCGGCGTAGAGCGGTCCCGGTTTCGGCGCGTACACGAGGTCCTTGACCTGACTGGTCATCGGTCCCTCGACGCCGATGCGACGCGCGGCGACCTCCAGCGCGACCAGGAAGCCGAGGACCGCCAGACCGGCCGCGGTCCAGAACATCGCCCGTGGCCGGCGCCACAGGGCGGGGCGTTCGGCCGTGTCCGTGTCGCTCGGAGAGGTCCGCGGCGATATGGAACTCACCTTTGGGCCCGATGTGTCATGGGCAACCAAGCCACCTTTCGCGTCGCCCGGCGCGCCCTCCTGGGTGGGACCGCCGTCGGTGCGCACATGGTATCCGGGCGCCGGAGGGCGTTTTCCGCTGGTCATCGGCAGCCCGCCGGTCGCCCGCCGCACCTCGTGACGGCGCCGCCGTCCGGGCCCCGAAGGGTCCGGACGGCGGCGCGCGGTGACCTGGGTCAGGGGGTGAGGGTCCAGCGGGCGATGTAGCCGACGTCGATGGACGCCCGGTCCTGCACGCGCAGCGCCCAGGTGCCGTTGAGCGGCTCGGCCGAGGCGTCGACGGTGAAGGTCTGGTCGACGTTGTCGGCGGAGCCTCCGCTGCGGTTGAGCAGCGGGTAGACGGTGCCGTCGGGGCCGACGAGGTCGACGACGAGGTCACCACGGTAGGTGTGGACGATGTTGACGTACACCGAGGTGGTCGCGGAGGCGTTGCCCTCGCGGCCGGTGATGGTCACCGGGGACTGGACGGCCGCCCCGTTGTCCGGGATGTCCACGCGCGTACTGTTCGCGTAGACGTAGGCGATCTGCCAGGTGAAGGTGTCCGAGGCGGTGGCACCCGTGCTGTCGGTGACCGTGACGGTGACGTCACTGGTGCCGAGGGTGGCCGGGGTGCCGCTGATCAGTCCGGTCGGGCTGATGCTCAGGCCCTCGGGCAGCCCCTCGGCCTCGTAGGTGAGGCTCGCCCCGGAGTTGGTGGTGTAGGCGTCCAGCTGGAGACCGACCTCCTGATTGACGCCGCTGATCTGGTCGGCGACCGGGGCCAGGTTCACGCCGAGCGCGATCCGGTTGCCGACGTTGATGCCGGCCCAGGCGTCGGCGACGGCGAGGTAGGTCGGGCTGTAGGCGCCGAAGAGGTCCGCGGCGGCGGACAGGGTGGCGGTGCGGGCACCGGCGTAGTTGGTCGTCGACGTCATGTACGTCGTCAGCGCGCGGTACCAGATGGCGGCGGCGTTCTCGATGCCGATGCCGGTGACGGGCTGCCCGTCGTAGGTCGGGCTGTCGTAGGCGACGCCGTTGACGGTCTTCGGGCCGCTGCCCTCGGACAGCAGGTAGAAGAAGTGGTTCGCCGGACCGGAGGAGTAGTGGACGTCGATGCCGCCCAGGGTGGAGCTCCAGTTGTCCTTCGAGGCGCCGTCCTTGGACGGCTTGTCCATGTAGCGCAGCGGGGTGCCGTCGCCGTTGATGTCGATCTTCTCGCCGACGAAGTAGTCCCCGGGGTCGGCGGGCAGGTTCTCGTGGAACTCGACGGCCGCGGCGAAGATGTCGGAGGTGGCCTCGTTGAGGCCGCCGGACTCGCCGGAGTACACCAGGCCGGCGGTGGCGGCCGTGACACCGTGGCTCATCTCGTGGGCGGCCACGTCGAGGGCGGTCAGCGGGTGGGTGTTGCCCGAGCCGTCGCCGTACGTCATGCAGAAGCAGGAGTCCTGCCAGAAGGCGTTGACGTAGTTGTTGCCGTAGTGGGCGCGGCTGTAGGCGGCGACTCCGTCGTTGCGGATGCCGTTGCGGCCGTAGGTGTCCTTGTAGTAGTCCCAGGTCGCCGCGGCGCCGAAGGCCACGTCCACGCCCGCGGTCTGGCGGTTGGAGGGCTGCCCGTTGCCCCAGACATCGTTGTCGTCCGTGAAGAGGGTGCCGGTGCCCGAGGTGCCCTGGTTCAGGTCGTACGTCTTCTGGTCGGCCCGGTCCGGGTCGATGAGCTGGTACGTCGAGCCGGACGGGGTGGTGCCGATCTCGACCTGGCCGACGAACTGGCCCGTGCCGGACCCGGTGTGCACCTTCTCGGCGGCCAGGAGCCGCTTGCCGGTGGCGGCGTCGGTGACGACCTGGAGTTCGCTGGGGGTGCCGTCCTTCTGGACGCCCTCGACGACGGTCTCCCAGGCGAGCACGGGCTTGCCGCTGCCGGCCCAGACGACCAGGCGGGGCGCCCGCTCGGTCTCGGGGCTCTTGACGTCGGCCTTCTTCGACACGCCGAGGGCCTTGGCGGCCGCGCCGGAGGACGTCACCTTCGGGCTGAGCGAGGACAGCGCGAGCGTCGCCTTGCCGGCCTTGGTGACGGTCGTACGGCCGCTCTTGTCGTGGACGACGAGGTCGCCGCCGAGGACGGGGAGTCCGGCGTAGGTGCGTTCGTAGCGGGTGTGCGTGGTGCCGTCGGCGTCCTTGACGACGTCCTTGACGAGGAGTTTCTCCTTGCCGCCGAGGCCGATCCGCTGTGCGGTGCCGGCCGCCTTCGACTGGGCGCTCTTGATGAGGGCCGTGCGGCGGGCGGGGGTCAGGGAGGCCGGGGCGGCGCCCGCCCGGGGGGTGGCGGTGATCTTCGCGGGTCCCGGGTCGGCCGGCGCGGCGGCGGCGAGACCGGGGGCGGCCAGGGCCAGCAGGGCCCCGACTGCCGTGAGGGCTATGCCGGTTGCGCGTCTGCGCCGGACGAGGGCGCGGTGTCGCAGGGACAAGGTGACTCCTTCAGGACGACGGTCGGCCCGGGTGGGGACCGTGGACGAGAGGGCCGGCGGGGTGGGCCGGTCCTTTGCGCTGCACGGCATGCGGGTGGAAGGAGGTGGGGGGTGGGAACGCCCGCCGCGTGATGACCTCGTGGACGGACGGTGAACTCGAGCAGAAGGGTGACACCGGAGCCTTGCATTTGTCATGAGACTGCCAAGGCGACGGCTTGAATTGCCCCTGCAAGTCGGGCAAATGGGCGCGGGGTACGCGGAATTTCGGCCTCGGGGATGGCGCGGCGGGGCGGAGGGACTTTCGGCCGGGATGGGGCACCAGCGTCTGCGTGTGCGGCCGGAGCCTGTGCGCGTTACCTCACGCTCGAAACACTTGACGCCCTGTCAAGCAGCGCCGCATGCTTGATGCGTCAAGTAAATCGGTGTCAGCGGGCACCGACTGCTACGTCTTTCAGGAGTGCTCAGTGTTCTTCAGTAAGACCCGTGAGGCCGTATCCACCCCTGCCGGTCCTCCGGCGCCGCGGCGACGCCGGAAGACGGTCGGCGTCATGATCGGCGTCGCCGCCGTGGCCATGACCGCGCTGGCCGTCCCGGCCTCGGCGCAGGGCCGGGGAACGCACCACGGCCCGACCGGCCAGTCCCCTCACCACTACCTGTCGCCGCTGCAGGTGACCTCGGCGTACTACGCCAGCTACAACGGCGACCTGGCAGCGGGCTTCGACCGCTACATCTCCAAGGACCTCGTCCTCCACGGGTTCAACGGGCCGGAGAATCGCGAGGACTGGCTCAAGGGTGATCTCGACATCAAGGCCGGGTTGACCGGCTTCAAGATGACCGTCCTGGACCAGATCGTGGAGGGCGACAAGGTCGTCACCCGCTGGAGCTTCGCCGGCCGTCACACCGGAACGGTCTTCGGCATCCCGGCGTCCGGCCGAGACGTGCAGCTCAGCGGCATCTCCATCGACCGCGTCATACACGGTCAGTCCGTGGAGCACTGGTCGGAGGGGAACTTCGGCGTGTTCCTTGACGAGCTCCGCGGTGAGACGCCCCCGGGCACCGTTCACCCCACCACCAAGTAGACGCCGCGCCAGCCACCCGGCCTTGGCACACGGCCCTGACCTGAGCCCAGTGGCAGACGCCCCGGGTGCACTGCGTGCGCGCTGCACCCGGGGCGTCCACGCCGGGAAGTGAACGCGCAGACCCGCCCACCCTTGGTGGTCGAGGGCGCCGCGGCCGCCTGCGCCGGATTCGATGCCGGCGTCATCGAGTCCAGCCACGTCTCCAGCAGGGCGCGTTCGTCGGCGTGCGGGGGCGGTACGGGCGTCCGTCCGGTGTCGTGGTCGTCGTCGTCCCACCGTGGCAGCGACGGGCCTGACGCGCGGGCGACTTCGCCGGCGACGAACGCACGGCGTGTGCCTGTACCCGTCATCGATCGGGGTTGCCCTTACCGGGGCGGGGAAAGGCTCTTCACGCTCGTGACACCCGTCCCACGGGAAGGACAGGAACCAATGAGCTCTCTTCTCCCCCGCGTCCCCGACCGCCCCGGCCGCCGCAGCCGTCTCCGGCGCCTCCGGGCGGGCCGCCTCGCCGCCGCCCTCGCGTTCGCGCTGACGACGTCGGTGGTCGCCGCCTCCGCCCCCAGCGCCGCCGGGGCGCAGCGGCCGCCGGCCTCGAAAGGCTGGTTCACCTCCTGGGCGAGCTCCCAACAGGGGCTCGCATCCGAGCAGTTGAACGACCAGTCGGTGCGCATGATCAGCCATCTGAGCCAGGGCGGCGACGCGCTCCGGGTCCGTCTGCAGAACACCTTCGGGAAGACACCGCTGACGGTGACGGCGGCGACCGTCGCGCACAGCGACGGTGCCGGCGCCGCGACGGACGGCGCCCCCGTCCCCGTCACCTTCGCCGGGAGCCGCACGGTCGTCGTGCCGGCCGGGGGCGAGGTGTGGAGCGATCCGGCCCGGTTCCGCACGGCCGCCCAGGACGACATCGCGGTGTCCGTCTCCGTGTCCGGCACGGTGGCCGCGGGCATCCACAACAGCGCGTTCCGCACCAACTACCTGACCCCGCCCGGCTCCGGCGACCACACCGCCGACGCCTCGGGCACCGCGTACACGCGCACGACGGGCGCCACCTATCTCGTCAGCGCCGTCGACGTGCACGACCCACGGCTGCGCGGCACGCTCGTCGCGTACGGCAGTTCGGTGGTCGACGGCACAGGGTCGACCGACTGCGGGCCGGGCTGCCGGCGTCCGGGCGAGAACCTGCGGTGGACGGACGGCCTCGCCCGACGCATCGCCCAGGAGCTGCCCGCCGACCGGCAGTTCACCGTCGCCAACGCCGGCATCGGCGGGACCACCAGCGCCGCCACCTGCCCCCGCATGGATCCGTCGCTGCGCGGACTGGACGCGGTGTCGCGCCTGGAACGCGACGTCCTCGCCCTGCACGGGGTCACCGGCGTCCTCTACTACTACGGCACCAACGACCTCGCGGCCGGGTGCGAGGCCGAGCCGATCCTGGACAGCTACCGGGACGTCTTCCGGCGGCTGCGGGCCGCGGGCGTCAAGGTGTACGTCACGCCCATCACCCCGCGCCCCGGCTACTCGGACCAGAACAACCGGGACCGGCACACCGTCGGCACGTTCGTCTCGACGTGGAACACCTGCGCCGGCACCTGTGACGGCGTGCTGCCCTTCGACCAGGTGCTGAGGGACCCGGTGAAGCCGAACAGCATCAACCCGCCCTACGACACCGGGGACGGCGTGCACGCCAACATCGCCGGTCAGCAGGCCCTCGCGGACATCGTGTCGCTCCCCATGCTGGCGGCGTCGGCGTCCCGCTGAACACGCCCGGCGGGGCGGTGACTTCGGTCGGCCCGCAGGGGAATCCGCCCCGGACGAACCGGCCGCCGCCGTCATGCGGGACAGCAATCCGCCCGCCGCCCCCATCGCACGGGTCGAGCGGTACTGGGAGGACGCGGTCCCACTGGACGTCGACGACTCGGGGCCGGTGGCGGGAACGTACGGCGTCGGCGGCCGTACCCGCGGTCCGCGACGAACCGGGCGTCTGCCCGCCCTGCCGGTGGCCGGGGTCGCCGGCAAGGAGGTGGCCACCCAGCTGGGCCTGAGCCGGCGCACGGTCCAGCGGCGCATCCAGCGCCGGATGGAACTCGCCGGCGCGGCGGCCCGCATGCAGCCGGCGTGGCAGGCCGCGCGTCGGGGATGGCGGTAGGGCGTCGCGCAGAGCCCGGGTCACCCGGCGGGCGCCACCGGAGCCCGCCGGCCGAGCCACTGCTCGGCGCCCCACGCCCGGAACACCTCCACCTCGGTGAACCCGAGCTTCGCCGCGAGACGCAGGGAGCGGGCGTTGGCGGTCTGCGTGGCGAGCACCACCGGCTCACCGGGCAGGAAGGCGTCGATCCAGCCGAGCGCCGCCGCGCACGCCTCGACGGCGTACCCGTGTCCCCACACCCGGGGCAGGAACAGATAGCCGAGGTCGACCTTCCCCACGGCCGCCGCCGTGCGGTGCTCGGTGACCCTCCGGACCAGGACGTGCCCGATCATCCGCCCGTCGAGCTCGACGACGAAGCTTCCGGGCCACGGCTCGGGCACCGCGGGCACCTCCCGCTCGAGTTCGTCCCGCTCCCGGGGACCTCCGAGGTAGGTGTGCACCTCCGGTGACGCCAGCAGCTCGATGAAGGTCGCCCTGTCCCGCGCCTCGGCGGCACGCAGCACGAGCCGTTCGGTCCTGATCGGTGCCGGCGGCCAGGTGACGGGTCCGAGGTCGGGTTCGGTCATGCACGGCAGGCTAGGGGAATCCGGTTCCGTCCGTGTGCCGACCCGGCACGGCACCGGCCACGGGGGGTGCCGGGAGCGCAACCCGTTACGAGGCGGCCGGGTCTCCTCGCCAACTCCCGGTGCATACACGCAAGATGGTTGAGCGACGTAAGATCGTCCCGCGAACCGCGGTCCGTTCTCCCCCACCGGCGCGATGGAGCTGACATGACGACCGATTCCCAGCCGTCCCCGCAGATCGACACCAGCAGGGCCCATCCGGCCCGTGTGTACGACTGGCTGCTCGGCGGCAAGGACAACTACCCCGTGGACGAGGCGGTGGGTGAGCGGCTGCCTCCGGAGGCACGCGACGGCGCCCGGCAGAACCGGCAGTTCATGCACCGGGCCGCCGCCTGGCTCGCCTCCCAGGGCACCGGCCAGTTCCTCGACATAGGCACCGGCATCCCCACCGAGCCGAACCTCCACCAGGTCGTGCAGCACGTCGTGCCGTCCGCCAAGGTCGTGTACGCCGACAACGACCCGATCGTCCTGAGGCACGCCGAGGCGCTGCTGATCAGCGCGCCCGAGGGGGCGACCGACTACATCCAGGCGGACGTGCGCGACCCGGGGTCGATCGTCAGGCACGCCCGGCGCGTCCTGGACTTCGACCGGCCCGTCGCGCTGTCCCTCATCGCCCTGATGCACTTCATCAGCGACGAGCAGGACGCCCACGGCATCGTCCGCGCCCTGGTCGACACCCTGCCCTCGGGCAGCCACCTGATCCTGTCGCACGCCTCGTCCGACCTGTTCCCCGAGCTCTCGGACCAGGTGGTCGCCGAGTACGCGAAGGGCGGCATCCAGCTCGCGTTCCGGCCGCGACCGGAGGTGGAGCGCTTCTTCGACGGGCTGGACCTCGTGGCGCCGGGCCTGGTGACGGCCACCGAGTGGGCGCCGTCCTCCCCCGCTGCCGAGGCGGAGCCGAGCGGCATCTACGCGGGCGTGGCGCGCGTGCGCTGAGCCGCCTCCGCGAAGCAGGCGGAGCCGGGCACCGCGCGGAAGGCCGGGGCCCGGCTCCGCCACTTTGTCTCCGCCATGAGAAAAGTAGCGAGATCTTGTGCGGAAGGGGTTACGGGCGCGGACGAAGCCCGCTAACTTCCGGGAATTGAAGCGTTCATGAGGCCGACGGTACCCGTGGGCCTGTGCTCGACGGCGCGACGGCGCGCGCCCGCAACCCCCCACCGGCGGCCGTCCGGCGTTCCTCCGGCGACCGCCGCCACCCCGTCTCCCATGGAGTACTCCATGCGCACGAGATCGCCCTCGCTCAGACGTGTCCGTACGGCGCTGCCGGCCGTGGTGTGCGCGCTGGCCCTGGCCCTGCCACTGGGCCCCGCCGCCGCCTCCCCCGGCGGCGAGCCCGCCTCCCCCGCGGCGGCGGCCGAGGACTTCCAGCAGGTCACCCTGGCCAAGGGGGTCGCCGAGACCGGCGAACCCATGACGATGACGGTGCTGCCGGACCGCTCGGTACTGCACACCGCGCGGGACGGCACGCTCCGTCGCACCGACGCGGCCGGCACCACCACCGTGGCGGGCAGGCTCGAGGTCTACAGCCACGACGAGGAGGGCCTGCAGGGCGTCGCCGCGGATCCCGGCTTCACGTCGAACCGGTTCGTCTACCTGTACTACGCCCCGAAGCTCAACACACCAAGTGGTGACGCCCCTTCGGACGGGAGCGCCTCGGACTTCACGCCGTTCGACGGGGTGAACCGGCTGTCGCGGTTCGTCCTGAAGAGCGACAACACGCTCGACCTCGCCAGCGAGAAGAAGATCCTGGACGTGCCCGCCTCCCGCGGCCTGTGCTGCCACGTCGGCGGCGACATCGACTTCGACGCGGCGGGCAACCTGTACCTGTCGACCGGTGACGACTCCAACCCCTTCGCCTCCGACGGCTTCACGCCGATCGACGAGCGCGCCTCCCGCAACCCTGCGTACGACGCTCAGCGTTCGGCCGGCAACACCAACGACCTGCGCGGCAAGATCCTGCGGATCAAGGTCGCGGCCGACGGCTCGTACACGATCCCGTCCGGGAACCTCTTCGCGCCCGGCACCGCGAAGACCCGGCCCGAGATCTACGCGATGGGCTTCCGCAACCCGTTCCGGATGAGCGTCGACCGGGCCACGGGAATCGTCTACGTCGGCGACTACGGCCCCGACTCCGGCACCGCGAGCCCCTCCCGGGGCCCCGCAGGGCAGGTCGAGTTCAACCGCGTCACCAAGGCCGGCAACTTCGGCTGGCCGTACTGCACCGGCAAGAACGACGCCTACGTGGACTTCGACTTCGCGAGCAGCACGTCCGGGGCCCGGTTCGACTGCGCGGCACCGAGGAACACCTCGCCGCGCAACACCGGCCTGACCGAACTGCCGCCCGCCCAGCCTGCCTGGATCCCCTACGACGGCAACTCGGTCCCGGAGTTCGGCAACGGCTCGGAGTCCCCCATGGGCGGCCCCGTCTACCGCTACGACGCCGCCTCCTCCTCGGACGTGAAGTTCCCGCAGGAGTACGACGGCGACTTCTTCGCCGGCGAGTTCGGCCGCCGCTGGATCAAGCGGATCGAGGCCGGCGGCGACGGCACCGTGCAGTCCATCAACGCCTTCCCCTGGACCGGTACCCAGGTGATGGACATGGCCTTCGGCCCGGACGGCGCCCTGTACGTCCTGGACTACGGCACCGGGTACTTCAACGGGGACGAGAACTCCGCGCTGTACCGCATCGAGCATGTGACGGGCGGGCGCGCCCCGTTGGCGCAGGCCAAGGCGAGCGTCACCTCCGGCAGGGCCCCGTTGTCCGTGTCGTTCTCGTCGGCCGGCAGCAGCGACCCCGACGGGGACACGCTGAGTTACGCGTGGACGTTCGGCGACGGGGGGACCTCCACGGCCGCGAACCCGTCCCACACCTACACCGCCGAGGGCCAGTACACGGCCACGCTGAAGGTCACCGACCCCGGCGGCAAGTCCGCCACGGCCTCCGTGCAGATCACCGTCGGCAACACCGCCCCGACCGTGCGGATCGACACGCCCGCCGACGGGCAGATCTACGACTTCGGCGCCGCCATCCCGTTCAAGGTGACCGTGACCGACCCGGAGGACGGGACGATCGACTGCTCCCGGGTGAAGGTCACCTTCATCATCGGGCACGACAGTCACGGGCATCCGCAGACCTCCGCCACCGGCTGCACGGGCACCCTCCAGACCCTGGCGGACGGGGAGCACGACCCGAACGCCAACATCTTCGGGGTCGTCGACGCCGAGTACACCGACAAGGGCGCGGCGGGCCAGCCCGCGCTGACGACGCACGACCAGCGGGTCACCCAGCCCAGCCACCGGCAGGCCGAGCACTACGGCGGCTCCGCGGGCGTGCAGATCATCCAGAAGACACCGGCCCACGGCGGCCGTACGGTCGGTGAGATCCACAACGGCGACTGGATCTCCTTCACGCCGTACAACCTGGCGAACGCCCGGACGTTCACCGCACGGGTCTCCTCGGCGGGCGCCGGCGGCACCATCGAGGTGCGGACCGGCTCCGCGACCGGCACACTGCTCGGCACGGTGACCGTGCCCGTCACCGGCGGCTGGGAGACCTTCCAGGACGTCACGACGTCCCTGAGCAACCAGCCGGCCGCGTCGACCCCCCTCTTCCTCGTCTTCAAGGGTGGCAGCGGCGCCCTGTTCGACGTGGACGACTTCTCCTTCAGCACCGCCTCCGGCGGCGCTCGTTCGGGCGAGGTGCGGGGTGTGAACGGCAAGTGCCTGGACGTCGACAACGCGGGCACCGCCGACGGCACCAAGGTGCAGATCTGGACGTGCAACACCAGCGCCGCCCAGCGCTGGACCGTCGGCACCGACAACACCTTCCGCGCCCTCGGCAAATGCCTCGACATCGACAACGCCGGCACCGCCGACGGCACCAAGATCCAGCTGTGGACCTGCAACGGAACCGCAGCCCAACTGTGGGCCCCACAGTCCGACGGCACCGTCCGCAATCCCCTCTCCGGCAAATGCCTCGACGCCTCGGGCGGCACCTGGAACGACGGCACCCCCGTCCACCTGTGGACCTGCCACACCGGCCCCAACCAGAAATGGACCCTGCCGTAGAAGGGAGGCACCTCGTGATGCGCACTCTGCTCAAAGCGGCCACCGCGTTGTTCGCCGGCGCCGCGCTCTGCATGTCTCCCCAGGCCGCGGCGCTGCCGGGCGACGCACCGGACGCGCCGGTCGCGGCGCCCGCGGCCGACCCCGCCTACCGCGTCCTGGTCTTCTCCAAGACGGCGGGCTTCCGTCACTCCTCGATCGACGAGGGCATCGCCGCACTGCGTGACCTGGGCGCGGCGAACAACTTCACCGTCACCGCCACCGAGGACGCGGGCGCCTTCACCGCGGCCAACCTGAGCCAGTTCCGTGCGGTCGTCTTCCTGTCGACCACGGGCGACGTGCTGGACGGCGCCCAGCAGACGGCGTTCGAGCAGTACCTCGGCGCGGGCGGCGGGTACGTCGGCGTCCACGCCGCCGCCGACACCGAGTACGACTGGCCCTTCTACGAGGGCCTGGCCGGCGCGCTCTTCCAGTCCCACCCCGCGATCCAGCCGGCCACCGTCAAGGTCGAGGACCGGGCGCACGACGCCACCGCCCAGCTGGGCCGCACCTGGCAGCGCACCGACGAGTGGTACAACTACCGCACCAATCCCCGAAGTTCGGCCCATGTGCTGGCCTCGCTCGACGAGTCCAGCTATTCCGGCGGCACCATGTCCGGCGACCATCCGATCGCCTGGTGCAAGGACTACGCCGGTGGCCGCGCCTTCTACACCGGCGGCGGTCACACCGAGGAGTCGTACGCGGACCCTGCCTTCCGCCGGCATCTGCTCGGAGGGGTCCGCTGGGCCGCCGGGCTCGTCCAGGCCGACTGCCGCCCGGAGACCGGCTACACGTCCCTGTTCGACGGCGGCGGCACGTCCGGCTGGAGGCAGGCGGGGCCCGGCGGCTTCACGCTGGCCGACGGGACCCTCACTTCGCACGGCGGGCTCGGCCTGCTCTGGTACGACGCCAGGGAGTTCACCGGCGACTACTCGCTCAAGCTGGACTGGCGGATGACCGGCGACGCCAACTCCGGTGTCTTCGTGGGCTTCCCGGCCTCCGACGACCCGTGGTCGGCGGTGGACAACGGCTACGAGATCCAGATCGACGCCACCGACAGCGCCGACCGGACCACAGGATCCGTGTACGGGTTCAAGTCGGCCGACCTCGCCGCCCGGGACGCGGCGCTGAATCCGCCGGGCAGCTGGAACACGTACGAGATCCGGGTCACCGGGGAGCGGCTGGAGGTGTTCCTGAACGGGCGCAGGATCAACGACTTCACGAACACGGATCCGGCGCGCAGTCTGCGGCAGGGGCACATCGGGCTGCAGAACCACGGCGACGGCGACGAGGTGGCGTTCCGCAACGTCCGGATCAAGCAGGCCGGGAGCCCGTCCGGCCCGCGCACGGGTGAGGTGCGGGGTGTGAACGGCAAGTGCCTGGACGTCGCCAACGCGGGCACCGCCGACGGCACCAAGGTGCAGATCTGGACGTGCAACACCAGCGCCGCCCAGCGCTGGACCGTCGGCACCGACAACACCGTCCGCGCCCTCGGCAAATGCCTCGACATCGACAACGCCGGCACCGCCGACGGCACCAAGATCCAGCTGTGGACCTGCAACGGCACCGGCGCCCAGCAATGGGTGCCCCAGACCGACGGCACCGTCCGCAACCCCCCCTCCGGCAAATGCCTCGACGCCTCGGGCGGCACCTGGAACGACGGCACCCCCGTCCACCTGTGGACCTGCCACACCGGCCCCAACCAGAAATGGACCCTGCCGTGACCGAGGGATCCGACGACGCCGGCCCCCGCTCGCACCGGGCGAGCGGGGGCCGGCGGCCTTCCACGGGCGGCTACTCGCGGAGCCCGATCCCCCGCACCGGGCTGACGCGCAGCACCCGGCCGATCGGCAGGAGCACGGCGACCAGGGCCAGCGTGACCGTGCCGGCGCCGATCGTGATCCAGCCGAGGGCGGGCACGTACGGGACGCGTTCGCCGGTGACGGCGTTGACGACCGAGGACAGGGTGACGGCGGCGATGGTCCCGCCGATGGCGAGGGCGACGCCCAGCAGCCCGGCCTGCTCGGCGTGGACCATCCGCTTGATCTGTCCGCGGGTCACCCCGACGAGGCGCAGCAGGGACAGTTCCCTGGTGCGGGCCAGGGCGGCCATGATCAGGGTGTTGGCGGCGGCGAGGACGGCGTAGCCGACGAGGACGAGGATGAGCATCCGGTTGAGCCAGGCGCTGACGGCGAGGTCCGCGCCGAGTTCTGCGGTCAGCCGGTCCGTGCCGGTGACGCCGGCCCCCGGGTACTGGCGGGCGAGGCCGGCGAGCGCGGCGCTCACCTCGGCCGGGGATGCGCCGTCGGCGGTGCGGACGAGGACGTGGTCGTCGAGGCTCGTGCGGGTGTGCCCGGCGAGGGTGGCCTTGCCGAGGGTGACGTCACCGAAGCCGAAGCCGCGGTCGTAGACGGCGACGACGCGCAGGGTGGTGGGCGTGCCGTCGCCGAGCCACAGGCGTGCCCGGTCGCCCACCTCCCAGCCGGCCGCCCCGGCCAGGGAGGCGGACACGGCGACGGTGTCCCTGCCGTCGAGGGCTTCGAGGTCGCCGGACCGCACGCCGAGGTCCATGGTCCGGTCGGCGCCCTTCGGGTCGATGCCCTGGGCGACCGCGGTCTGCGGTTCCAGGCCGCCGCGCACGACGACTCCGGTGCGCCGTACTCCGGTGGCCGCCTCGACGCCCGGGATGCGGCGGGCCTGGTCGGCGGCGGACGCGGGCAGGCCGGTCGCGCTGACGAGGGCGTGCTGGGCGCGGGTGCCGTCGTGGGACTGGGCCTCGGTCTGGCGCTGGAGGTTGTCGTGGAGGAACCACACGGTGCCGCCGAGCCCGATGGACAGCACGAGCGCGGTCAGGACGGCCACCATGCCGCGGGCGCCCGCCCGCAGGTTGGCGGCGGCGAGGTAGCCGCTGTTGCCCCACACCGTGCGCAGGACGGGGGTGAGGAGGCGGGCGGCGCCCTGGTTGATCCAGGGGGCGAGCAGGGCGATGGCGAGGACGAAGGTGTAGAGCATGCCGATGGCGGCGCCGAGGGCCGTGTCACCGCCGGTGGCGCCGGTGAGCCCGATCAGGGACACCCCGGCGGCGAGGAACACCAGCCCGGACACCAGGCGGGTCCGGCCGCCCAGGCCCTTGTCGACGGCGGCCTCGCCGAGCGCCTCGGTCGGCCTGATCCGCGTGGTGCGCAGGGCGGCGATCCACGCGGTGGCGAGGGCGACCAGGGCGACGGCGGCGGTGACCGCGAGGCCGGACAGCAGGCCGCCCTGGACGGTGAACGTGCCGGGGACGAAGTGCCGTTCGACGAGTTCGTCGCGGAGCCGGCCGGTGGCGGCCAGACCGGCGGGGACGCCGACGACCGCGGCCAGGGCGCTGAGCAGGCCCACCTCGGCGAGGATCATCGTCCGGACCTGGCCGGGGGTCGCCGCGACGGCCCGCAGAAGGGCCAGCTCCCGGCGGCGGTGCCGCACCGACAGGCCCACGGTGGAGGCGGCCGCGAACACGATGATGACGGCGGCGTAGCCGCCGAAGGCGCTGCCGGCCTGGACGGTGAGGTCCCGGGCGGCGGCCGCCTCGGGTTCCTCGGCCAGTCCGCGGTCGGCGCCGACATAGGTGGTGGCTCCGGCACGGTCGGCGGCGCGGCGGACCGCGGCGACGACGGCCGGTGTGTCGGCGCCGGGTTCGGCGAGCACGCCGATGGCGTCGAACCGGGCGGGGCGCGGGTCGAGGCGGGCCGCCCGGGCGTCCGTGAAGAACAGCGTGCTGCCGCTGCCGGCGGCGCCGGGAGCCTCGACGACACCGCTGACCTTCAGGGTGAGGGTGCGGCCGCCCGTGACGATCTCGGTGCGGTCGCCGGGGCGCAGCCCCGCTGTGTCCGCCAGCCGGGAGTCGACCGCGATGTCGCCGTCGCCCCGCGGCGGCGATCCGGCGACCAGTTCGTACGGGGCGAGCGTGGCGCTCGCCCAGCCGTGCCCGGTCAGGGGGGTGTCCGGCGCGGCCGGCGACACGGCCGGGATCCACCGCTCGCCCACCGCCTTCGACACACCCGGCACCTCGGCGATCCGGGTCACGAGGGAGCCGGGTACGCTGCCGCGTTCCGGCAGGGTGAGGGTGGTGGACTCCTCCTCGCTCAGCACCTTCTGAGTGATCGTCAGGTTTCGGTCCGCGACGACGGCGACGGTCCGGGCGTAGCGCTGGGGGGTGCCGTGGTACCGCAGTCCCGACTCCACGAGCAGGGCGCAGGTCATCAGGACGGCGACACCGGCGGCGAGGGCGAGGAAGGTGGCGGCGAAACCGCCCTTGCGGAAACGCAGCGTCTGCGCGGCGAGTGACAGCACGGCTCAGCCCTCCCCGTGCACGGCGTACTGCCGACGGCCGAGCCGGGCGAGCTGTTCGGCGATGCCGGCGGCTCCGGGCTGGGGCATGTCCCGTACGACGCGTCCGTCGGCGAGGACGACGACGCGGTCGGCGTAGGACGCGGCGACCGGGTCGTGGGTCACCATGATCACGGTCTGGCCGGCGTCGTCGACGACGGCCCGCAGCAGGGCCAGGACCTCGGCGGCGGTCCGGGTGTCCAGGGCGCCGGTCGGCTCGTCGCAGAAGACGACCTCGGGGCGTGAGACCAGCGCGCGGGCGATCGCGACCCGCTGCTGCTGTCCGCCGGACAGTTCGGAGGGCCGGTGCGTCAACCGGGCGCCCAGTCCGACGCGTTCGACGATCTCCGCGAGCCGGCGCGGGTCGGGGGCGCTGCGGGCCAGCCGGGACGGCAGCAGGATGTTCTGCTCCACGGTCAGGGCCGGCACCAGGTTGAACGCCTGGAACACGAACCCGACACGGCCGCGGCGCAGTTCGGTGAGGTGCTTCTCCGACAGCGCCGACAGGTCGGTGCCGCCGATCCGTACGCGGCCGGAGGTGGGGCGGTCCAGACCCGCGGCGCAGTGCAGCAGGGTGCTCTTGCCGGAGCCGGACGGCCCCATCACGGCGGTGAAGGTGCCGCCGCGGAAGTCGAGGTCGACGCCGGCGAGGGCCGTGACGGGCTGCTCGCCGTCGTACGTCCTGGTGACGCCTTCCAGGGTGACCGCGGGTGCGGCCGGGGACGACGGGTGCATGGGAAACGCCTTCCGGAATTGAGGAGTTGGTGTGGGGAGCCGGTTCAGCCGGCTGCTGTGCCGACGAGGGCCGACTGCGACTTCGGCAGGCCCAGGCGGCCGCGGGTGGCGGCGAGCGTGACGACCGCGGCGGCGAGGGAGGCGAGGAAGAAGGCGTGGGTCACGTCGGCGTGGGACATCCCGGGGAACAGGTCCTCCCCGGCCACGGAGAAGTAGTTGTTGATCCCGCAGTGCAGCAGCATGACCAGCGGCATGCTCTCGCCGGACCGGTTGAACACCCAGGTCATCACGAAGCTGAACAGGGTGGCCGTCGCGACGAACTCCACCGGCTCGATCCAGGCCACGTCCGCGCCGCCGCCCCAGTCGGTGAGGAACAGCGGCAGGTGCCAGCAGCCCCACAGGACACCGACGACGAGGGTGGCGGCGAGGGGCCCGTTGCGGCGCTGCATGCGGGGCATCGCGAACTCGCGCCAGCCGGGCTCCTCCGCGAGTCCTGTGGTGATCATCTGGGCGGCCAGACCGGGCAGGAACGCGAGCAGCACGGTCGCGGAGGGCTGCGCGGGGCCGTCGCCGGACAGCGCGGCCGAGGCCAGGGTGAGTGCGAGCGGCACCGACACGAGGACGGCGAGGTACCAGCGCACGCCGACCTTGAACCGGGTCATGCGGCCCCGCCAGGTACGCAGTCCGGCGCGTCCCTCGGTGAGGGCGATGATGAGCAGCGCCGAGCCGATGGGGCCGAGGTAGGCGCCGGGCAGGACCCCGGTGATCTGGGAGGCGCCGGCGCCGCCGGGGAAGGTGAAGTGCCAGACGCCCAGCCCGTTCTCGGAGAGGACGTACGGCAGCCAGGCCACCCAGCTCAGTCCGTAGGCCAGGGTGAAGAACCAGGTCAGCGGGTGGCGGCGGATGCTGCCGCGCAGCGTGCTCTCCGTGCGGCCGGCCGGTGGTGTGCTGGTCCGTGCGGGGGTCTCGGTACTCACTGCGGGTCCTCTCGGCGGTCGCTGATGACGTGTCCTCAGCACACCACCGGGAGCGCGGCGGATCATTGCCGCGCACACCCCGAGTGGGGGTACAGCAGGCTGTACCCCGGGCGGTTCCCTCAGCGTCGGCGGGCGTCCTCCAGGTAGTGCAGGACGGCCGCGACCCGCCGGTCCAGCTGGTCCGTGGGGGCCAGGTCGAGCTTGGCGAAGATGCTGCGGATGTGCTTGTGCACGGCCCCGTCGGTGACGACGAGCCGTTCGGCGATGGCGCTGTTGCCGAGGCCCTCCGCCATCAGGCCGAGGACGTCCTTCTCGCGGGGGCTGAGGCGTTCCAGGCGGGTGTCCCGGCGGGACCGCGTGAACAGCTGGGCGACGACCTCGGGGTCGATGGCGGTGCCTCCGCCGGCGACCCGGCGCAGCGCGTCGAGGAACTCCTCGACCCGGCCGACGCGTTCCTTCAGCAGATATCCCAGCCCGCCGACGCCGCCGGTGAGGAGTTCGGTCGCGAAGCTCTGCTCGACGTAGGCGGACAGGACGAGCACGGCGAGCGCGGGGTGGCGCCGGCGTGCCTCGACGGCCGCGCGGATGCCTTCGTCGGTGTGGGTGGGCGGCATCCGGACGTCGAGGATGGCCACGTCCGGCTCGTGACGGTCGACGGCGTCCAGCGCGTCGTCGGCGGTGCCGGCGGTGGCGACCACGTCCAGGGACTCGGCGCGCAGCAGCAGGGCCAGCCCTTCGCGCAGGAGGGGGTCGTCCTCGGCGATCACGATCCGCATGGCAGGTCCACTTCCAGGGTTGTCGGGCCGCCCGGCGGGCTCGTCAGGCGGAACGTACCGTCGTGGGCGGCGACGCGCCGCCGGATGCCGGCGAGCCCGGAGCCGGTGCCGGGCCCGCCGTCGCCGGACACCTCGGCGGGGGCCGTGGCGCCGCCGTGCCCGTCGTCGGCGACGCTCAGCAGGAGCCGTTCGCCGGCGAGCCGGGCGGTGACGGTGGCGCGGGTCGCGCCGCTGTGCTTGGCGATGTTGGTGAGGGCCTCGGCGACGACGAAGTAGGCAGTCGCCTCCGCCGAGGCGGCGCAGCGCCGGGACACGTCCACGTCGACGCGGCACGGTACGGCGCACTCGGCGGCGAGCCCGGTGAGCGCCCCGGCCAGGCCGCGGTCGGACAGCACGGGCGGCAGGATGCTGCGGGAGACGGCCCGCAGGTCGGCCAGCGCCTGCTCCGCCGCGGACTGGGCGCGCTCCAGGAGTTCCTGCGCGCCGTCCGGGTCGCGGGCCACCATCCGGCGGGCGGCGCCGAGCAGCACGGTCACGGACACGATCCGGTTCTGCGTGCCGTCGTGCAGGGCGCGTTCGATACGGCGCAGTTCGGCGGCGTGGGCGTCCAGGGCGGCGGCGCGGGTGGCGGTCAGCTCCGCGATCCGCAGGGAGAGGTCGGTCTCCGGTCCTGCCTCCAGCAGGCGCCGCCCGGGGTTCGCCTGGGCGCGGGCCATCGCGGGGCCGAGGCCGAGGATGATGGCGATCCAGCCGACGCCGAGGAGGGCGACGGCGACCGCGTCCGCCCACGAGGCGGACGAGCCGATGCCGATGGACGTGGCCGTCGCGTCGGCGGGGACGAACCGCCAGTACAGCGGGAACAGAAGGTCCCGTACGGCGAGGATCGGCAGCCAGAAGCCGAGCAGTCCCAGCGGCAGGCCCACGACGACATGCCGGGCCAGCCACCGCAGTTCACGGCGGGTGGTGGGGTCGTGCAGGGCGGCGCGCGGGGCGGTCGGGGGCGGTTCGGGCGCCACGACCCCGGGTCCGAACCGGGCCAGCCGGACGCGTTCGCGCCCGGCCAGGCCGTGCAGGGCGCGCAGGGCGGCCGGCGCCGCGAGCAGCCCCACGCCGAGCGGGGTGGTGAGTGCGCAAAGGACGAGCAGGAGGAGGACGAGCAGCGCGAGGAAGGCCGTACGGAGGCCGGAGACCAGTTGCCGCATCGCGCCCAGCGCGTCCCTCACGGCACGCGCGAGGTGGTCCCGGCGGCCTGGGCCCGGGTGATCGTCGCCGTTCGGCATGCCCACTCCTTCCGTCGAGCACAGCGATCGACCTTATAAGAGGCCGCGGATCGCCATGGCCGGGCCCGGCGGGAGGTGGTGCCTGCTGTACCCCGGGCCGGGTGCCTGCGGGATCGGCGGGCCGGGCGGCGCCGCCTAGCGTCGGTGGTGCCTCACCCCACCGTCACCGTCCGTACCGCCGGAGGAGCCATGACCCGTCCCGAACCGACCGCCCACGACGGCCTCGCCCGTGTCCTGCTGTGGCCGGCGCTGGTCCTCAGTGTCGTGGGCAACGCCGTGGCGTCCGTCGCCGGCGCCGACACCGCCGTCAACCTCGGCTTCGGGGCGTTCACCGCGGTGACGGCGGCGACGCTGGCCGTGCGGCGGTGGCGCGAGCACAGCTGACCAGCCGTCTCTCAACGGTGGTGCGCACGCGACCCGTTGACGACCCTCACCCCCGCCGTTACGTTCCGGGAGCGCTCTCTCGTCCGAAGGCAGGGAGGCCCCATGACTCCCGCGCGAACGCTCCTCCGGTCCCCGTGGGCCGCGCTGTGCGCCCTGGCGCTCCTCGTCGGCCTCTCCCCGCAGACCGCCTCCGCGGCGGGCGCGGCACCGCGGGCGGCCGTCTGCAACACGTACTGCGACGCCCGCGACCCCGCCCTCTCGCCCGGCGACCGCACGCCGGTGACGGCCTCCCTGTTCGGGCGGTCGATCGTCCTGCACTTCGACGACGCCGACGCCATGGGCTGGGCGTCCCTCGACAACGGCGACGCGGGTGACGAGGTGTGGCTCGACCGGTCCTTCGACGGCGGGCGTTCCTGGAGCGCGGGGAGCAGGCTCGGCGCGACGACCGTACCCGCGGGCCGGCGGGGCTGGCGCACGCTCATGTACAACGTGGACGACTGGGACGGCCACGGCGTCGGCGCGCTGCGCGCCTGCGGCAGGGCCGGCGACCGCACCGAGATCGCCTGCACGCCGTGGGCGCGCACCACGTGGAACGCCGGCGACCGGCGGACGGCGGCGGCCACCGGGCTGATGACGTTCTACTCGTACGCGACGGGCCTGTTCGCCACCACCGGCTGGTGGAACTCGGCGAACGCCCTGACCGCGGTCATCGACACCATCCGTGTGTCGGGGACGGGGAGTTACCGGTACGCGATCGCCCGCACCTACGACCTGAACGTCACCGCGCAGGGCGGGCGGTTCCGCAACGACTACATCGACGACACCGGCTGGTGGGGGCTGGCCTGGATCGCCGCGTACGACCTGACCGGGGACGGCCGCTACCTCGCCACGGCCCGCGCGGACGCCGAGCACATGGCGGCGTACTGGGACGGCACCTGCGGGGGCGGCGTGTGGTGGAGCACGGCACGGACCTACAAGAACGCCATCGCCAACTCCCTCTACATCCACCTCAACGCCGCCCTGCACAACCGCATCCCCGGCGACACGACGTACCGGGACCGCGCCCGGGCCGGCTGGGCGTGGTTCCAGGGCACCGGGATGATCAACGCCTCCCAGCTGGTCGACGACGGCATCGACCTGTCCACCTGCCGCAACAACGGCCAGCCCGTCTGGTCCTACAACCAGGGCGTCCTGCTCGGCGCCCTCACCGAACTGCACCGCGCCACCGGCGACGGTGATCTGCTCACCCGGGCCCGGCGGATCGGGGACGCCGCGACGACCGCGCCCTCGCTGCACACCGGTGACGGCATCCTGCGCGACCCGTGCGAGGGCGGTGACTGCGGCGCCGACGGGCCGTCGTTCAAGGGCGCGCACGTGCGCGGGCTGCGCAAGCTGGACGCGGCACTGCCGGACCACCCCTACACGGCGTATCTGCGCCGCCAGGCCGACCGCGCCCACAGCACCGACCGCACCCCGCTCGACCAGTACGGACTGCGCTGGTCCGGCCCCGTCGACACGGTGGACGCGGCCCGGCAGCAGAGCGCGCTGGATCTGCTCAACGCGGCCCCCTAGCACCGGTGTTCGCGTCCCCGGTGCGCCGGCGGCGTGACACGGCTCGCAGCGCCGCCACGGCCAGGGAGACGGCGAACAGCGCCGCCGTCACGAGGAGCCACCGGACGAGGAAGACGTCGGCGGGCAGCAGGGTGGCGCGCTCGTAGCGGTCCACGCCGCGGCTGATCAGCGGGAACCAGACGAGGAGCAGCAGGGCCGAGGCGGTGGCGGGCCAGCGCACGTGGTTGATCAGGTGGGGGGCGAGCACGGCGCGCAGGACCCGGTCGATCGCCGCGTAGAGAGGGACGAGGAGCAGGTCGTGCACCAGGGCCGCGCCGACCACCCAGTACACCACCGTGATCCACTCGTCGGCGCCCAGCAGGCGCAGGCCCGCGTAGCAGACGAGGACGAGGGAGGCGGCGGTCAGCAGCAGGTGGCCGGGGCCCGCCCCGTACCAGCGGCGCCACCACAAGCCCACGCTCCGCGTGTCCGGTGTGTGCGTCACAGCACCCTCCCGAAGGACAGCCGGGCGACCCACTTCGTGTTGAGGACGCCGGGCGCCGCCGGGACGATGACGCGGGCCGGGTAGCCGTGGTCGGGCGACAGGTCGGCGCCGTTGACCTGGAGGGCGAGGAGGGAGCGGGGGTCGCGCACCTGGTTGTGGCGCAGGGCCGCCCGGCGGAAGGAGCCGTGCAGTTGCAAGGACTCCACCAGGACGTCCGGTGCGTCCCCGGGCTCGTACCCCACCAGCGCGGCCAGGTCGCGCAGCCGCACTCCGCGCCAGAGCTGGTCCTCCGTCGACCAGCCCTCGACGCAGGCGATGGGCAGGGCCGCGGTGTGCTGGGGCATCGCGAGCAAGTCCGCGCGGGACAAGCGCACTTGACCGCCGGGGCCGGTCACCACGAGCTGCCAGGCCTCCCCGGTCTGCGCGGCGGTGACGCCGGCGAGGCCGGCCGGTTTGTTGACCTGGAAGCCGTTGGGGCCGCCTCCGGGGTCGCCGCCGCCGTGCGGCGCGAACAGCGCGGTGCGGCGCAGCGGCCCGCCGACGCTCTGACCGGCCGTGGTGAGGAGCAGCAGCAGCGAGGAGCCTCCGACGAGCCCGGCCAGTCCGCGCCGCGACAGCGTGGGCGGCGCCGGGTCGGGTGCGGTCAGCGCGTCGTTCGCGGAGGAGACCGGTGCGGAGGTGGAGCGGATGTACGCGAGTGGGCCGCCGTGCTCCCGGAACGCGCGGACGGTCAGCGGGATCTTCAGCGCGGCGTGGGCGGCGAAGGCGGCGAAGAAGACCCAGGCGCCGTAGAAGTGCAGACGGTAGAAGGAGCCGGGGAAGACATAGTCGAGCTGGACGTTGAGGACGCCGGTGAGGAAGGTGAACAGGCCGCCGCCCACCAGGAACAGCAGGGACAGGCGGTCCAGTGCCTGTGCGGCGGACCGCACGGGGGGCAGCGCGAAGAACCGGGGGATGACCGACCACAGCTTGGCGAGCAGCACCGGGATCAGTGCCACGCCCAGCGTGACGTGGACACCCTGGGTGACGCGGTACAGCCAGTGCGGATCGGTCGGCCAGGAGAAGAGGTAGAAGCCCAGCAGGCCCTTGTCCGGCGTCTTGTCGTTCAGCGGCGACAGATCGGGGTTGTAGGCGGCGTACGACAGCAGGCCCGTCACGAACAGCAGCGGCACCCCGGCCAGCAGGACGACTCCGAGGACGGACGTCAGCCATGTCCCGCGCAGAGGGCTGCGCCAGAAGCGCGGGGACACGGGCAGCCGGTCCAGCAGGGCACGTCGGTCGGTCATGGGAGCGGGCCTCGGCTTCCGGGAGGGCGGCGGTGCTGACAGTCCCGGACAGTAGGGCGCGGTCGGCCAAGGGAGGGTTTTGCCGAGGTGACGGAAGTCTGACGCCGCACGTCCCGCACGGGGACCGTCCGGCGAGTGGCCGACGGCGCCCGTCTGCCCAATAGTGTGAGGAACGGGTCCTTAGCGCGGGCTGACGTGTCACCGTTCCAGGGAGACCAGTCGTGAGTTCTCTTTCCCCCGGATTCCACGGACGCAGGCGTTCCACGTCCATCACCGACCGCCTGCCGCCCGGGCAGTACCCGACGGAGTCGTTCCCCGTCCTCTCGGCGGGTCCGACTCCGCGCGTGCCCACCGAGACGTGGACGTTCACGGTCACCACGGAGACCGGAGACGAACGCGCCTGGACGTGGGACGAGATGATGGCCCTCCCGCAGGAGGATTCGGTGCACGACATCCACTGCGTGACCCGCTGGTCGAAGTTCGACACGCGATGGCGAGGGGTCAGCCTCGACACGCTGCTCGACGGCGTGGAGACCGCCGCCGAGTACGCCGCCGTCGACAGCTACGGCGGCTACACCACCAACATGCCGCTCGAGGATCTCCTCGACGGCAAGGCGTGGCTCGTGCACACCTACGACGGCTACCCGCTCTCCCCCGAGCACGGCGGCCCGGCCCGTCTGCTGGTGCCGCACCTGTACCTCTGGAAGTCCGCGAAGTGGGTGCGCGGGCTGCGTCTGACGCACGACGACGAACCGGGGTTCTGGGAGACCGCCGGCTACCACGACTACGGCGACCCCTGGCGGGAGCAGCGCCACTGGGGGGACTGACGATGCCCCTCCCCTGGCGCACGGCCCGGCTCGTCGAGCGCGCGGACGAGACGGCCACCGCCCGCACCCTCGTCCTGGACGCGCCGGGCTGGCCGGGGCACCTGGCCGGTCAGCACGTCGACGTGCGGCTCACCGCCGACGACGGCTATCAGGCGGCCCGCGGCTACTCGCTGGCCGCGCCCGCCGACGGCGACCGCCTCGAGCTGGGCGTGCAGCCCGTGACCGGCGGCGAGGTCTCGCCCTACCTCGCGGACGACCTGCCGATCGGGGCGTCCGTCGAGGTGCGCGGCCCTCTCGGGAACTGGTTCGTGTGGCGGCCCCGGCAGGACGAGCCCGTCCTCCTGGTGGCCGGCGGCTCCGGGGTCGTTCCCCTGATGGCCATGGTCCGCGCCCACCGGCAGGCGGCCTCCACCAGCCCGTTCCAGCTGATCCACTCCGTGCGCGGCGAGGCCGACCTCTGGTACCGCGAGGAGCTCGGGCGCCCCGATCCCGCCCTGGACGTGCGGTTCCTCTACACCCGGCAGGCTCCGCCCGGCGGCACCCGGGCCGCCGGCCGGCTCACGGCGGACGACCTGGAGCCGGCGCTCAAGCGGCTCACGCCCGCCGGGACCGTCTACGTCTGCGGGCCCACCGGTTTCGTCGAGGCCGCCGCCGGCCTGCTGACATCCGCAGGGCAGGACCCCGCCACGATCCGTACCGAACGGTTCGGGTGAGCCCCGCTCCCCCGGCCGGCCGCGTCTGGAGGCAACCGATGACCGAGCTCTCCCCGCACGTCGACGGCAACAGCCTGGCCGGGCCGCTGTCGGACATCTTCTCCGTCGACCTGACCCGGGCCTGGTGGCGCTGCCCGGACTGCGGCTCGACCGGCCCGCTGGCCGAGCTGCACGTGTACGGGCCGGAGCCCGGCCTGACCGCGCGGTGCGCCCATTGCTCCCGGGTGGCACTGCGCCTGGTCCGGCACGAGGAGGACACCTGGCTCACGCTCGGCGGCGCGGAGGGCGCCTTCCGCTTCCGCACCGCGCCGTAGGCCCCGGGCGCCAGAGGGGGTCGCCACACCCTTCCGTGCGGCGCGCACAGCACCAGCAGCACGATCCGTGCCCCTTGGGCTCACAGTGGACGGGCCCGGCCGGGGCGCCCGCCCCGGCCGACGGTTCCGGCATCGCGCTACGCGGCGGCGGGGAAGTCCGTCGCGGGCGCGGTGGCCGCGGTGGCGTCCAGGTCGGCCTGGAGCGCCCGCACCTTGGCGGTGGCGTAGGCGTGCGCGTCCGAGCCGAGCAGCAGGCGCAGCGGTCCCTCACCGGTCACCACACGGTCGATGACGGCGGCCGCCCCCTTGACCGGGTCGCCGAGCTGGGCGCCCTGGAGCGCGAGGTGGGACTCGACCATCTCCCGCAGGGCCGGGTAGTGCTCGGTCGTGGCGGCGGGCAGCGCGAGGGAGTCCCGGGTGAGGAAGTCCGTGCGGAAGTAGCCCGGTTCGACGATCGTCACGTCGATCCCGAAGTCCGCGGCCTCGGCGGCCAGCGCCTCGCTCAGGCCCTCCAGGGCGAACTTTCCGGCGCAGTACAGCGCCCAGCCGGGCACGGCGGTCAGACCCAGGACCGAGGACACGTTCACGATGTGGCCCGCGCGCTGTTCCCGCAGGACGGGCAGCGTGGCGCGGAGCACGTTCCAGACGCCGGCGACCTGGACGTCGAGCATGTCCCGGACGTCCTGGCCGGTGGTCTCCTCGACCGCGCCCAGGTAGCCGTACCCGGCGTTGTTGACGACCACGTCCAGGCCGCCGAAGCGCTCGGTGGTCCGGCGCACGGCCCGCGCGACCTGCTCCTCGTCCCGCAGGTCGACGGTCAGCGGGAGCAGACGCGTGGTGTCGACGTCGTCGCCGAGCGCGGCCAGCAGCCGCTCGGACGACCGGGTGGTCGCCGCTACGCCGTCGCCGCGCCGCAGGAGCTGCCGGACCAGCTCCAGCCCCAGGCCGCGGGAGGTGCCGGTCACGAACCAGGTCGCGGGTCGGTCGGTCGGAAAAGCCATGATCGTCCTCCTGGGGAGCGGGCCGCCCCGGGGCCTTTCCCCGGGGAGTGCGGCATGTCTCCAGACTGGGGCGGCGGACCCGGCCGTGGGGGCGCATATCCCGGCCTGCGCGACCGAGGACGCGGCGACCTAGGACGCGCAGACCCAGTCCCGGACCGCCGGTTTCGGCGACACTGGTGCCGTGGCCAAGACGAACAAGGAACTCGCCGACTTCCTGCGGCGGGCCCGGAGTCAGGGCGACCCCGCCCGCGCCGGGCTCCCCGCGGACGGACGGGTACGCCGTGTGCCGGGTCTGCGCCGCGAGGAGGTCGCCTTCCTCGCCGGGGTGTCGACCGACTACTACACGCGTCTTGAACAGGGCCGGCCCATCACCCCCTCCCCCGCGGTCGTCGACGCCCTGGGCCGGGCCCTCGGCCTCGACGAGACGGGCCGCGCCCATCTGCACGACCTCATCGGCGGCGGTGCGGCGCCCTCCCGGCACCCGCGTCCCGTGCAGCGGGTGCGACCCGGCGTGTACCAGCTGCTGGACGCCCTCGACGGCGAACCCGCGCTGGTCCTGGGCCGCCGGACCGACATCCTCGCCGCCAACCGCATGGCCAAGGCGCTGTTCGGCGACTTCGACCGACGGCCGCCCCGGGAGCGCAACTACGCGCACTGGATGTTCCTGGACGACGACGCCCGCTCCCTGTTCATGGACTGGGAGGACCAGGCGCGGGCGGCGGTGGAGAGCCTCCGCTTCGAGGTCGGCCGGGCACCCGACGACCCGGCGACGCTCGCGCTCGTCGAGGACCTGCGCGCCCGCAGCCGCGCCTTCGACGCGTGGTGGGAGCAGCACCGCGTCCACCAGCGCACGTACGGCTCCAAACGGCTCCGCCATCCCCTCGTCGGCGACCTCACCGTCGACTACGAGACGCTGACGCTGCCCGGCGACCCGGACACGACCCTGTTCGTCTACACGGCGGAGGCCGGATCGGCGTCGAAGCGGGCACTGGACCTGCTGGCCAGCTGGACGCTCGCGGACGCGCCGGACGCCCGGCCGGAGCGTCCGCACCACGCGCCGGACACGCCGGAGTCCTGACCCAACGGCCGGGACCGATGAAAACCGGTTGGCGGCGCACGGGCCCCGGCCTACCGTTCGCCGTGATGGAGATGTCGTTCCGGAAGCTGCCGGAGAACCAGTACGAGATCGTCGTCCGCGGCCGCAAGGGACCGGACGTCCGGCTGCCCGCCCAGCCGCTCGGCCCGACCCTGCCGCACGACCTGGTGCACGCCGTCGTGGAGACCGCCCTCGGGATCGAGGACGGCTTCTGGGGTGCGACGGCCCGCGGCGCGACCTTCCAGGGGTTCCTGCCCGTCTCCCCCGGCCGGCACCGGCGCTCGGGGCTGAAGGTGCTCCGCCGCGACGGTGACGCCGTACTGGCCGCCGAGCTGCGCGTGAACTGGGCCTACCGGGTCTGGCGCGGACTGCCCACGGACGGCCGCGGCGTCGGTCCCGCCCCGCTCGCCGCGGACGAGCCGGCCAGGACCGGGCCCCGGCTGGACGCCGCCGCCGCACGCTGGGCCGCCGTCCCGGAGGGCGGGGAGCTCGTGTGGCACTGGGGCACGGACCGATAGTCCGCGCCGCTGCGTACCCTTGCGGCATGCGGATGCGCCCCACTCTCGTCTGGACGCCGGCCGAGGACTGGCCGGCCGGCACCACGGACCTCGGCCCGGTCGTCGACGCCCTGGACACGGGTGGGGTGCTGGTGCTCAGCGGCGCGGGCATCTCCACCGAGTCCGGCATCCCCGACTACCGGGGCGAGGGCGGCAGCCTCAGCCGGCACACCCCGATGACCTACCAGGAGTTCACGGCCAGCGCCCCGGCCCGGCGCCGGTACTGGGCGCGCAGCCACCTCGGCTGGCGCACCTTCGGACGGGCCCACCCCAACGCCGGTCACCGGGCCGTGGCCGCGTTCGGGCGGCACGGTCTGCTGAGGGGCGTGATCACCCAGAACGTCGACGGTCTGCATCAGGCCGCGGGCAGCCCGGACGTCGTGGAGCTGCACGGTGGCCTGCAGCGGGTGGTCTGCCTCTCCTGCGGGACGTACAGCCCGCGCGCGGAACTCGCCCGCCGGCTCGAGGAGGCCAACGCGGGCTTCGACCCGGTGGCCGCCGCGATCAACCCGGACGGTGACGCCGACCTCACCGACGAGCAGGTCCAGGACTTCCAGGTCCTTCCCTGCACGCGCTGCGGCGGCATCCTCAAGCCGGACGTCGTGTTCTTCGGCGAGAACGTGCCCCCGGCGCGGGTCGAGCGCTGCCGCACGCTGGTCGACGAGGCGGCGTCCCTGCTGGTCCTGGGCTCCTCGCTGACGGTGATGTCCGGGCTGCGGTTCGTACGGCAGGCCGCCGAGGCGGGCAAGCCCGTCCTGATCGTCAACCGGGACCCCACCCGCGGCGACCGCCACGCCGTCGCCCGCGTCGCCCTGCCCCTGGGCCCGGCCCTGACGTCCGTGGCCCAGCAGCTGGACGTCCAGGTCGTCTGAGGCGCGCTCCGCGCCGCGTCTACGGGTGGTTCCGCTTGGCGAGTTCCTCGGCGTAGTTGTACGCCGCCGCGCTGCCCTGCCTGCCGGGCGAGAGCTTCACGATCGCCTTGTCGGTCTCCGGGTTCCCGCTCAGATACGCCTCGGTGAGGACGTACGGCAGTCCGTCGACGCTGAACCGGATGCTGCCGTCGGGATAGGCGCTGACCCGGACCCGCCGGCCGTCGGGAAGCTCGATCGGCTCGGCAACGAAGTGCGCTCTGAGGGGCTGTTCGGCCATACGGGCCTCCTGGTCGTACCGGCTCGGTGGGAGCCGAGGCTAGCGGCCGGAGAGGGCACCCCGCGCCCGGTTCGGCGAGGTCTCGGCCGTCGTCCGGTCGGTCGAGACCGGCCGCGGCCAAGAGCGGGTCCGGGGCTCCGGGTGCCGTACGGGCCAGGGTGACGACCCGCGCGCCGGCCTCCCGCAGCCCGTGCGCCGTCGCGCGTCCGGTCCACTGGGGTTCCGCCGGTCACCACGGCGGTACGTCCGTCAAATGCGTCGCTGTTCATGGACGCCGCCGTGGACCCTGCCCCGGGGAGAGACTCACATCCGCGCGGCCAGCTCCTGCCACGGCTCCCACCTGCATGAAGACGCGCCGGCGGGGCAAACGGTCTCTCTGACCCGGGGAGGATGCGCATGACGTTCACAGAGCAGTCCGCCGAGCACGACGGCACCGACGCCCCCTGCCGCTGCCGGCACGACGGTCCGCGCGCGACGCCGGACACCGAGGGGGCAGAGACGGCGCGTGAGCGGGTCAACCGGCGCTGGAACGAGGTCCTTCAGGAGACGCGGGTCGCCCAGACCGGGGTGCAGATCCTCTTCGGCTTCCTGCTCAGCGTGGCGTTCACGCCGTTGTTCCGGGAGCTGGGGACGCTGGACCGGGGCATCTACGTCACCACGGTGGTACTCGGCGCGTCGGCCACCGGGTCGCTCATAGCGCCCGTGTCGATACACCGCTTCCTGTCCGGTCAGCGCATGAAGGACGAGGTGGTGGAGGCGGCCGGGCGTCTGATGATGTGCGGCATGGTCCTGCTGGCGCTGACCATCGGCTGCACGCTCCTGCTGATCCTGCGCTTCGTCGTGCCGGGCGTCCTGGCGGAGATGCTCGCGGCCGGCGTCATGCTGTGGTTCGGCCTGTGCTGGTACGTACTGCCGCTGACCCTGCGCCGCCGAGGCGAGCGGCGCTCGCGGACGCGGGACGCCTGAGTCATGGCTTTCTCTGCGTGATCGCTCGTTGAGTCGTGCGTGACTGTTCTGGTGGAACGGTTGCCTGATCTCCGACCAGGTGCCAGCGTGCAGGACCGCTGCGAGCTGGCGCCGCTTGTGCGCGGGCCCTGGATCGCCGGCTGCCGACGTCTCAACCGCCGCTACGAGCGCAAGGCCGAAGACTTCCTGGCCTTCGTCGGCGTAGCCACAGCCCTCATCTGGCACCGACGTCTGGCGAAGACGTGACGCAGACGACGGTAATGATCTGACCGGATAGGCTGGCCTGTCCTGGCCAGCTGAAAGGTGCCGCGATGAGCCAGTACTTCGACATCGGGGACGAGACACTGTGGAACCCGTCCAATGGGGCTTCTCGCCTGTTCCAGCGCCAGGTAGCGGTCTTCGAGGCGGAGCTGGGACTCCCGTCGGGCATCGGACCGATGGAGAACGACGAGTGCCAGATCAGCCCTGAGGCCCTCGAAACCTTCGTCAACGCCCTCTTGGCCAAGCACCGAAGAACGAGCCACGCCATCCTGCTCGCGCTCTCCGAAGGCTTCATCGCCACGGTGCTGGTTCTTGCGGAGCGCTCCGGGGTCAAGGTGGACTGGGCACGGCACGAAGCCACTCCAGAAGCCCGGCTCGAGGACGTGCAGGTTTCTATCGTCACTGGGATGTCTGCCCCTGCACACGGCGGAGTCTGGGCTGCGGGGCTGCGTGAGAAGGCACGGGAGCTGGGACGGCACATGCCCCGCTGACGGGAGCCGTCACCGCCCCTCGTCGCCGTCCGACTCCTCCTCCGACGACCCCCCGGACGACTCCCGTACGACCAGCTCCGTCGGCAGCATCAACTGCTGCCGTGCGGCGCCCGGTTCGGTGATCTCGGAGAGGATGCGGACCATCGCGCTGCCCAGTTCCTCGACGGGCTGACGGACCGTGGTCAGCGGCGGGTTGGTCCAGCGGGCGTGCGGGGAGTCCTCGAAGCCGACGACCGCCACGTCGTCCGGCACCTTCCGCTTCTGGCGGCGCAGTTCCTCCAGGGCGCCGATCGCCATGAGGTCGGAGGCGGCGAAGACGGCGTCCAGATCGGGGGCTCGTTCAAGAAGCGAACGCATCGCCCGGGAACCGCTCTCCCAGCTGAAGTCGCCCGCCTCGACGAGGTCTTGACGTGCGGGCACCCCGGCCTCCTCGTGCGCCGTCCGCCAGCCCTCCAGACGGCTGCGGCCCACGTCCATGTCCAGCGGACCGGCGATCGCGGCCACCCGTTTCCGGCCACTGCCGAGGAGGTGGCGGACCGCCTGGATCGCGCCCCCGGTGTTGTCGGCGTGCACATAGCTCAGCGCCTCGTCGGCGTCCCGGCGGCCGGCGAGGACCGTGGGCAGGCCCATCTCCTCCAGCATCGCGGGCAGCGGGTCGTCGGAGTGCACGGACACCAGCAGGACGCCGTCGACGCGGCGGGTCGCCACCGACTCGGTCAGCTGCTCCCGCTCCGCCTGGTCCCGGACGAGCATCAGCTGGAGCTGGGTGCGGCTGTCGGCGAGGGCCTGGCTGACGCCCCTGATCAGGGCGGCGAAGAAGGGCTCCGAGCCGAGCCGGCTCGCGGACTCCGGGATGACGAGCGCCACCGCGTCGGTCCGGCTGGTCACCAGACCCCGGGCGACGGAATTCGGCACGTAGTTGAGCTCCTTGATCGCCGCGAGGACCCGGGAGCGCGCCTCCGCGCTGACCAGTTCCGAGCCGTTCACGACGCGGGACACCGTCGTCCGGCCCACGCCGGCGCGGGCGGCGACCGTCTTGATCGTCGGACGGCGGTTCCCAGCCATGCGCTCCCCTCCCTGCATCCGCGGCACCCTCCTGTCGCGTAGGTGACCAGCGCCAATTCTGGCAGACCGCACGGTCGGCGAGGTGGCCGGTCCAGCACGAAATATGAACGCAAATCTCGCGGAAAGGCGGTTCGTTGCGTTCAAGTCATTGACAGATCTGCTCGCTGCCGCGAGTCTGCCATCCATCGCTGGGAACGTGCCCACCCGAGATTGGGCACGTTCCCACCACTTCGCCGGAGCCGCTGCGGTCATCGTTTTCGTGTCCGTCCGACACGTCTGCGCAGGCCGTTGGGAGGAGAACCATGAGCAGTCTCGGATCGTTGCGCGGAAAGAGGCTGGCGGCAGCAGCTGCGGCCGTCAGCGCGCTGGCCCTCGTCGCTGGTTGCAGCAGCGGCGACGACTCGGTCACGGGCGGCGGCAAGAAGGACGGCAAGGTCACCATCACCATGGGCCTGTTCGGCGTCATGGGCCTGAAGGAGACCGGCCTGCTGGAGCAGTACGAGAAGGAGAACCCGAACGTCACGATCAAGGCCGAGATCGCCGGTGACGAGCAGACGTACTACACCGCGCTGCAGACCAGGCTCGCCGGCGGCAAGGGCCTGAAGGACATCCAGGGCATCGAGATCGGCCGCGCCAAGGAGATCACCGAGACCCAGGCCGACAAGTTCGCGGACTTCTCCGACGTGCCGGGCACCGACCACTTCCTGCCGTGGAAGGAGTCCCAGATCAGCACCAAGGACGGCAAGGTGCTGGGTCTGGGCACCGACATCGGCCCGATGGCCGTCTGTTACCGCAAGGACTACTTCGAGAAGGCCGGCCTGCCCACCGACCGCGAGGAGGTCGGCAAGCTCTGGGAGGGCGACTGGAGCAAGTACGTCGAGGTCGGGCGCACCTTCAAGAAGGACTTCAAGGGCGGCAAGGTCGCCTACATGGACTCCTCCAGCGGCCTGTTCAACGCGATGGTCTACGGCCACCCGGAGCAGTACTACAACGAGAAGGGCGACCTGATCTACGAGACGAACCCGGTCGTCAAGGACGCCTGGAAGCTCTCCGCCGACGCCGCCGAGGGCGGGCTGACGGCCAAGCTCCGCCAGTTCCAGCCCGGTTGGGACCCCGGTCTGGCCAACGGCACGTTCGCGACGGCCGTGTGCCCCGCCTGGATGCTCAGCCACATCAGTGAGAAGGCCGGTGACGCCAACAAGGGCAAGTGGGACGTCGCCCGGGCCCCGAAGGGCGCCAACTGGGGCGGTTCCTTCCTCGGTGTGATCGAGCAGAGCCCGGTGAAGGAGGAGGCCAAGAAGCTGGTGGCGTGGCTGACCGCGCCGGAGCAGCAGGCCCACATCTTCAAGGAGATAGGCAACATCCCGTCCTCCAAGGCGGCCCTGGAGAACCCCGACGTGAAGAACGCCAAGTCGGAGTACTTCAGCGACGCGCCGATCGGTGAGATCTTCGGCGCCGCCGCGCAGGAGATCCCGGACAAGCAGGTCCTCGGCCGCAAGGACGGCACGATCAAGGACACCTTCTCGCAGGGCCTGGCCCTGATCGAGCAGGGCACCAAGCGTGACGAGGCGTGGGACACCACCACGGAGCGCATCGAGAAGGCCGTCGGCTGACCCGATGCCCCCGCAGCCTCCCGGGTCCGCGCGCTCGCCGCGGGCCCGGGTCCGGCTGACCCACCCCCTCTCAGGAAGGAAGTCCGGTGGCCACCTCCACCACCAAGGCCCTGGCCGGCGAGGAGCCGCCGGCCCCGCCCGGCGCCGCGGGCGACGGCACCTCCACCCGGCGGCGCGCCTCACTGCTGCACCGGCTGGACGTCAAGGGCGCGCCGTACGCGTTCGTCGCGCCGTTCTTCGTGGTCTTCGCCGCGTTCAGCTTCTACCCGCTCATCTACACCTCGTGGATCTCGCTGCACCATGTGGAGCTGGCCACGCTCGACGTGCGGGAGTGGGTGGGCCTCGACAACTACATCGAGCTGTGGCAGGACGAGCGCTTCTGGAACGCGCTGATGAACACCATCACGATCGGTGTCATCTCGACCGTGCCGCAGTTGCTGACGGCGCTCGGTCTGGCGCACCTGCTCAACTACCGGATGCGCGCCTCGCTGTTCTTCCGGGTCGCGTCCCTCGTCCCGTACGCCACGTCGGTCGCCGCGGCCGCGCTCGTCTTCACGATGATCTACGAGCGTGACTTCGGCATGATCAACTGGGCGCTCGGCTCGATCGGGATCGACCCGCTGGACTGGGAGGCCGAGAAGTGGCCCTCGCAGGTCGCGATCTCCACGATCGTCATCTGGCGCTGGACCGGGTACAACGCGCTGCTCTACCTGGCCGCGATGCAGGCCATCCCCGCCGAGCGCTACGAGGCGGCGTCCATCGACGGCGCCTCCCGCTGGAAGCAGTTCACGAACGTCACCGTGCCCGGGATCCGTTCCACGATCGTCTTCACCATCGTGCTGTCGACGATCGGCGCCACCCAGCTCTTCGGTGAGCCGCTGATCTTCGGCCAGGGCCCCAACGGTGTCACCGGCGGTGCGGACAACCAGTACCAGACGCTGGGTCTGCTGCTGTACGAGGAGGGCTGGAAGAACTACCAGATGGGCCGCTCGGCGACCGTCGCCTGGGCGATGTTCCTGCTGCTCGTCCTCGCCTTCGCCGTGCAGCGCCTGATCAAGCGCCTGCGGGCCCGATCGTCCTGACCTGGAGCCGACATGACCACGCAAAGCCTCCCGGTCCGGACGGACGCCCCGGACCGGACCCCCGTACCGGCGAACGGCCGCGGCGGCCGCCGGCGCCTGCTGCGCATACGCGCCGGCCGCCAGCACCACGCGGGACCGCTCGCCTACGTCCTGCTCGCCGTCATGGCGATCCTGTCCATCTTCCCGCTGTACTGGACGATGGTGGCGGCGTCCACGGACAACACCCGGGTCAGCCAGACCCCGCCGCCGTTCCTGCCCGGCCCCAACCTGTTCAGCAACCTCGCCCGCGCGTGGGACGAGGCGGCCATGGGCAAGGCCATGATCAACAGCCTGATCGTGGCCGGGGTGATCGCCCTGTCCACGGTGATGTTCGCGACGCTGGCCGGATTCGCCTTCGCCAAGCTGCGGTTCAAGGGCCGCAACATCCTGCTGATGCTGGTGATCGGCACGATGATGGTGCCGCCGCAGCTCGGTGTCGTCCCGCTGTTCATGATGATGTCCGAACTGGGCTGGTCCCAGCAGCTGCCCGCCGTCATCTTCCCGACGCTGGTCAGCGCGGTCGGCGTGTTCTTCATGCGCCAGTACCTGTCGGAGGCGCTGCCGGACGAGCTGGTCGAGGCCGGACGCGTCGACGGAGCGCACTCGTTGCGCATCTTCTGGAGCATCGTGCTCCCGGTGGCGCGGCCCGCCATGGCCGTCCTGTTCATGATCACGTTCGTGCACGCGTGGAACGACTTCTTCTGGCCGTTCGTCGTGCTCGACATGACCAACCCGACGGTCCCGGTCGCCCTCACCCAGCTCAGCGCCGGCTACGTCCGCGACCAGTCGCTGATCATGGCGGGCGCGCTGCTCGGCACGCTCCCGCTGCTGGCGATGTTCATCGTCTTCGGACGGCAGATCGTCAGCGGCATCATGGCCGGCGCCGTCAAGGGCTGACCCCCGCACACCGGCCCGGCCACACCCCGCCGGGCCCCGCTCATCCGTGACGGCCCTTCGCCCCACGCGAACGGCCCCACTTCTGAAAGGACTTCCGTGGTCACCGCCGCACAGCAGAGCGGGTCCGCCATCGACGGCACCCGCACCTTCCCCAAGAACTTCCTCTGGGGCTCCGCGACCGCCTCGTACCAGATCGAGGGGGCGGCCGCCGAGGACGGGCGCACGCCGTCGATCTGGGACACCTACGCCAGGACGCCGGGACGGGTCCGCAACGGCGACACCGGTGACATCGCCACCGACCACTACCACCGCTGGCGCGAGGACGTCGCGCTCATGGCCGAACTCGGCCTGGGCGCCTACCGGTTCTCCCTGGCCTGGCCCCGCATCCAGCCCACCGGGCGCGGCCCCGCCGTGCAGAAGGGCCTGGACTTCTATCGGCGTCTGGTGGACGAGCTGCTGGAGAAGGGCATCCAGCCCGTCGCCACGCTCTACCACTGGGATCTCCCGCAGGAGCTGGAGGACGCCGGTGGCTGGCCGGAGCGTGCCACCGCGGAGCGGTTCGCCGAGTACGCGGCCATCGCCGCCGACGCCCTCGGCGACCGGGTGAAGACCTGGACCACCCTCAACGAGCCCTGGTGCAGCGCCTTCCTGGGGTACGGCTCCGGGGTGCACGCCCCAGGCCGCACCGACCCGGTGGCCGCGCTGCGCGCCGCGCACCACCTCAACCTGGCCCACGGCCTCGCCGTCCAGGCGGTGCGCGACCGGACGCCGGCCGGCACGCAGTGCTCGGTCACGCTCAACATCCACCACGTCCGCCCGCTGACGACGCGGGAGGCCGACGTCGACGCGGCCCGCCGTATCGACGCCCTGGCCAACCGGGTCTTCACCGGCCCGATGCTCCAGGGCGCGTACCCGGAGGACCTGTTCAAGGACACGGCGCCCCTGACGGACTGGTCGTTCGTGGCCGACGGGGACCTGGAGCGGATCCACCAGCCGCTGGACTTCCTCGGCGTCAACTACTACACGCCCACGCTGGTCTCGGAGACCGACGGCAGCGGCACCCACAACTCCGACGGGCACGGCAACAGCCCGCACAGCCCGTGGCCGGCCGCCGACAAGGTCTCCTTCCACCAGCCGCCCGGCCCCACCACCGCCATGGGCTGGGCCGTCGACGCCACCGGGCTGTACGACCTGCTGCGCCGGCTGTCGGACGACTTCCCGCGCCTGCCGCTGGTCATCACCGAGAACGGCGCGGCGTTCGACGACTACGCCGACCCGGAGGGGCGGGTCAACGACCCGGCCCGGATCGCGTACGTCCGCGACCACCTGGCCGCCGTCCACCGGGCCATCGCCGACGGCTCCGACGTCCGGGGCTACTTCCTGTGGTCCCTGCTGGACAACTTCGAGTGGGCGCACGGCTACAGCAAGCGTTTCGGCGCGGTGTACGTGGACTACCCGACCGGCAAGCGGATCCCGAAGGCCAGCGCACGCTGGTACGCCGAGGTGGCCCGGACGGGCGTACTGCCCGGCGCCTGACCGGAATCCGGGGCGGTGCCTCCCCGCACCGCCCAGTGGGTCCGCCCCCGCACCTAGGTCGTGTCCGCAAAGTCCCGCCTGCCACCCGGCGCCCGGCACGCTCCCCCGAGCTCTTCGAGCAGGGGGGACCCCCACTCGCCGCACCGGCCGCCCACCCGCGTACAACCAGTACGCGGGAGCCCGCCCGGCACTCCCCCGAGCTCTTCGAGCAGGGGGGACCCCCAGAGCACGCACCGGAACCGCTCGGCCCGCCCTACGGGCGAACGACGGGACTTTGCGGACACGACCTAGGAGGGGACGGGGGCGGCCCCTGGTCCGGGTGGGCCGTGCTCATGCGCGGTCCGCCCGGCCTTTCGTGTGCCCCGCGTCAGCTCTTGCGGGGTGGGGCCGTGCTCTGACGGACCACCAGGTTCGTCGCCAGTTCGATGCGTTGGGCCGCGGCGCCGGGGGCGTCGGGGCGCAGCAGCATGCGGGCGGCCTCCTCGGCCATGCTCCGCAGCGGCTGGTGGACCGTGGTGAGCGGTGGGCTCGACCACTGGGCGAGCGGGACGTCGTCGTAGCCGACCACCGACAGGTCCTCGGGGACGCGCAGCCCCTTGACCCGGGCCGCCTCCAGGACGCCGAGCGCCTGGAGGTCGCTGCCCGCGAAGATCGCCGTGGGGCGGTCGGGTCCGTCCAGCAGGTCCATGGCGTGCTCGTAGCCGCCCTGCACATGGAAGTCGCCGAAGCGCATCGTCCGCGGCTCGCACTCCAGGCCGGCCATGGACATCGCCGAGCGGTAGCCGTCCAGCCGCGCCAGTGAGCACAGCATGTCCTCGGGCCCGGTGATGATCGCGATGCGCTCGTGCCCGAGGTCCGTGAGGTGGCGGGTGGCGGCGAGGCCGCCCGACCAGTTCGCGGAGCCGACCGAGGGCACGTCCGGGTCCGGGTCGCCCGCCGGGTCGACGATGACGATGGGGATGGCCGCCGCCCTGAGGCGTCGTTTGACGTCCTCGCTCAGGGTCGAGAAGACCAGGACCACGCCCATGGGCCGGCGTTGCAGCACGCCGGGCAGCCAGTCGGGGCCGGGGGTGTGCCGGGTGCCGCTCTCGGTGAGCGCCACGGTCGCCCGGTTGTCCCGTGCGACGTTCTCCACCCCCCTGATCAGCTCCATCGCCCAGACGCTCTCCAGTTCGTGGAAGACGAGCTCGATGAGCGGGGAGCGGGATCCCGCCTGGGCCCGCCGGCGGTAGCCGTGGACCTCCAGCAGGTGCTCCACCTTCGCGCGGGTCGTGCGGGAGACGTCCGAGCGCCCGTTGAGCACCTTCGAAACTGTCGGCATGGAGACACCGGCTTCTTTCGCTACCGCCGCCAATGTGACCCGGCCGCCCACCTCTTCGTCTTCGTGCATGAACGCAGGATAGGCCACCGCCGATCGGTAACGGTTCGGTCGAGTAGTGATCGGACCGTTGACCCGATGAGGGCTCTGACCTACTGTCCCACCGCATGGACTTTCGGCGATGAAGCCGAAACTTTCGAAAGGCGAACGATGAAGACACGTGCGCGCTTGCCCAGACTGGTCGCCTGCGGTGCGACGCTCACCCTCGCGCTGACCCTCTCGGCCTGCGGCGACGGCGACGGGGGCTCGGGGTCCGACGGCAAGATCCATGTCCTGGTCTACGGGGACGCCACCAACAAGGTCGAGAAGCAGCTCGTCGAGAAGTTCAACAAGACCTCCGACGTCAAGGTCGTCCTCGACACCATCCCCGGTGCGGACTACCAGAAGAAGCTGCAGACGATCATCAACACCCCGCAGGCACCGGACGTCTTCTTCAACTGGGGCGGCGGAAGCATCAAGCCGTTCGTCAAGGCGGGTCTCCTGCTGCCGCTCGACGACCTGATCAAGAAGAACCCGGATCTGGAGAACAAGTTCCTGCCGTCCGTGTTCAACAACGCGGTGGTGGACGGCAAGCCGTACGGCATCCCGATGCGTGGCACCCAGCCCGTCCTGCTGTTCCACAACAAGAAGGTCCTCGACGAAGCGGGCGTGAAGCCGCCGAAGACCTGGGACGAGCTCCTCGAGGCCGTCAGCGCGCTGAAGGCCAAGGGCGTCACCCCGATCGCGCTCGGCGGCGGCGACGTCTGGCCGACCCAGATGTGGTTCCAGTACCTCTACGACCGCGTGGCCGGCCCCGAGCTGTTCGCGAAGGCCGTCGGCGGCGACAAGAGCGCCTGGGCGAGCCCGGACAGCAAGAAGGCGCTGAACATGATCAGGGAACTGGTCGACGCCGGAGCCTTCGGCAAGAACTACGACTCCGTCAAGTACACCAACGCCGGCTCCGTCCAGCTCGTCGCCTCCGGCAAGGCCGGCTTCGAGCTGATGGGCTCCTGGTACTACTCCCAGCAGCTCACCGACCACCCGGAGTTCGCCGAGAAGAGCCTCGGCTACACCGCCTTCCCGACCGTCGCCGGCGGCAAGGGCGACCCGAAGGACGTGGCGGGCAACACCAACAACTACTACTCGGTCATGAAGAAGACCAAGCACCCCGAGGCCGTCGCCGAGTTCCTGAAGCTCATGTACTCCGACGACTTCGTCAAGGCGCAGCTGGACATCGGCAACCTGCCGACGACCACCAACACCAAGGACTTCCTCGACCAGGCCGCGGACCCGGAGTACTCCCGCTTCCAGTACGACCTGGTCGCCGACGCCCCGTCGTTCCAGCTGTCGTGGGACCAGGCGTACCCGCAGAAGGCCAGCTCGGACATGTACAAGGCCATCCAGCAGTTCTTCAACGGACAGCTCGACACGGACGGCTTCATCAAGGCCATGCAGGCCCTCCCGACCGACTGACGAACGGCTCATGACCACACAGATCACGAGTGCCCGGCCCGCCGCCGGCCCCCGCAAGGGGGCCCGGCGGCGGCCGCCCGCCTCGAACGCGACGAAGGTGGGCCGCCCGAGCTTCGCCTGGGCGCTGCCCGCCGCAGTGTTCTTCGCCCTCTTCGCGATCGCCCCGCTCGTCATGGTGGCGGTGCTGTCCTTCATGACCTGGGACGGCCTCGGCTCCCCCCAGTTCGTCGGCATGGACAACTGGTCGCGGCTGATGGACGACCCGGTGATGCTCGACAGCATCTGGCTGACCCTGCTCCTGACCGTGCTCGGCGTCGTCATCCAGACACCGCTGAGCGTCGTCCTCGGAGTCTGGGCCGCAGGCAACCAGCGCAACCGCGCGGTGCTGTCGGTCATCTACTTCATCCCGCTGCTGCTGTCCGCCACGGCCGTCTCCGTGCTCTGGCGCGCGCTGCTCGACCCGAACTTCGGCATCCCGGCGGAAGCCACCTGGCTGTTCGGCGACGGCAACCTGTTCGGAAAGCAAGCCACCGCCATCGGGGTTCTGGCGTTCGTCGCCACCTGGCAGTTCACCCCGTTCCACACCCTGATCTACCAGGGTGCCGCCCGGGCCGTTCCCGAGGTGCTCTACCAGGCCGCGGAGATCGACGGGGCCGGCCGCTACCGGCAGTTCTTCCACATCACGCTGCCGCAGCTGCGCAACTCGATGATCACCTCGATGATCCTGATGATCGTCGGCGGACTGACCACCTTCGAGACGGTCCTGATCCTCACCCAGGGCGGCCCCGGCACCGACACCACCATCAGCGCCTACTACATGTACGACAAGGCGTTCAAGAGCTTCGACTTCGGCATCGGCTCGGCCATCGCTCTCGCCCTGGTGGTCGCGGCCACGATCATCTCGCTGATCGTCGTCCGGGTGTCCGGCTACGACAAGATGCGCAGCACCATGGAGGGTGTGTCATGAGGCGCCGCCCCAACTACCTGGCCGGCGCCGGCTCGCTCGTCTGGCTGTTCGTCGTCGGGCTGCCCCTGTACGTGATGCTCGCCGCGACGCTGCGCACCCGGCAGGACTACGCCGAGAACGGCCCGGTCTCGATACCCGACAGCTTCACCCTGGACAACTACGCGAGGGCCTTCGACTCGGGTTTCGGCCGGTACTTCGTCAACACGCTCGTCGTCACCGGCTGTGTCATCGGCATCGTGCTGCTGCTGGTGCCGCCACTCGCCTACGCGATCGTCCGCAGCCGGGGCCGGAGCACGTCGGCGATCTTCCGGCTGTTCCTGCTCGGCCTCGCCATCCCGGCCCAGGCCGTCATCGTGCCGATGTTCTACCTCATCAGCGAGGCCGGGCTGTACGACAACCTGCTGGGCGTCATCCTTCCCACGGCGGCGTTCTGCCTGCCGATGTCGGCGCTCATCCTCAGCGGCGCGATGCGGGACATCTCCCCGGAGCTGTACGAGGCGATGGCCATGGACGGCGCGAGCCCGCTGCGCATGTTCTTCCAGCTGGTGCTGCCGCTGTCCCGGGGCGGGCTGTCGACCATCGTCGTGTTCTCCGCGCTCCAGGCGTGGAACGGCTTCCTGTTCCCGCTCGTCCTGACCCAGTCCGACTCCACCAAGGTCGTCACGCTGGGTCTCTACAACTTCCAGACCGAACACGGCATCGACATCCCCGGTCTGCTGGGAGCCGTGGTGCTGTCCATGGTGCCCATCCTGCTCGTCTACCTGTTCGCCCGTCGCGCCCTCGTCCGGGGCCTGATGGGTGTCGGAGGAAAGTGAACACCGACGTGGCCGTAGAGACCACCCCCGAGACCCCCCTCTGGAACGACCCCGATCAGCCCGTCGCCGCCCGCGTCGACGCGCTGATCGGTGCCATGACCCTGCAGGAGAAGATCGCCCAGCTGTACGGCGTGTGGGTCGGAGCCTCCGACCAGGGCGGCGAAGTGGCCCCGCACCAGCACGACATGGAGGAGGCCGTCGACCTGGACGCCCTGCTCCCCGCCGGACTGGGCCAGCTCACCCGCCCGTTCGGAACGGTGCCCGTCGACCCCGCCCTCGGCGCGGTGTCCCTGATGCGCACCCAGGCCCGGATCGTCGCCGCGAACCGCTTCGGCATCCCCGCGCTCGCCCACGAGGAGTGCCTGGCCGGCTTCGCGGCCTGGGGCGCCACCGCCTACCCCGTCCCGCTGTCCTGGGGCGCCACCTTCGACCCCGCGCTGATCCGCGCGATGGCCGAGGCCATCGGCCGGGACATGCGCGCGGTCGGCGTCCACCAGGGCCTCGCGCCCGTCCTGGACGTGGTGCGCGACGCCCGCTGGGGCCGGGTCGAGGAGACCATCGGCGAGGACCCCTACCTCGTCGGCAGCATCGGCACCGCCTATGTGAGCGGTCTGGAGTCGGCCGGCATCGTCGCCACCCTCAAGCACTTCGTCGGCTACTCGGCCTCCCGCGCCGGCCGCAACCTCGCGCCGACCTCCGTGGGCCCGCGCGAGCGCGCCGACGTGCTGCTGCCGCCGTTCGAGATGGCGATCCGCGAGGGCGGCGCCCGTTCGGTGATGCACGCCTACACCGACACCGACGGCATGCCGTCCGCCGCGGACGAGGCCCTGCTCACCGGACTGCTCCGGGACACCTGGGACTTCGACGGCACCGTCGTCGCGGACTACTTCGGCATCGCCTTCCTCAAGACGCTGCACGGGATCGCCGGCGACTTCGGCGACGCCGCCGGCACCGCGCTGACGGCCGGCGTCGACGTCGAGCTGCCCACGGTCAAGACGTTCGGGGCGCCCCTCGTCGAGGCCGTCACCGAGGGCCGGGTACCGGAGGAGGTCGTCGACCGCGCCCTGCGCCGCGTCCTCACCCAGAAGGCCCAGCTCGGTCTGCTCGACCCGGACTGGAGCCCCGTGCCGCCCGCGCTCGACGGCGCCGATCTGAGCGACGCCGAGGCGCTGCGCGGCCGGATCGACCTGGACCGCACCGCCAACCGGGAGCTGGCCCGGCGGATCGCCGAGCAGGCGGTGGTGCTGCTCAGCAACGACGGCACGCTGCCTCTCACCCGTCCTCGCCGGATCGCCCTCGTCGGCCCCAACGCGACCGAGGCCACCGCGGTCCTCGGCTGCTACTCGTTCCCGCTGCATGTCGGTGTGCAGCACCCCGAGTTCCCCGTCGGGCTCGAACTGCCCACTCTGCGCGAGACGTTGACGGCCGAGTTCCCCGACGCGGAGATCGTCGCCGTCCGCGGGACCGGTGTCGACGACGGGGACCTCTCCGGCATCGGCGCGGCGGCCGACGCGGCCCGTGACGCCGATGTGGTCGTCGCCGTCCTCGGCGACCGGGCCGGTCTGTTCGGGCGTGGGACGAGCGGCGAGGGCTGCGACGCCGAGTCGCTGGCGCTGCCCGGCGCCCAGCAGCAGTTGCTCGACGCGCTCCTCGACTCCGGCACGCCGGTCGTCACCGTCCTGCTCGCCGGGCGGCCGTACGCGCTCGGCCGGGCCGTCGCCGAGTCGGCGGCGATCGTGCAGTCGTTCTTCCCGGGCGAGGAGGGCACCCATGCGATCGCGGGGGTCCTCAGCGGCCGTACGAACCCGTCCGGGCGGCTCCCGGTCAGTGTGCCGCGCGGTGCGGGCGCGCAGCCGTCCAGCTACCTCGGCGCACGGCTCGCCCAGGCCAGCGAGGTCTCCAACATCGACCCGACCCCGGCGTTCGGCTTCGGCCACGGCCTGTCGTACACCACGTTCGCCTGGGACGATCTCGCGGTCGGCACCGGACAGGCGCCCACGGACGGCGAGTTCACGCTCGACCTGACCGTCCGCAACACCGGCGACCGCGCCGGGACCGAGGTGGTCCAGGTCTATCTGCACGACCCCGTGGCGTCCGTCGTCCAGCCCGTCCAGCGTCTCGTCGGCTACGCCCGGGTGCCGCTGGAGCCGGGGGAGGCGCGCCGCGTCCACATCACCGTCCCGGCCGACGTGGCCTCCTTCACCGGGCGCGACGGGCACCGTGTCGTGGAGCCCGGCGAGCTGGAGCTCCGCCTGGCCGCGTCCAGCGCGGACACCCGGCTCACGGCGACGGTCGCCCTGACCGGCCCCGTGCGCCGGGTGGACCACACCCGGCGCTTCCACGCGGTCCTCACGCAGGAGCAGGTCTGAGGCAGACGCACGAGCGCGCAGCGAAGGGCCCGGCCGAAGCCGGGCCCTTCGCTGCGTGGTGGTGCGCCAGGTGCACTAGGTGCGCCGACTCACCATCGGTACCAGCGGCCGCGACCACCACCCGATGTGGTGGAGCGCATCACGAAGCCGAGCAGCCACACGACCAGCACGACGATCGCGATCCACCACAGGGCCTTGAGGGCGAAGCCCGCACCGAACAGGATGAGGGCCAGAAGCAGAACAAGAAGCAGGGGAACCATAGTTATCAACCTCCTGACCCTCGATTGCCCTGCGATCCTCAATCCATACACCCAGGATTCCTTGTTTATGCAGGGGAACCTGGGGCACACGGTGACGTTGCGCAACGACGGGCGATGAGTATCGCCCCGGGCGACGGTCTATAGGAGCAGTACCGCCGAGCAGCACCGCTTCCTCGCACCCCGGGAGACCGTCATGACCGCCACCTACACGTTCGACGTCTTCTCCAGCCTCGACGGCTTCGGCGCCGCAGGAGGCGACTGGACGGGCTACTGGGGCAAGCAGGGCCCCGAGCTCCTCGACCACCGCCTCTCCCTGTACGGCGAGGAGCAGCGCATGGTCTTCGGCGCCCGCACGTATCGCGTCTTCGCCGAGCTGATCGCCTCGGAGACGGAGGAGGCGGTGCACGACCCGTGGGTCACCCGGATGCGGAACATGCCGGCCACGGTGGTGTCGAACACGCTCGAGGAGCCCCTCGACTGGCCGGACGCCCGGGTCGTCCGCGGTGACGCCGTGGACGTCGTCGCCCGGCTCAAGGAGGAGTCCGAGGTGCCGCTGCGCTCGCACGGGAGCCTGTCGATGAACCGGGCGCTGATGGCCGCCGGGCTCGTGGACCGCGTCCAGGTGACGCTGTTCCCGGTGATCACGGGCAGGACCGGCCTGGACCCGATCTTCCAGGGCGCCGCCGACTTCGATCTCGAACTGATCGGCCACCACACCCTCGACGGGCACATCCAGGAGCTCACCTACCGGCCGACCCCGCATCCCTGATCCCACCCGCACCTCGACGTGCCCCGGACCCCGGAGGGTTCGGGGCACTTCCGTGTCCGGGATCGGGAGCCGCCCGGCTGACGCCCGGTCAGTTCGGCGCTCCTGTGCGCGGTGTCACAGGCATCACCCGCGATCCAAGTTGCCCACATCACAGCGGAAATGCCCGAATAGGCCCAAGCTCGACCAGGACACAGAGGCCCGAACTGGGCCTTATCGGCGTCGATTTGGATACGCCTACCTAAGTGACGCACGCCACAGCGCCGGTGACGCACGCCCCGCGTCCGCCGTAGCGACGTACGCCCCCGCTTCCCACGAAAGGTGCCACCATGCCCGCGTTCCTGAGCCCCCCGGCCGTGATCCACGGCGAGCACACCGTGAAGACCAGCGAGATCGTGGCCGAGGTCCGCGACCGCCACCCCGACGCGGCGTGGGCCCCGCGCGTCGAGAGCATCGCCGCCAGTACGGGGATCGAGGCCCGGGGCTGGATGCTGCCGCTCCAGTCCGCCGTCGCCCCCGGCCGCGGGAACGGTCTCCCGGCCGCCGGCGCCGGCGCGGCCCGTGCCGCACTGGCCCGTGACGGGTTCACCGAGCAGGACGCGGACCGGGTGATCGCCGCCCTCGAGGCCATACCCGCGCCGCAGACCGTGCAGGAGCGCACCGCGCCCGCCTGGGAGGCCGTGCAGGCGTACGGCGAGCGCGCGGCGCGCGGCGCCCTGCAGAGCGCCGGGCTCGACGTCTCGGACGTCGACTGCGTGATCACCAGCAACTCCACCACCCCGGCCCTGCCCGGTCTCGACGTCTCCCTCGCCAACCGGCTCCCGCTGCGCGAGGACGTGCTGCTCCTGCCCGCCACCCAGTGGGCCTGCATCGCCGGGACCCGCTCGCTCGCGCTGGCCGCGGACCTCGTGGCCGCCGACCCCGACCGGGTGGTCCTCGTCGTGATCTCGGAGGCGCTGAGCACCACGTACCAGCCCGCGGACGACACCCTGGAGTCGCTGATCGTCCGACTGCTGTTCGCGGACACCGCCGTCGCCGCCGTCGTCACCGGCCGTCCGCGCCCGGAGTCGGTCCTGCGGCTGGACTCCTCCTGGAACCACACCCTGCCCGGCACCCAGGACCTGCACCGCCTGGACACCCGCGCCGACGGCACCCACTTCGTGATGGACCGGCGCGGCCCGCGCGCCGTGCAGGAGACGGTGACCGCCATGTGGCAGTGGCTCCAGGAGCGGTACGGCGACCACCCCGAGGCCTGGCACCCCGACGTGCTGCTCGCCCACCCCGGCGGGACGCGGGTGCTCGAGTACATGAAGCAGACGATGCCCGAGGCCTGGCCGTCCGGGCTCCTCGAGTACAGCCGGGACAGCTACACGAGCGGCAACCGCGGCGGCGCCGCCGTGTTCGACATCATGCGCCGGGCGCACGACGCGGGGCAGCCGGCGGGCAGCCGCGCCGTCCTGTACGCGGCGGCGCCCGGGCTCACGGCCACCGCGCTGGAAGGCGAGTGGCTCTGAGCCGTCCCCCTGCCGCCGGCCTCACCGCCCGACCGCTGCCCAGACCACCTTGCCGTCGTCGGTCCAGCGCACGCCCCACCGGGTGGTGAGCCCGTGGACGACGTGCAGTCCGCGGCCCGAGTCCGCGAGGAGGTCCTTGCGGCCCAGCCGGGGCCTGCCGTTGCCGGTGTCCCCCACCTCGCACAGCAGCTGCCCGTGACCGGTTCTGATCAGCCGTACCGTGAGGGGGCCGCGGGCGAAGCGGACGGCGTTGGCGGCCAGCTCGCCGACCACCAGCAGCACACTGTCCTTCGTGTCCTCCCGGGTCCCCCACCGCTCCAGCAGCCCGGTGACCAGCGCCCGCGCCCGGGCCGGGGCGTCGCCGCGGGCCGGCAGCCGCCAGGTCGCCGTGTCCTCCTTGCGGTAGCCGATCATGCGGGCGAGCAGCAGGGTGACGTCGTCGCGCCGGTGCGCGGGCGCCAGCGAGGCGACGACCCGGCGCGCCGCCTGCTCCAGCTCGTCCCAGGGGTGCACGGCGGACACCGCGTCGGACAGCCGGCCGATGCCCTCGTCGATCGACATCGCGGGGTCCTCCACCAGGCCGTCGGTGTACAGCGCGAGCATCGAACCGGGGGGCACGGCGAACGTGTACACGTCGAACGGCTCGCGCAGCGCGAACTCGGCGCCCAGCCCGGGGTGCGGGCGGACCGCGACCGGTCCGGCGGTCCCGTCCGGGGGCACGAGGACCGGGGGCAGATGACCGGCGCTGGCCAGCTCCACCCGGTGGCTGACCGGGTCGTACACGGCGATGCAGCAGGTCGAGCCGAGGGCGCTGTAGCCGGCGGCGAGCCCGGACTCCGCGTCGTCGAGGAGGGACACCGTCTCGTCCAGGTGCTCCAGCACCTCGCCGGGCGCGAGCCCCGCGGACAGCAGCGCGCGGGCCTCCATGCTGAGCTGGCCCATGGTGGCCGCCGCTCCCAGGCCGTGCCCGACGACGTCCCCGACGACCATCGCGGTGCGGCCGTCGGGCAGCGGGAAGCTGTTGACCCAGTCGCCGCCGACGCCGGCGCTGTCCGGGGTGGCGGGCTGGTAGACGCTGGCGGTCTCGATGGTGTCGCCCGCGGACCGGGGCAGCAGGCGGCGTTGCAGGGCGAGGACCTGGGTGTGCTCGCGCTGGTGCTGACGGGCCAGGTCGACGTGGTGGGCGGTCCGGGCCACCAGTTCCTGCAGGTCGAACAGCTCGCTGTCCTCGAAGGGCCGGTCGGCGCGCCGCCAGACCTCCGCCACGCCCAGGATGACGGGCGGCTCGCCGTCGAGCACCAGGGGGACGCACGCCACACAGGCCGCCTGGTCGCCGGGGACGAGGGCGCGGGCGAGGCGCGGGCTGCCGAGCACCCGCTCGATGGTGGCCCGGTCGGGCAGGACGACGGCCTGCGCGGGGTCGTCCCGCCGGATCGCGTGGGACAGCAGGCGGCTCGCGTCGCGGGGGAGGTCGGCGCCGGGGGTGACGTAGCCGTCGGGCCACGCCCGGTCCGGTACGAGGGCGGCGCGGCGCAGCCGGATGCGCCCCTGCGGGCGCCCGGTGACCACCTCGCCGGTCCACACGGCGAAGTCGAGATCGATGGCGGCCACGTCGCCCCAGGCCAGCAGGGACTCCGCCAGTGACTGGGCGGTCTCGCCGATGTCCAGCGAGGTGCCGATAGCGGTCTCGGCGGCGTACAGGTGCAGCCGCCTCGCCATGGCGATCAGGGAGACGGTCAGGCCGTCCTGGGGCGGGGCGGCGGCCAGGATGCTCATGGAGACGACCAGTTCCGAACCGTCCCGGCGGCGCAGCCGCTGCACGCGGGCCACATGCGGCTCACCGGTGTCCAGGACCTGGCGCAGCCTGCGGGTCACCGTGGGCACGTCCCAGGGCGGCAGGAAGTCGACGAAGGGGGTGCCGGGGACGGGGTCGATCCCTTCGAAGACGGCGGCCTCCAGGTTGGAGTCGGTGATCCGCAGATCCCGGTCCAGATTGACGGCGCCCAGTATCTGCTCCGGGCGGCCCGCGCCCCGCCGGGGCCGCTCGCGCTGCGGGGGCGTGTCCTCCCCGCGCGGCGCGCCCGAGCCGGGCTCCTCGTCGTCCCCGCTCGGGATGTACTTCCCCAGCGCACCGCTGACCATGTCGTACGGCGACGCGGACGACGGGGGAGGCGTGGAGTCCATGCCGTTCTCTCAGCTCGCTCGCCGGCCACGGCACCGCGCCGGGGCCGTACCGGAACCAGGGTGACGGGATCCCGAGATCTCTGGCCGCACACCTCATTCAATAACACCCGGCTCGCCTTCGCCCACAGCAGCGGGCCGGAGAGCGGACACACACGGTGACGGACGCCGGGGCCCCGGGGACCCCGCCCTGGTCCGGGGCCTCCGTATCCTCGTCCCCGTGTCACTCCCCCGTCTGCACCGTGTCGCCGTCCTCGTCAGTGAGGGCGCCAAACCGCTCGACGTCGGCATCCCCGCGCAGGTGTTCACGACCCGGGCGAGCATGCCGTACGAGGTGCGGGTGTGCGGGGCGACGCCCGGCCCGGTGACCGGCGGGGACGGCCTGTCGTACGCGGTCGCCCACGGCCTCGACGCGCTGGCCTGGGCGGACATCGTCTTCGTTCCGGGCTACCGGCATCCGGACCGCGACGACCCGCCCCGGCCGGTCGTCGACGCGCTGATCGAGGCGCACGCCCGGGGCGCGCGGCTCGCCGCCATCTCGACCGGCGCCTTCACGCTCGCCGCCACCGGCCTGCTCGACGGCCGGCGCGCCACCACGCACTGGCACTACACCCGGGCCCTCGCCGCCCGGCATCCGCAGATCCAGGTCGACGAGAACGTCCTGTTCGTCGACGAGGGCAGCGTGCTGACCTCGGCCGGTGCCGCCTCCGGTATCGACCTGTGCCTGCACATCCTGCGCGGCGACCTCGGGGTGGCCGCCTCCAACCACGCGGCCCGCCGGCTGGTGGCGGCCCCGTACCGCAGCGGCGGGCAGGCCCAGTACGTCCCGCGCAGTGTGCCCGAGCCGCTGGGCGAGCGGTTCGGCGCCACCCGGGAGTGGGCGCTGCACCGGCTCGGGGAGCCGCTGACCCTCGACGTCCTGGCACGCCAGGCGGGGGTGTCGGCGCGCACGTTCTCCCGGCGTTTCGTGGAGGAGACCGGCTACACGCCCATGCAGTGGGTGATGCGGGCCCGCATCGATCTGGCGCGTGAGCTGCTGGAACGGTCGCAGCGCAGTGTCGAGCAGATCGCCGCCGACGTCGGGCTGGGCACCGGCGCGAATCTGCGGCTGCACTTCCAGCGCATCCTCGGCACGACACCGAGCGACTACCGGCGCACCTTCACGCGGGGCGAGTGAACGCCCCGTCCCTCCCCTGGCGGGATCCTTGCGAACCATGGCGGTCCCGCCACTGTCCGGCGGGTGCGGCGCGCGCGAGCCTGGGTGTGGCAACAGGAAGGGACACCACTCATGACTCGCATCGCCATCAACGGTTTCGGCCGCATCGGACGCAACGTGCTGCGCGCCCTGCTGGAGCGCGACAGCTCCCTCGAGATCGTCGCCGTCAACGACCTGACGGAGCCCGCGACGCTCGCCCGGCTGCTGGCGTTCGACAGCACGGCCGGCCGGCTCGGCCGTCCGGTGACGGTCGACGGGGACACCCTCGTGGTCGACGGGCGGCGGATCAAGGTCCTGGCCGAGCGTGAGCCGGCGCAGCTGCCGTGGGCCGAGCTGGGCGTGGACATCGTGCTGGAGGCCACCGGCCGGTTCACCTCGGCGAAGGCCGCCCGCGCGCACCTGGACGCCGGGGCCCGCAAGGTGCTGGTGAGCGCGCCGTCGGACGGCGCGGACGTCACCCTCGCCTACGGCGTCAACTCCGACTCCTACGACCCGGACGTGCACACGATCGTCTCGAACGCCTCGTGCACCACGAACGCTCTCGCGCCGCTGGCCAAGGTGCTGCACGAGCTCGCCGGGATCGAACACGGCTTCATGACGACCGTGCACGCCTACACCCAGGAGCAGAACCTCCAGGACGGCCCGCACCGCGACGCCCGGCGCGCCCGGGCCGCCGGCGTCAACATCGTCCCGACGACGACCGGCGCCGCCAAGGCGATCGGCCTGGTCCTGCCCGACCTCGACGGCAAGCTGTCCGGCGACTCGATCCGGGTGCCGGTGCCGGTGGGCTCGATCGTCGAGCTGAACACGACGGTCGCGCGGGACGTGACCCGTGAGGACGTGCTGGCCGCCTACCGCACCGCGGCCGAGGGCCCGCTCGCCGGCGTCCTGGAGTACTCCGAGGACCCGCTGGTGTCCTCCGACATCACCGGCAACCCCGCCTCGTCGATCTTCGACTCGGCCCTCACCCGCGTCGACGGCCGCCACGTCAAGGTGGTCGCCTGGTACGACAACGAGTGGGGCTTCTCCCACCGCGTGATCGACACGCTGGAGCTGCTCGCCGCCCGCTGAGCGGTGGCGGATGCGAAGCGCCGGGCGGAGGTGACCGCCCGGCGCTTCACGCATGCCCGATCCGCTCACTCACCGGGGTGATCTTCCGAAGCGCTGGGCCGCGGTCCATGCCTTCGTGCACCCGATGTATCGGCGACTGCTGGGCGCGCCAAGGGCGTTGAGTGGGCGTCAGCGGTGCGGCCGTACCAGGAGCAGCGCGATGTCGTCCGGGTTCGACGCCGCCTGTCCGGCGTGCTCGAGCAGGGCGTCGGCCAAGGCGTCGAGGTCGTCGGGAGGGGAGGCGGCCAGCCGGTCGGTGACGGCGGCGATGGCGTCGTCGATGTCGACGCCTGGACGCTCCACGAGTCCGTCGGTGTAGAGGACGAGGAGCGCGCCCGGCGGGAGCGGGACGTCCACGGTGGCGTAGTCGGCGTCCGGGGTGATGCCCAGCAGCAGCCCGGCGGGGGCGGGGACGGGCCCGGCCCGGCCGTCCGGGTGGCGCAGCAGGGCCGGCGGATGTCCGGCGGTGGCCAACTGCGCGCTGTGCCGGGCCAGGTCGAGGTGGACGATGAGGCAGCTGACGAACAGGCCCGGGTTCAGGTCGGCCAGCAGCCGGTTGGTGCGGGCGAGGATGTCACCGGGCGAGGCCCCGGACGTGGCGTGCGCGTGCACGGCGGTGCGGACCTGGCCCATGAGCGCGGCGGCCGTCGTGTTGTGCCCCTGGACGTCGCCGATGGCGGCGATGGCGCTCGTCGGGGTGCGCCGGATCAGGTCGTAGAAGTCGCCGCCGATGTCCATGCCGTGGCTCGCGGGCCGGTAGCGGGCGGCGGCGTCCAGCCCGGGGACGTTCCCCAGGCTGCGGGGCAGCAGGGCGTTCTGCAGGGTGTGGGCGAGGCTGTGCTTGGCGTCGTAGAGCCGGGCGCGGTCCAGGGCCTGGGCGATCAGCCCCGCCAGTGAGGTGAGCAGGGCCCGCTCCGCGGGCGGGAAGGCGCGGTGCGCCTCGTAGGCGAGGACGAGGGAGCCGACGGGACGGCCCGAGACGATCAGCGGCAGGAAGGCCCAGGAGGCCATGCCGTCCAGGTGCCGTGCCGGCGGATAGGCGCGCTGGAGGTCGGCGAAGCTCGGGAAGAAGGCGGCCGTCCCGGTGTTGACGGCGCGCACGGCCGGGGCGTCGGAGGTGAGGGACTCCGTGTCGAATCGGGACATCAGCTCGCGGTCGTACCCCCGGTGACCGGCGAGGCGCAGCCGTCCTTCCCGCAAGGTCAGCAGGGCCAGCGCCCGGGGGCCGAAGGCGGGCACGATCTGGTCGGCGGCCAGCTCGACCACGTCCTTGGCGCCGGCGGCCTCGGCGAGGGCGGCGGCGACATGGGTGAGGTGGTAGAGCGCGGCGGCGCCGAAGGGCTCGGCCGGCGGGGGGACCACCGTCGTGGCGCGCGGGCCGGTGGCGGCCTCGTCGGCGGGGGCGATGTGGACGCTGATGCCGGTCTCGTCCGGGTAGAGCCGGAACACCAGCCGGGTGTCGGGCGGGCGCGTCGCGGTGAAGGTGGTGGGCCGGCGGGTGACCACGGCCGCCCGGTAGCGGTCCTCGAAGAGCGGGTCGTGCAGCCAGAACAGTACCTCCCAGGGCCGCTTGCCCAGGAGGGCGGCGGCCCCGGCCCCGACCAGGTCGGCGCCGGCCGCGTTGATGTAGGTCAGCCGCCCGTCGAGGTCGAGTGCGCAGCAGCCCAGGGGAAGGCGGTCGGCGAACGCGAGGGCCGCCATCGCGTGCCGGGGATCGGTGTCGTGTGCGTGGGGCGCGGCCACCAGATGGGGTTCGTCGGGGATGTCGAGGAGGTGGCCGCTGTCCGCGGCACGGTCCAGGAAGTCGGCCGCGCGGGCGCATCCGCTCGTGATCGCCTCCCGCTCGGCGGCACTGAGCTGCGGCGGGTGCCACACGGGCCACAGCAGCACGACGCCACCCCGCACGGGGCCGCCGTCGGTGATCGGGGCGGCGGCGAGCATGAAGTCGTAGGGCAGGACGATCCCGAGTCGCGGGTACCGGCGGGCGGTCTCCTCCTGGCTGCCCAGCCAGATCAGCCGGCGGTCGCGGATGGCGTCGACCACGGGGATCGCCGTGTCCATCGGGATCCGGGCCCACGGCGCCGCGATGCGGTGCGACACACCGGAGACCAGCGCCAGACGCAGCAGCGGGTCCCCCGGCGCCAGCACATACGTCATGCCCACCGACGCCCCGGTGTCGCGGACCAGGTCCACCAGCAGGGAGTCCGGCAGTGCCGCCTCGGGGTCGGGGCCGCCGTCCGTCACGTCCGGCACGGCCTCACCCGATCCGCGCGCGGCGATGCGCCTGCCGGGCACACGTCGCCCCCCGGCGGCACGACGTCCGCCGGTTCCGGCCCTCACGAGGGACACCCGGTGCGGAGGGCCGCCCACCGCACCGACCGCGGCCCAGCACGTCACCCATATGCGGACAGTACGCCCACGGGACGATGACGGCACCCCGACCGCCGCCGGGCCGTCGTCCCCCGCTGCCGCGCCGGAGTCCGGACGGGTGAGGCGACCGGGCCGGGCGGCGTTTCGGGGTGCGGCCTCCCCCTCGGCGGCGCACCGTCGAACGGGTGGCGCTCCCGTGGCTGGGACCGGCCGCCCGCGGGCGCTCGCAGGTATATGACGGCTCCCGGCCCCGGAACCCCGGAATAGCCCTGTGGGGAAGGGGGGTTGGTGCCGTGGGCAGGGACAGAATCGCTAGGGAAGGCATGTCATGAAGATCGGCATCATCGGCGCCGGCAACATCGGCGGCAACCTCACACGTCGCCTCACCGCGCTCGGACATGACGTCTCGGTCGCCAACTCCCGCGGCCCCGAGACCCTGACGGACCTCGCCGAGGAGACCGGGGCCACGCCGGTGCCGGCGACGGAGGCGGCCCGGGGCGCCGAGACCGTCGTCGTCACCGTCCCGCTCAAGGCGGTCCCGGACCTGCCTTCCGGCCTGCTGGACGGGATGGCCGAGGACGCCGTGGTCATCGACACGGGCAACTACTACCCGCAGCAGCGTGACGGGCGGATCGCCGGGATCGAGGACGACGGCCTCACGGAGAGCCGCTGGACCGAGCGTCATCTCGGGCACCCCGTGATCAAGGCGTTCAACGGCACCTACGCCCAGGACCTCCTCGACCGCGCCCGGCCCGAGGGCGCCCCCGACCGGATGGCGCTGCCGGTGGCGGGCGACGACGAGGCGGCGAAGCGCAAGGTGATGGCACTGATCGAGGAGCTGGGCTTCGACGCCGTCGACGCGGGCGGCCTGGACGACTCGTGGCGTCAGCAGCCCGGCACCCCCGTCTACGGGCTGCGGGGCGGCGTCAAGGAGGTCCAGGACGCCCTGGCGGCGGCCTCGCCGGAGCGGCAGCCGGAGTTCCGCGGCTGAGGCTCCGGCGTTCCGCTCACGCGCCGAGCGTCTGCTTCAGGGCGGCGAGGCCGTCGCGGTAGATGCCCTGGAACAGGGCGACCGCCTCCTCCTCGCTCACCCCGGCCGGGGTGAAGGTCCCCGACCACTCGACGCGTGAGCCGGTGCCGTGCCCGTCGTGCACGGTGAGCGTGGAGCGGTATCCGGTGACGGGGAAGGGCGCGTCCACGATCGAGTAGGTGTAGCTGCGTGCGTCGTCGTCGAACCGCTCCAACCGTTCGACGATGACGCCGCCCTCCTCGTTCGTCAGGACGCGGACGCGGCCGCCCTCCCGGAGTTCGCTGACGGGGATGTACGGCAGCCAGTCCGGCAGGGCGTCGAAGCCGCCGATCAGCTGCCAGACGGTGTCGCCCGGCACGGGGAGGTCGATGGTCGCGGTCGTGCTCGTGGGTGTGGTCATGGTCGTACTCCGGTGGTGGAAGGGGATGTCAGGCGCCCGGCACGGGCGCGTTCTCCGCGATCAGGCCCTCCGCGCGGAGCGCGGTCCAGAACTCGGCCGGGACCTTCGCGTCGAGGGCGCTGACGTCCTCGGCGATGCGGCTGGGCCGGGTGGCTCCGGGGACGGCCGCGACCGTGGCGGGATGGGCGAGGGAGAACTGGAGCGCGGCGGCCTTGATGGGTACGTCGTGCCGTGCGGCGAGCGCCTTGACGCGGTCGACCTTGGCGAGGACGGCGGCGGGTGCCTTCCGGTACTCGAAGTGCTGTCCGCCGGCGAGGACGCCGGAGCTGTAGGGTCCGCCGACGACGATGCCGACGTCCCGTGCCGCGGCGGCGGGCAGCAGGCGCTGCAGAGCCCGTTCGTGGTCGAGGAGGGTGTAGCGGCCGGCGAGGAGGAAGGCGGCCGGCTCGGGCTCGTCCAGGTCGAGGGTCAGTTCCAGCGGCTCGACCCGGTTGACGCCCAGGCCCCACGCCTTGATGACGCCCTCCTCGCGCAGACGCCGCAGGACGCGGAAGGCGCCGGTGCGGGCGGACTCGTAGGCGGCGAGCCATTCGTCGCCGTAGAAGTCCTGGGCGACGTCGTGGACCCAGACGATGTCGAGGCGGTCGGTCCTCAGGCGCCGGAGGCTGTCCTCGATGGACCGCAGGGTGGCGTCCGCCGAGTAGTCGTTGATGATCCTGTTGTGCCGGCCGTGCTCGAAGAGACCGCCCTTCTCGCCCAGGTCGCGGGCGGAGGGGTCCTCGGTCTCGTCGAGGATGACGCGCCCGACCTTGGTGCTGAGCACGTAGGCGTCGCGGGGGCGTCCCGCCAGGGCGTCGCCCAGGCGGATCTCGGACAGTCCGGCGCCGTAGAACGGGGCGGTGTCGAAGTAGCGGATGCCCTGGTCCCAGGCGGCGTCGACGGTGGCGGCGGCCTCCTCGTCGGGGATGGCCCGGAACATGTTGCCCAGCGGGGCGGTGCCGAAGCCCAGGCGGCCGGGCAGGAGGGACGTGATCGACATGGTGGTACCTCGTGGTGGTACGGAAAGGGAACGCGCCGGCCGACGTCGGTGGGGGTCCGGATCACCGGACCGGCCTTCGACGGCCTGACCTCTTCGACCGTAGGATCGGGACTTGAGACTGTCCAAGACTTGCTTGGACATACTTGAGTCCCTGGAGGTCTCGATGCTGGACCTGCGCCAGATCCGGTACTTCGTGGCGGTCGCCGAGACCGAGCACGTCGGCCAGGCCGCCGAGCGCCTGCACATCTCGCAGTCCCCGCTCAGCCGGCAGATCGCCCAGCTGGAGAAGAACCTGGGCCTGACCCTCTTCGAGCGCGGGCAGCAGCGGATCCGGCTCACCCGCGACGGCCAGGTCTTCCTGTCGGAGGCCCGGGCGCTGCTGCGGCACGCCGACCGCCTGGAGAACCTGGGGCGCCGGCTGGGCCGCGGCGAGGAGGGCGGCCTGTGCGTCGGGTACATCGCCGACGCCATGCACACGGGCGTGCTGCCCGCCGCGCTGCGCTCCCTGCACGACGAGCGCCCCGGCATCCATGTCGCCCTGTACAGCCTGTCCCCCGCAGAGCAGTTCGAGGGTCTGCGGCAGCGCAGCCTCGACATCGCGCTCGTCCACGAGCCGCCGCCCGCCGAGGACCCCGAGCTGACGGCCGCTCCCCTGCTGGAGGACCCGCTCCTGCTCGCCGTGCCCGCCGGGCATCCGCTCGCCGAGCGGCCCGAGGTGCGGCCCGAGGACCTGGACGGGCAGCCGTGGATCGCCGTGGAGAATCCGCAGGACCCGTCCTGGCGGGACACGTTCGTCGCGTCGTGCGCCGCGTCCGGCTTCACCCCGGACATCCGTATGGACGCCGCCGAGCCGCTCACCGCGCTCGGCCTGGTCGCGTCCGGTCTCGGGCTCGCCCTGGTGCAGCGGAGCATGGTGCGCGGCATGTCGGAGGCGGTCGCGGTCCGCGAACTCCCCTGGCACGACCGGTCCGTTCAGCTGTGGGCGGCCTGGCACCGGGTGGACCTGCGGCCCGTGGTCGCCGCGTTCCGCACGCTGACGCTCGCGTCGGGGCCGGTGAGCGCGGCCCGCGGATGAGCGCGTGGGGCGTCAGCGCCCGATCTTGTCGAGCTCGGTGAGATCGTCGTCGGAGAGCGTGAGACCCGCTCCCGCGATGTTCTCCCGCAGATGCGCCACCGACGAAGTGCCGGGGATCAGCAGGATGTTCGGCGACCGCCGCAGCAGCCAGGCGAGGGCGACGGACATGGGTGTCGCGTCCAGCCGGGCGGCCACGGCCGTGAGCGTGGCGGCCTGCAGCGGGGTGAAGCCGCCGAGCGGGAAGAACGGCACATAGGCGATGCCCGCTTCGGCGAGGTGGTCGATCAGCTCGTCGTCCTGACGGTGGGCCAGGTTGTACAGGTTCTGCACGCACACGATCGGGGCGATCGCGCGGGCCTCGGCGACCTGCTCCGCCGTCGCGTTGCTCACCCCGAGGTGCCGGACCAGGCCCTGTCGCTGAAGCCCGACGAGCGTCTCGAACGGCTCCGCCAGCGAACCCGGCACGGGACCCCGGGCGTCACCGAGCCGCAGATTGACCACGTCCAGCGTGTCGAGACCGAGGCGCTCCAGGTTCTCCTCGACGGCACGGCGCACGTCCTCGGGCCTGCGTGCCGGGGGCCAGCCGCCGTCCGCGTCCCGGGTCGCGCCCACCTTGGTCACGATGTGCAGTGAAGCGGCGTACGGGTGCAGCGCCTCGCGGATCAGCGCGTTGGTGACGTGCGGGCCGTACGCGTCGGCCGTGTCGATGTGCGTGATGCCGAGGGCGACGGCCTCGCGCAGCACGGCGAGAGCGCCCTCGCGGTCGGCCGGCGGACCCATGACGCCGGGGCCGGCCAGCTGCATCGCGCCGTAGCCGAACCGGGTGACGGTCAGGTCGCCCAGGGTCCAGGTGCCGCCGGGGAGCGGGACGGAAGGGGTGCTCATGGTGTGCCTTTCGGGTCGGATCAGCCGCTGGTGCCTGACGGCGCCTTGCACCACTATTGGTGTGCAGCTTCCTTCGGGGAAGTAGGCACTTCGAAGTGCGTAGGGCACCCGACGGTAGGAGGAGACGGCCGATGGCGACGACGGCGGAGCAACAGCGGGCCCGGGCGAAGGTGGCGTACGACGCCTTCCTGGCGGTGTGTCCCAGCCGCCAGTTGCTCGACCGGATCTCCGGCAAGTGGGTCACGCTGGTCCTGGCCGCGCTCGGCAGCGGCGGCGCGGGCGGGCCGGAGGGCTGCGGGGGCGAGCCGCGCGTGATGCGCTACTCGGAGCTGCAGCGCCTGCTGGCCGGCGTCAGCCAGAAGATGCTCACGCAGACGCTGCGCTCCCTGGAGCGTGACGGGCTGGTGTCGCGGACCGTGGTCCCGACGGTGCCCGTGACGGTGTCGTACGAGCTGACGGACCTCGGGGTGTCGCTGTGCGAGATGATGCGCGGCCTCAAGGCGTGGGCCGAGGTGCACATGGACGACGTGCTGGCCCACCGCGAGACGTACGACGCGCACACCGCCTGACGCTCACAGCCACCCCGCCCGGACGTCGGCCGTCAGGTCCGCGGCGATCGTGCGGGCCCAGTCCTCGATCCGGGCGAAGTCGCGGAAGTCGCCTCCCTTCCCGCTGCGCAGGATCATGCGGGCGACGCGGCCCCGCGCGCCCTCCTGGAGGCAGCCCCCGAAGGTGATGTGCCCCTGGGCGTCGAGCCGGGCCATCGCCCGTACCACCCCGGGCACCGGGGGGATGTCGCGCTCGGAGGCCGACGGGTCCAGCGGGCCGCTGCTGAACAGCCACACCGGGCGGGCGGCGAGGTCCTCGCGGTGCCGCCGGACGAACCGGCGGGCGTCCCTGTGCCAGCGTCCGGTGTACAGGGCGCCGCCGACCACGACGGCGTCGTAGCTCCACACGCTCGTGACCGTGCGGGCGGGCAGCGCCTCGGCGGTGAGGCCCTCCTTGTCCAGCACCTCGGCGACGGTCTCGGCGATCCGGGCCGTGGACCCGTTCGTCGTCCCGTAGGCGACGAGCACCTTGGTGGTCATGGCACTCGGCCCTCCTTCGTCCTCTCGGGTCACGGCCTGCGCGGCCATGACAGTTCCGCGGGGCGGGTGTGCGTGTCGTCCAGCCGGTGGGTCAGCTTGTTCACGACGCCCACCACCCCGTCGATCTGACGGGTCATCGACAGTGCGATCTCCGTCTCGCTCCTGCGTTCCATGCGGCCCGAGAGCGTGACCACGCCCTCCACGACGGTGACCGTGACGCAGCCCGGCGGCAGCCACAGCGCGCGCACCAGCACCTCGTCGACGACCTCGGCGCGGATACGGGTATCGGGCCGCAGGAAGACCTGGAGCAGGTCCCTGCGGGTGACGATGCCGACGAGGCGGTCCTCCTCGTCCAGGACGGGCAGCCGCTCCACCCGGTGCCGGGCCATGGTCCTGGCCGCCTCGACGATGGTGTCCTCGGCGTGCACGGTGACCGGGGGTTCGGTCATCAGCTGCCCGGCGGTGCGGGCGTGGGCCTGCGCGGCGCGCCGGCGTCCGGCGCGGGTCAGCCGGTCGAGGGAGAACCGGCTCCCCGTGCCGGGCGGATCCGGCGGTGCGGCCTGGCGGGCCAGCAGATCGGTCTCGGAGATCACTCCGAGGACCATCTCGTCGTCGTCCACGACCGGGAGCCCGCTGATGCGGTGTCCGCCGAGCAGCCGGGCCACCTCTTTGAACGGCGTGCCGTACTCGGCGCGGACGACGTCCGTCGTCATGACCGAGCCGACCTTGTCGTGCCTCATGGGGGCCTCCTCAGCGGAGCCGGCGCAGATACGGGTCGTGGGGTGCGCGGGGCACCAGACGCACCCGTGCGTCGAGCACGGTGACGCCGCCCGGTGTCGCGAGCACGGGGTTGAAGTCGGCCTCTGCCAGCTGCGGCAGGTCGGCCGCCAGCCGGGACAGGCGCAGCAGCAGCTGTTCGAGCCCGGCGAGGTCGACGGGCCGGGCGCCGTCCGTACCGAGGAGGAGCGGCGCGCAGCGGGGCGAGGTGATCAGGTCGTGCACGTCGTGGTCGGTGAGCGGCGCGAGACGGGCCGCGTGGTCGGCGAGGACGTCGGTGGCGGTGCCGCCGAGCCCGAACAGGACGAGCGGGCCGAAGACCTCGTCCTGCACGACACCGGCGAACAGTTCCGTGCCGCGGTCGGCGAGCGGCTGGACGAGGACGCCCTCCAGCAGCCCGGCGAAGCGGGTCTCCAGGTCGCGGAAGGCGGCCCGGACCTGGGAGTCGCCGCGCAGGTCGAGGTGGACGGCGTGCGCGGCGCTCTTGCGCACGAGACCGGGCCAGTACCCCTTCATCACCACGCGCCCGTCGAAGCCGCGCAGCCGCTCGGCGGCGAGTACGGCGTCGTCCTCGGTCTCCGCCCAGGCCCAGGGTGCCTGCGGGATGCCGTAGCAGCCGAGGAGTTCGGCGCACTCGCGCGGGTGCAGCCGGCCACCGTCCGGGTGGCGGGCGAGGAAGCTGTCGGCGACGGTACGGGCCCGGCCCGTCTCGACGCCGTCGAGGTCGGGGACCGTGCCGACGGGGCGGGCGAGCCAGGCGGCGCGGCGGGCGGCGTGGGCCAGGGCACGGGCGGCCGCCTGGGGTTCGGCGTACGAGGGGACGGCGGTGCCGTCGGCGGCGGGCAGCAGTGCCACGGGCAGGGCCTGGTCGAGCCGGACGGCGACGACGGGCTTGGGGAGCCGTCCGGACCCGGTGAGGGCGCGCACGAGATCGTCCCCGGTGGCGGCGGCGAGTGCCGTGGGGACGAGGGCGACGACGACAGCGTCCACGGCGCGGTGGCGCACCAGCCGGCCCACGCAGGCGGTGAGCTGGTCCTCGGTGACGGCGGCTCCGGTGTCGACGGGGTTGCCGGCGACGGCGTCGTCGGGCAGGGCGGCGAGCAGGCCCGCGGCCAGGTCCGGGGTGGGTTCGGGGAGGTGGAGCCCGGCTTCCGCGCAGGCGTCGGCGGTGAGGACACCGGCGCCACCCGCGTTGGTGACGATCGCGACGCGGGGGCCGGCGGGCAGGGGCTGGGAGTGCAGCAGGGCGGCTGCTTCGAGCAGTTCGCCGCAGGAGCGGGTCGCCGTGACGCCGGCCTGGGTGAACAGGGCGGCGCGCGTCATGGTGCGGGTCGCGGCGGCCGCGGTGTGGGAGGCGGCGGCGCGCCGGCCGGCCTCGGTACGGCCCGCGTCGACGGTCAGGACCGGCATCCGCCGGGTCACGCGCCGGGCGGTACGGGAGAAGGCGCGCGGGCTGCCGAAGGACTCGAGGTGCAGCACGGCGAGGTCGGTGCGGCCGTCGCTCTCCCACCACTGGAGCATGTCGTTGCCGCTGATGTCGTACTTGTCGCCGAGGGAGACGAAGGTGGAGACGCCGATGCCGAGCCGGGACAGCCCGTCGAGCAGGGCGATGCCCACCCCGCCGGACTGCACGGCGACCCCGGCCGTGCCGGCGCTCGGGGGGCGCGCGGCGAACGTGGCGTACAGGTGTCGTCCGGTGTTCGCGAGGCCGAGGCAGTCGGGGCCGGCCAGCCGCATCCCGTGGGACCGGCAGGTGTCCAGCAGGTCGCGGCCCTGCCCGGTGTCCAGCCCGCCCGTGACGACGACGAGGGCCCGTACGCCCGCCTTGCCGCATTCCTCGGCGGCCGAGGGGACCGCGGCGGCGGGGACGGCGAGCACCGCGAGGTCGGGTGTCGCGGGCAGCGCGTCGACGGAGGGGTGACAGGGGACGCCGAGGATCGAGCGGGCGGCGGGGTTCACGGCGAACAGGCGGCCCGTGTAGCCGCCGGAGCGCAGTTGGTGCAGGATCGCCCGGCCGACCGAGCCCGGCCGGCGTCCGGCGCCGACCACGGCGACGGTCCGGGGACGCAGCAGGGGGTCGAGGCTGAGGAGGTCGGCGGTGCGGCCCCGTTCCTCCACGGCGGTCAGATAGGTGTCGCTCTGGTCGAGGGCGATGGTGCAGCGCACCTCGGGGCCGTCGAAGTGGCGGGCGGTGCGCAGGCCGAGACCGGCGAAGAGCCGCAGCACCTCGTGGTTCTCGCTGAGCGCCTCGGCGGTGAACGTGGTGATGCCGGCCGCGCGGGCCGCGGAGGCCAGGTGCTCGACGAGGAGGGTGCCGATGCCCCGGTGGTGCAGGTGGTCGGCGACCGCGAGGGACACCTCGGCGGTGTCGGCGTCCGGGGCGCCCGGCGTGTCGTACTCGGCGAGGCCGACGACCTGTCCCCCGGTCTCGGCCAGCAGGGCCAGGTGCCCGGGGCCGGGTGCGCGGCAGGCCCGGTCGGTGGCGGTCCCGGCGGAGCTCCGGGCGGCGGTGAAGAACCGCAGGCGCAGGTTCTCCGGGGACATGGCGTCGTACAGGGCGCGGATCAGGTCGTGGTCGGCCGGCGCCACCGGGCGGACGCACACGGTGGTGCCGTCCGCCAGGAGGGCGTGGGTGGTGGGCCGGGCGGGCATGTCGTCCTTCATCGCTCCCCCTGCTGTTCGGTGCGCCGCGTCCCGGGTCCGGGAGCGGCCGGCGGGCCGCGGCGGCCGCGTCCCGGGTCCGGGAGCGGCCGGCGGGCCGCGGCCCGTGTCCGTCCTTCCGCCGTCCCTCCGTCAGTGGTGCGGGACGACGGCGACGGGTGCCACGGCGTGGTGGAGGACGGCGTGGGTCACCGGGCCGATGTGCGCGCCGAACGGGCGCCGGCGGATACGGCGGCCGACGACCACGAGCGACGCCTCGCGGGAGACGTCCACGAGCCGGGCTCCGGGGCTGCCGGCGGGGACTTCCTCGACCACCTCGACGTCGGGGAACTTCTGGCGCCAGGGATTGAGGACGTCGGCGAGCAGGACGGCCTGCTGCCGGACGATCTCGTCGTGCAGTTCGATGTCGACGGACAGGCCGTAGACGTAGTACGGCGGGAGGTTCCAGCCGTGGAGCACGCGCAGCCGGGTCCCGCGGCGCGCGGCCTCCTCGAACGCGAACTGGATCAGCGTCCCGTCGGGGCTCGTCGCGTCGAGCCCGAGGACGACGGGCCGGTAGGCGGTCTCACCCGACGGCAGCCCTTCGGCGTCCGGTTCGTGCTCGTCGGCGGCCTGTTCACCGGCCCGGACGAGGACGACGGGGTGTTCCGCGCGGGCGACCACGGCCAGTCCGACGGAACCGACCATGAACCCGCCGAGCCCGCTCAGCCCGCGCGAGCCGAGCACCAGCAGGTCGGCGTCCTCCGCCGCGTCCAGCAGGGTGCCGGCGGCGTCGCCCGTGCGCTGCTCGACGGTCAGCTCCATGTCGGGGTGGCGCAGCCGGATCGCCTCGGCGGCCTCGCGCGGGACGCGCTCGGTCCAGTGCTGCTGTGTCTCGGCGCCGAGGAGCGGGGCCTGGGCCATGGGCTCGGGGACGGGCTCCCAGACATGGACGATCTTCAACGGCAGTCCGCGCAGCCGCGCCTCGCGGGCCGCCCACTCGGTCGCGGACCGGCTCTCGGACGAGCCGTCCAGACCTGCGACAACAGTGCGGAACATGATGCTGCCTCCTGATCGGATCTCTGATTCCAGCGTCGGCCGTGCGGGGCCGCGGGGGCAGGGGCCGCTGGTCCCCGGCCGGGGCCGACCGGCCCAACGGCCCCCTCGGGTCAGCGCAGCCAGGGGTGACGGGCGACGAACGGCAGCCGGGTCCAGGCCTCGCCGAGCCCCCAGACGGCGCCGGAGCCGGCGGCGGCGAGCGCGATCAGGACGACGGCGTACACGAGGTGGTAGTCGGCGAAGGGGTTGGTCGACATGCTCGGCGAGCCGTCCGACAGGTGCCGGGCGGGCGGCCACTCGGCCATCCACATCAGGGCCATCATCACGGTGCCCGCGACGGCGGCGAGCCGCAGTCCGACGCCCAGGACGAGGGCCGCGCCGATGCCGAGGAGCCCGAGCATGAACAGCGAGTCCGCCCAGGCGTCACCGGCCCAGGAGTGGAAGACGGCCTCCAGCGGGCCGACGGCGACCGAGCCGAGGAAGCCCCGCGTCGGCGAGCCCCCGTCGATCCAGCCCTTGCCGGAGGGTGTGGCGTAGCCGAAGCCGAAGGTCTTGTCGAGGAAGGCCCACAGGAAGACGAAGCCGGTCAGCAGCCGCAGTCCGGCGAGGACGTGGGCGCTCGTCGCCGTGGTGGCGGCCTCCTCGGCGGTGGCGGCCCCGCGTGCGGCCGGGAAGCGGAAACCGATGCGCCGGTGTGATGGATCGTGCACTGCCATGATCTTCATCCCCCTCGGGACGGATGCGCCGTTGACGTCCTCCACTGTCGTGGCGAAGACATGACGTGGCGCGGTGCCGAAGGGGGCATCCGGGAGGGCTGAACGGCCCTGATGTGTGGGCCCGTCAGGACCGGCGAGCGGTGAACGCGGCGCCGTCGGCCGGGGTATGACGGCGCATCAGCGGTCGGCGGGGGTGATACGGCGGCCCGTGAGCCGTTCCGGCCGGAGCATGACCCACAACTCCCGTTCTCCGCCCACCCAGGGCATGGAGTGGGCGCTCTCGGTGAGCCGGCGGGCGGCGTCCGGGTCCGTGACCGCGTTCGCGGGGCCCACCGCCAGCACGCTCCAGCCCAGGCTCATGGTCTCGTCCACGTGGTCCACCTCGAAGGCGGCCTCCGTCCCGACGGCGGCCGCCGCGACGGAGCCGGGTTCCGTCCGGAAGGCGATCATGTCGTCGACGATCTCGTAGTTGACCGGGACGATCGCCGGGCGGCCGTCGGACTCCGTCACCCCGACGCGCCCCACACCGTGCGTCGAGAGCAGGGTGCGGCACTCGTCCGGATCCAGCTCACGCACCTCGGGGTGGAGCAGGGCGTGGCCCTGTCCGGGCGGCAGGTCCATGCCTCCGCCGCGCAGTGCGGTCGCGGTGGTGCCGAGGGCGTCGGCGAGGCGGGTCAGGGTGGCCGCGGTCGGGTCGGCCGGGTGTTCCTCCAGGTAGGCCAGGTAGTCCGGGGACATCCGGGCCCGTGCGGCCGTCTCCTCACGGCTGAGCCCGTGCCGGCGGCGCTCGGCGACCAGGCGCCGGCCCATGTCGCCGGGGTTGGGGGTCCTGCTCCGGGGCGCGGCGGCGGGCTCGCTCGCGGCGGAGCCCTGGCCGGAGGGGGTGCCGGGCGTGCCGGGCGCCTCGTGGTCGAGGTGGTGGACGTGCGCGTCGGGGCCGGGGAAGACGAGGGTCACCTCGTCCGTGTCCGACCAGCGCACGTCGTACGGGGGCGTCCCGTCCTCATGGTGCAGCCCGACGATCTCGCCGTCGCGCCGCGCGGCGCCGGTGGACGGGCTCTCGATGACGAGTTGATCTCCGACGTGCGCTCGCATGGCCGCCGCCCTTCCTCCCGGTGGTGCGCGATGGTGCGCGGGGTGCTGTATCCAACGTCGCACGCACGGCCGGAGCCCGCATGGGTCGAGCGGCCCTCATGGGCGCCGAAGGGGGTTGATCACGGTCCGGTCCAGGCCGGCCCCCTTGGCGAGGGCCGGCGGGGAGGGCCAGGTCCTCGGCGGCGCGCAGCCGGCCTGAGTCCGCCGCGAGACGCCGGCCGGAATGATCCGCACTGGTCAACACACGCCGGAATTCACTAGGTTGCCCTCGACCTGACTCGATTCGACCACCGGACCCCGCGAAGGAGCGGCAGCCATGCGCCGACGCCAGAAGACCTTCCGCGCGCTCGAGATCGGCGACGGGAGCGACGGGCGCTGGGCCGCCTACGCGCAGCCCTTGTGGCCGCTCGCGGAGCAGTGGCTGGCCGAGGAGGGCCGTACGGCCAAGGGCGCGGACCGGGCGCGGCGGCTGTTCGGGGAGCACATGCCGGAGCTGGTCCCCGTGCTGGGCCGGCTCGCCGCTCAGCTCGACCGGCGGGAGGCGGAGACCTTCCTCACCCTCGCGGCCATACGGCCGTTCTTCTCGGGCTGCACCCAGATAGGCGCCGGCGGCACACTGCTGCGCAACTACGACTTCGACCCCGACGACTGCGAGGGGACCATCGTGTCCTCGCACTTCCTGCGGCCGGTGATCGGTATGCAGGACGCCGCGTGGGGGCTGCTGGACGGCATGAACGACGCGGGGCTCGCGGTCTCGCTCACCTTCGGCGGACGCTTCGTCCACGGCCCGGGCTTCGCGATCCCGATCGTCCTGCGCTACCTGCTGGAGACGTGCAAGACGGTCGACGAGGCGGTCGGCAGGCTGCGCCCCATGCCGATCGCCATCCCGCAGAACGTCACCCTGGTCGACGCCGAGCAGGCGCGGACGGTGTACGTGGGACCGGACATCCCTCTGACCGAGGCGCCCGACGCCTGCGCCGCCAATCACCAGCATCTGCCGGTCCCCGACGACCAGGAGCGGTTCTCCCGGACCCAGGAGCGCCTGGCCGCCGTCCGCGCGACGGGCCCGGACGTGGCGGCGATGCTGAAGTCCCCGCTGTACCAACTCGCCTACGACGAGGGCCTGAGCACGGTCTACACCGCCCACTACCGCCCCGCCGAGGGCCAGGTGACCTACCACTGGCCGGACACCTCCTGGCCCCAGTCCTTCGCCACCTTCACGCCGGGCACCCGGAGCATGACTCTGGGCCCCGCCTGATCGCCGGAGCCGTCGTGGTGACCGGTGTGTTCCGTACCTCCGTGGAGCCTGCGTGAAGCTGGTCCAGGCACCGGAGGTGTGCTGATCCGGCAACGTCGAACGCCCTGACGCTGCCGTGGTCCGGACAAGCACGTCCGGGTGGGGCGATGGCAGGCTTCCGGCATGAGCAGCGTGTCTGAGGTGAGGTGCCGTCCTCGGTCGAGGCGGGTCCCCTGGTTCCTCGTCGGTCTCGGTGCGGCGGGGCTGGTCCTGGCCGTGGCCCGTATGGCGGCTGCGGGCGGGGTCCCCGACGCGTGGGTCCTCGCGGGTTGCGTGCTCGCGTCGCTGGGTGTCGCGGGAGCGTACGGTCTGGTCATCCGGGTGGACGCCGACGCGAGCGGGCTGGCGTACCGGACGTTGCTGCACCGCCGCAGTGCGCGCTGGGAGGACGTCGCCGATGTGCGGGTGCGTGTGCAGTACGCACGGCATGGCGAGATCCACCGCGTCCATGTCGTCACCCGCGGTGGACGGGTCTGGCGTCTCCCCCTGCCGGCCAGCTCGTCCGCCGACGACCGGCCCGGCTTCGACGCGACCGTGGAGGCGCTGCGGGCGCTGCACCGGCGGTACGGCTCACCGGAGTCGGACCATCTCGCCGTGCTCTCCAAGGGCACGGCCGGGCGCGGCCTCGGACTGCCCGCCTTCCTGTGCGCCCTGTTCCTCGCGGGTGCCGCGCTGGCCGCGTGGTTCGTCCCGGTGGTGGCGGAGGAGAAGCTGGCGTGGACGTCGGCCGTCCCGTGCGCCGGGCAGGAGGCGGGGCGGGACCGGGACTGCCTGACGACTGTGTCGGCTGTCGTGAGAGACACCGAGGTGGCGCAGGGCAAGGGCCGGAGCTGGGTGTCCTTCGCGGGCGGGCGGCCGGTGGACCAGGTTTCGGTGTCGAAGGAGGGGGCCGCCGGCTTCCATGCCGGTGACCGCGTCGAAGTCACCGTCTGGCGTGGGGGCGTACGGGAGGTCGTCGGTGAACACCATGTGTGGCGCGAGCACTTCCCCGCCGCCGGAGAGGTCACGGTGGCCGCGGCGGTGTGCGTGCTCATCGCCGGTTACCCGGCGGCGCTGATCGCGCAGCGCCGCCGGGCGCGCCGCCGGCCCGCCGACGAACTCCTGCCGTCGCCGCTGCCGTTCGCCGGTGCCCTCGTCGGTACGGCCCTGTGGTCGCTGCCGTACTGCTACACGCATCCGACCCTGGTGCCGGGCTCACCCGGGGGCGTGGCGTGGGCGGTTCTCGGGGCGGCGGCCTCGGTCGGCCTGTTCGCCGGGGCCTGGCGCGCGACCCGCCTCCACACACCCGGTGCGGACACGCCGGGGCGGGCGGACGCCGGTGGCGAGGACGTCTTCCTGGCCGCCCGGTTCCTGGAGTCCACCGAGTACAACCCGCACGGCTTCGGTACCCACATCGTGCTCGGCGAGGACGGGCCCGCCGTGCTCCCGCACTCCGGTCCGGGCCGGTACGCGGCGCGGCCGATCCCCGTGGAGCGGATCACCGTCAGGACCGTGCGGCGTCCCCGCGGCGGCGACGGCGACACCGTGCCGAGCGGCTGGGACATCGCCGAACTGGACGACGAGGGCAGGCTGGTCCGGCTGGCGGCCGCTCCGGCCGACCTGGCCCGCATCCTGCGCGCGTTCACCGCCGAGGAGGACACGCCTGTGGTGGCCGCCGGGTCCGACGGGTGATCGCGGGAATCCCGTTCGGCTGCCTCGGGTAGCGCCGTTCCGGGGACGTTCGGAGAGCCCCTGTCTCATTGGACTGGACCAAACCCGGTCCGATGTCTTGACAGGGGTTTTCCGCTGCTCCTTAAATTCACGGTGTGAAGTAACTGGAGCAACCCTGTTTTCCCCCACCCTCGTTCAGCGGTCGACGACTTCACAGCCCCCCACTTCCTGCCTGTCATGAGCATGCCCGCGCGCTGGCGGCGCGCCCGCCTGCCCGCCCGACGCGGTCGTGGACGAGCCATGAGTCGGCCGCGACCCCCGACGACAGGACAGGACGCCGCATGACCTCTCCCTCCCTCCCCCGGCCCGCGCTGCGCGGCGCGACAGGCACGGCGCTCGCCGCCCTCCTCCTCGCCCCGCTCGCCGCTCTCCCCGCGCATGCCGCCGCCCAGGCCACGGGGCAGATCACCGGCCTCGGCGGCAAGTGTCTCGACGTGGCCGGGGCGGCCACCGCCAACGGCACCGCCGTCCAGCTCTACGACTGCAACGGCACCGGCGCCCAGCAGTGGAACGTCGGCTCGGACGGCACGATCCGCGCGCTCGGCAAGTGCCTGGACGTCGCGTCCGCCGGCACCGCCGACGGCACCCGCGTCCAGCTCTGGGACTGCAACGGCAGCGGCGCCCAGCGCTGGACCGTGACCGCCGCGCGCGACATCGTCAATCCGCAGGCCGACAAATGCCTCGACGTGAAGGGCGCGAGCTCCGCCAACGGGACCCCCGTCCAGATCTGGAGCTGCACCGGCGCCGCCCAGCAGAAGTGGACCGCCCCCGGAACCGACACCCCGGCACCGGGCCCGGGCGCGATGGCCGTCGCCCCGTACCTCTACAACGGCTGGGGCGACCCGCCGAGTCCGACGACCGTGATGAACGCGACCGGCGTCAAGTGGTTCACCCTCGCGTTCGTCCTCAGCAACGGCTACTGCAACCCGCAGTGGGACGGCGGCCGTCCGCTGACCGACGGCGTCGACCAGCAGACGATCAACGCGGTGCGCGGCGCCGGCGGCGACGTCATCCCGTCCTTCGGCGGCTGGAGCGGCAACAAGCTCGAGAGCTCCTGCGGCAGCGCGGGTGAACTCGCCGCCGCCTACCAGAAGGTGATCGACGCCTACCGGCTGAAGGCCATCGACATCGACATCGAGGCGGCCGCCTACGACAGCCCGACCGTGCAGCAGCGCACGGTGGACGCCCTGAAGACCGTCAAGGCGAACAACCCCGGGATCAAGGTGTACGTCACCTTCGGCACCGGCCAGAACGGACCCGACGGCAGCCTGATCGGCAAGGCCGCCGCGTCCGGGCTGACCGTGGACAGCTGGACCATCATGCCGTTCAACTTCGGCGGCGCCGGCCAGAACATGGGCCAGCTCACCGTCCGCGCGGCCGAGGGCCTGAAGACCGCCGTGAAGAACGCGTACGGCTACAGCGACGACCAGGCGTACCGGCACACCGGCATCTCCTCCATGAACGGCGTCACGGACAACTCCGAGACGGTGACCGTCGCCGACTTCCGCACGATCCTCGCCTACGCGCAGCAACGGCACCTGGCGCGGCTGACGTTCTGGTCCGTCAACCGGGACCGGCCGTGCACCGGCGGCGGCGCGGACAGCTGCTCCGGGGTGGCCCAGCAGCCCTGGGAGTTCACCCGCGTCTTCTCCCAGTACGCCGGCTGACCGTGCGGTCCGCCCCGCCTCTCCCCCACTCCCCGACTCGCGCCGCCCCGGCGGCAGGAGGAGCAGCCATGCCCCGACCCACCCGGCCCAGACGCCCCCGCACCGCCCCCTGGCGGCGGCTCGCCGTCCGTCTGCTGGCACTGCTGGCGGTCGTCTGCGGGCTCACCGCCCCGGCGGGCGCCGCGTCGGCCGCCCCCGAGGCGGCCCCGCAGGCGACCCCCTTCAAGGTCATCGCCTTCTACAACGGCACCTGGGACGCCGCCCACATCGACTTCGTCAAGGAGGCCAACCAGTGGTTCCCGCAGGCGGGGGCCGAGAACGGCTTCACCTACCGGGCCACCACCGACTGGAACCTGCTGGCGAACGGCGGGGTGAACGAGTACCAGGTCGTCCTGTTCCTCGACGACGCGCCGCAGACGGCGGCCCAGCGCTCGGGCTTCGAACGGTATGTGCGCGCCGGCGGAGGGTGGATGGGCTTCCACGTCTCGGCGTTCACCACGAACGCCGCCTCCTGGCCCTGGTTCTACAACTCCTTCCTCGGCAGCGGGAACTTCAAGTCCAACACCTGGGGCCCCACCACGGCGGTGCTGCGCACCGAGGACCGCACCCACCCGGCCACCGCCGGGCTGCCCGCCACGTTCACCTCGGCCGTCAGTGAGTGGTACAGCTGGTCCAACGACCTGCGGGCGAACCCGGACATCAAGGTCCTGGCCTCCATCGACCCGAGCAGCTTCCCGCTGGGCACCGACCCGAACCAGTCCTGGTACAGCGGCTACTACCCGATCCTGTGGACCAACACCCAGTACCGGATGCTGTACGCGAACTTCGGGCACAACGCGATGAACTACGACACCGGCACGCGCCTGTCGTCGACGTTCGCGAGCGCCACCCAGAACCGCTTCCTCCTCGACGGCCTGAAGTGGCTCGGCCGGGCGGAGGGGGGACCCGCGCCCACCGATCCCATCTCACCGACGGCGTGGTACGCGCTGAGCGACAAGGCCTCCGGGACGTGCGTCGACGCCCGGTCGGCGGCCACGGCCGACGGCACGCCCGTCCAGCAGTACACCTGCAACGGGACCCTCGCCCAGCAGTTCCAGTTCAAGCCCACCGACGGCGGCTACACACGCGTCGCGATCCGCGGCAACCCGAACCAGGTGGTCGACGTCACCGACGTCTCCACCGCGGACAGCGCGCCCCTGCAGCTGTGGGCGTACGGCGGCGGCGGCAACCAGCAGTGGCTGCCGGTGCGCGAAGGGGACGGCGCCTACCACTTCACCGCCCGGCACAGCGGCAAGTGCCTGAGCACGACCGGCGGTGCGGCGAACGGTGCCCAGCTGGTGCAGCGGGCGTGCGACGGCTCGGCCGCCCAGAGCTTCCGGCTCACCGCCCAGCCCTGACCCCCGGCCGCGACGGCCGTCCGGGTGAGCGTCGCCGGGCCGCACGGGGCCGGGGCAAGCCGTCCCGGCGCCCGGGCGGCCCGGCGGCGATAATCGGGCGGTGAGCGGCTACGAGTCCAGCGATGCCAGCGAGACGATGTCCAGCCAGACCCGGGCGCGCTGGCGGACGTTCGTGCAGACCGAGACGGGCAGCGCGGCCCTGCTGCTCGCGGCGGTCGTGGTGGCCCTGCTGTGGGTCAACATGGACGCGCACTCCTACGAGGCGGTGTGGGGGGCGACCTTCACCGTCGGTTTCGACAGCTATCACCTCGCGCTCGATCTGCACGAGTGGATCAACGCCGGGCTGATGAGCCTGTTCTTCTTCGTGGTGGGTCTGGAGGCGCGCCGCGAGTTCGACATGGGCGATCTGCGGGACCGGCGCTGGGTGGTGCTCTGCGCGGTGGCCGGGCTCGGCAGCATGGTCGTCCCCGCGGTGATCTACGTCGCGATCAACGCCGGCCATGACTCGGTGCACGGGTGGGGCACGGCGATGTCGACGGACACGGCCTTCGCGCTGGGCATCCTCGCGGTGTTCGGCCGACGGCTGCCGGCCGCCCTGCGCGCCTTCATGCTGTCGATCTCCGTGGTGGACGACCTGGTCGCCCTCGTCGTGATCGCCGTCTTCTACAGCGACGGCATCCATGTGGGCGCGCTCCTGGTGGCGTTCGGCGGTCTGCTGGGCATCGTGGTGCTGCGTCTGGCGGGCGTCCGCAAGGGTGTCTACTGCGCCCTGCTGTCGCTGCTCGTCTGGATCGCCCTGCACGAGGCGGGCGTCGACCCCGTGGTCACCGGACTGGCCGTGGGCGCCCTGGTGGTCGCCTATCCGGCGCCGCGCAGCGATCTGGAGCGGGCGAGCCGGCTGTTCCGTTCCTTCCGGGAGCAGCCCACGCCCGAGCTGCAGCGCGACGCGGTGAAGGGACTCGCCGCTGCGATCTCCCCCAACGAGCGTCTTGAACAGAAGTTCCTGCCGTGGGTGAGCTACGGCATCGTGCCGCTGTTCGCACTGGCCAACGCGGGTATCGAGCTCAGTGGCGCCAAGCTGGCGGACGCGTTCACCTCGCCGATCACCCTGGGCATCGTGGTGGGCTGCGCGGCGGGGAAGCTGATCGGGATCGTCGGCTCGATGGCGGGCGCGCGGCTGCTGACGGCCGGGCGGCTGCGGCCCAATGTGGGCTGGGGTTCGGTCACCGTGGGCGGGGCCGTCGCCGGGGCGGCCTTCACCGTCTCCCTGCTGATCGCGGCCATCGCGTTCGAGGGCGAGGAACTGGAGCAGGCGCGGATCGGCATCCTCGCCTCCCTGGTGGTGGCGTTCGCGCTGACCTGGCTGGTGTCCGGAGCGATCGGCCTGCTGCCGGAGGCCCTGCGGGCACGTGCCCTGCTGGGCACCTCGGAGACGCCGACGGACCTGGCGGTGGCCGTCGATCCCCGGCACGACCGGGTGCGCGGGCCGGCGGACGCGGCGGTGACCGTGGTGGAGTACGGCGACTTCGAGTGCCCCTACTGCGGTCAGGCCGAGCAGGTGGTGCGCGAGCTGCTGGGTGCCGACTCCGACGTCCGCTACGTGTGGCGGCATCTGCCGCTGCCGGACGTGCACCCCCACGCCCAGCTGGCGGCGGAGGCGGCGGAGGCCGCCGCACGCCAGGGCAGGTTCTGGGAGATGCACGATCTGCTGCTGATGCGCCAGGACGCGCTCAGCGGACGGGACCTGCTGGGCTACGCGCGGGAGCTGGGCCTGGACCTGGTGCGCTTCCGCGACGACGTCGAACGGCAGCGGGGAGCGCGGCGGATCACGGAGGACGTGGACTCGGCGGACCTCAGCGGGGTCTCGGGCACCCCGACCTTCTTCATCAACGGCGCGCGTCACCAGGGCGCCTACGACATCGAGGCGCTGACCCGGGCGGTCGAACAGGCGCGGCAGCGCGTCCTGGCCGCGCGGACCGCGCCCCGCGAACCGCGCGCCTGAGATTCCCCTCCGCACCGGCTACAACTCTCGGGGCCTCTCGCGGGTCCAACCCGCACAGGCCACACAGGTGCGAGCCCGAGGGAAGACACCATGACGCACAGGAAACCGGCGGCCGTCGCCGCCGCCTCCTTCCTGCTCCTGACCGGCGCGGTGATCACCGCCGCCCCCGGCGCCCACGCGGGCACGCCCGGCGGGACGCACGCCGTCGACCGCAACAGCGACTTCGACGGCGACGGGTACGACGACGTCCTCGTCGGGGCGCCGACGGGGACCGACGGCAGCCGCAAGAACTCCGGCTACGTCACCGTCCAGTACGGCGGGCCGCGCGGCATCGGCACCGCCTCGGGGACACGAAAGGCACGCACGGCGATCTTCGGGCAGAACACTCCCGGTGTGCCCGGCAGCGCCGAGTCCGGTGACGGTTTCGGCGCCGCCGTCGCGAGCGGGGACCTGGACGGCGACGGCTACGACGACGCGATCGTGGCCGTGCCCGGCGAGGACGTCGGCGGTGTGAAGGACGCGGGCCGGGTGACGGTCCTGTTCGGTTCGCGGACCGGGCTCACGGCGTCGGGCAGCGTCGCCCTCGGGGCGGCCACGCCCGCGGCGGACGCCGGGTTCGGGCTCGCGGTGGCCGCCGCGCGGCTGAGCGGCGCCGTACCCGGCGACGTGCTCGCCGTGGCCGACCGGCAGGGCGTGCACCTGTTCACCCACGACGGCGGCGCGCTGCGCCCCGCGGGCCGCCTCGACACGGTCGGCGCCCCCGGCGACGAGAAGATCCAGCCGGCCTCGCTGACCACGGGAGACTACGACGACGACGGCTTCGCCGACCTCATAGTCGCCGGCCGCAGCCTGGAGGAGGACGGCCAGGGCCGCTCGGCCGTCTACCGGGGCGGGGCCGGCGGCCTCACCTACGTCCGCGATCTGCCCGGCGGCCCGGCGACGGCCTCCGGGGACATCGACCACGACGGGTACGACGACCTGGTCGCGGGTCGGCCGGACCGGCTGGAGGACGAGTACGAGCCGCTCACCGGCGGCTCCGTCCTGGTGTTCCTCGGCGGCCCGGACGCCTTCACCGACCTGGACGAATACGGCCGGCCGGACCAGGTGTGGCTCCAGCGCGATCCGGGGGTGCCGGGCACTCCCGAACTGGGCGACGGTTTCGGCTACGACGTGTCGCTGGGCGACGCCGACGGGGACGGGTTCGCGGATCTCGCCATCGGTGTGCCCGGCGAGGACGTCGGCACCGTACGGGACGCGGGGATGGTCGTCGTCCTGCGCGGCTCGGCCCGGGGACTGACCACGGCCGGTGCGGTCTCCTTCACCCAGAACACGGCGAACGTGCCGGGCACGGTCGAGAAGGGCGACCGTTTCGGCGCGCAGGTCCGGTTCGCGGACACCGACCGCGACGGCCGCGCCGGGCTGCTGGCGACGGCGCCCGGCGAGAACAGCGCCGACGGGTCGGCCTGGCACCTCCCCGGGTCGGCCGCCGGGGTCGTCGCCCGGGGGTCGTGGTCGTACGGTCCGCGTTCCCTGGCCGCGCCGCCCACCGACGCCGGGTTCGGGACCGCCGTCGACGAGTGAGCGGGGTGCCCGTCACGCGGGCTTCACCGGGTGGGCCTGGGCGATGAGGAGGGCCACGTCGTCGTGGTCGGAGGGCTTTCGGAGGCTGCTCAGGAGCCGGTCGCAGCGGTCCTCCGGGGCGCTGGGCGGGCCCTCCAGCAGGCTCAGCAGATGGTCCAGCCGCTCGTCGATGGGGTCGTCGCGGGTCTCGACCAGCCCGTCGGTGTAGAGCACGAGCTGGTCGCCGGGGTCGAGGGCGAGGGTGGTCGTCTCGAAGGAGCCCCCGCCCACCCCCAGCGGGGTGCCCGACGGCAGGTCGAGGAGTCTCGGCGGGCCCCCGTCGGGCACCAGCGCGGGCGGCAGGTGCCCGGCGGACGCGATCTGCAGTACGTGCCGGTACGGGTCGTACACGGCGTACACGCAGGTGGCGAAGAACGGGTCCAGATCCTGCGTGATCTTGTCGAGGTGGGTGAGGATGCGGGCCGGGTCGAGGTCGAGGTCCGCCAGCGTGGACGTGGCGGTGCGCAGCCGGCCCATGGCGGTGGCGGCCGGGATGCCGCTGCCCATGACGTCACCGACGGCGAGGGCCGTACGGTCGCCGTCGAGGGGGATGATGTCGTACCAGTCGCCGCCGACCTCGCTGAACGCCTGCGCGGGCCGGTAGCGGGCGGCGATCTCCAGGCCGGGGTGGCGGGGTGAGAGCTGCGGGAGCAGGCTGCGCTGGAGGGTCTCGGCGGCGCTGCGGATGTGCTGGTGCAGGATCGCGTTGTCGATGCTGAGCGCCGCGGCCGAGGCCAGTTCGCAGGCGAGGGTGAGGTCGTCCCCGTCGAAGGGGCGGGGGTTGCGGGCCCGGGCCAGGCCCATGACGCCGACGACCTCGCCGCGGGCGATCAGCGGCACCGCCATGTCGGTGTGCACACCGGCCTCGGCGAGCCGCCGCGCGCTCTCGTCGTCGGCCGCGACCCGCCGGAGGTCGGCTCGCTCCAGGTGGGTGATCAGCTGGGCCTCACGGGTGCGGAAGCAGTGGGCGGCCGGATGGTCGGCGTGGTAGGTCGTGAGATGGCCCGGCTGGATGAGCGCCTCGGAGGCGTCGGTCGGGTAGGCGGTCTTGACCGCGAGGGCGCGGAACAGCGGGAGCCCGTCGCCGGGGTCGGGGCGCCCCGACTGGAGCAGGGAGTCGATGATGTCGACGGCGACCATGTCGGCCAGGTCCGGGACGAGGACGTCGGCGAGTTCCTGAGCGGTCCGCTCGACCTCCAGGGTGGTGCCGATACGGGCCGAGCCGTCGGCCATCATGCGCAGCCGCTGCTGCGCCCGCTCGGCGCGCTGCGCCGACTCGTAGCGGTCGGTGACGTCGACGATGACGTTGGCGATGCCCAGGACCTGCCCGGTGTGGTCCTCCAGGCGGTAGAGGGAGACGGCCCACGCGTGGTCGCTGCCCGGGTCGGCCCGGGTGCGTCCGACCACCTGCTGGTCGACCACGGGCAGGCCGGTCTCCAGGACCTCGAGCATCTGGGCCTCGGCGACCGCGAACGGCGCGCCGGGCAGGATCTCGCGGAAGCCGCGCCCCATGTGGTCGGCCTCGGAGACACCGTGCATCGCCGCCAGCGCGGGGTTGACGGCCACATAGCGCAGCTCGGTGTCGAGGACGGCGAGCCCGATGGGCGCCTGGGTGACGAGCTGGCTGGACAGGGCGACCTTGCGCTCCACCTGGCGCAGCGTCGCCCGGTCCGTGGCGAGCCCCAGCGCGTAGTGGTCGCCGATGTTGTCCGTCAGCCGCATGTTGCGGAACTCGACCATGCGGAGGCTGCCGTCCTTGTGCCGGACGGGGAAGACGCCCGCCCAGTCCTCGCCGCTGTCCATGACCGAGGCGAACAGCCTGATGGCCTCGGCGCGGTGCTCCGGGTCGACCAGCAGCCGGGACGCGTACTGGCCGAGGGCCTCGTCGCCGGAGTACCCGAACAGCGCCTCGGCCTGGGGGCTCCACATGTCGATCCGGCCGTCGGCCTCGACCAGCACCGCGGCGACGCCGAGCAGGTCCATGAGCCCGCTGGCGCCGGAGGTGGCCTCCTGCGGGAATCCCGGCCGTGCCGGACGCTGATTCGCTCGGCCCATCACACTCGCCCCTCTTCCCGTCCCACCGGCGTACCGCTGTCCGCACCCCGCCGATGACGGCGTTCTTCCCACAGGTCGGCGACCTGTTCACGATGCGGCACGGGACGTACGACGGCCAGGGGACTCGCCGGGACCGCCGCGCGCCGTCCGTCCTCCCGGCGGCCCGGCACGCGGCACACGACCCACACCATGATCAACCCGTCGTCTCGGTCACCATGTCACTCCTGCCTTCCATGGTCCGCCCGACGGCCTCTCCGAGGGCGGTCGGCCGGCTCGTTTGCCGCGTCCCGGGGGTGGGGACCCGGGCCGGCATGAGCGAATCGCCACGCCGTCCACTGGGACGGAACCGCGTCCTGTCGCTGCTGGACCGCCTGGAGCGCGAGCCCGCGGCCGACAAAGTCATCGATGCGCTGCGCTCGGGGGTCCGGGCCCTGCCCCTGGGGCGCGGCCGCGACGCGCTGCACGGCCGGTGGCTGGGGCATCCGCTGCATCCGCTGATGGTGCAGGTGCCCATCGGCAGCTGGATGTCGGCGGCCGTCCTGGACCTGCGCCCCGGCCGCTCGCGCGAATCCCGGCTGCTCGTCGCGCTGGGGCTGGCGGCCGCGGGGCCCGCCGCCGTCGCCGGCTGGGTCGACTGGGCCGAGCTGCACCGGCAGCAGCAGCGCGTCGGTCTGGTGCACGCCCTGACCAACATCGCCGCTGTCGGCCTGTACGCCACCTCGCTGAGCTGCCGCGTCCGGGGCCGCGAGGCGGCGGGCCGGGCGTACGGCTTCCTCGGTCTGACGGCGGTCGGGGTCGGAGGCATGCTGGGTGGCCATCTGGCGTACCGGCAGGCATCCGGCGCCAATCACGCGGAGGAGGTGCCGCACGTCGTCACCGAGGGCTGGCACCGGGTCGGGGCCGTCGCCGACTTCCCGGCCGGGGAGCCGGTCCGGCGCAGCGTCGACGACGTACCGGTGCTGGTCGTGCGCGAGCCAGGCGGGCAGGTGCACGCGCTGGCCGAGCGGTGCAGCCATCTCGCCGGGCCGCTCGCCGAGGGCACGGTCGCCGACGGGTGTGTGCGGTGCCCCTGGCACGGCAGCGTCTTCCGGCTCTCGGACGGCTGGAACGTGAGCGGTCCCGCCACCGCCCCGCAGCCCTCGTTCGAGACCCGGATCACCGACGGCCACGTCGAGGTGCGGCTGCGCCACCAGAACGGCGGGCGGCCCGCCGGCGAGCCGGTCGCCCGCACCGCGCGTCGGTGACGCCCGCGCTCCCGGCGCGGGTCCGGCGCGGCGGCCGGGCCCGCGCGGGGGCGTCAGCCTTTCTCGCCCATCGCTTTGCGGACCGTGTCCCGGGTGCGGTCCATCAGCGCGGCCACCGGGCCGAGGGCCACGTTCGCCGCCCCGGACTCCACTCCGGGGTGCGGACGGGTGGGCGCCATGGCCTCGGCGGCCTTGACGGCCTTGGCCATCGTGGCGAGCTGCCCCGGGTCGGCGCTGCGGCGGATGTGCGTGAACTCGTACCGTTCCTCGGCACGCGCGTGTTCCTGGACGTCCTTGCGCAGCTTCATCAGCCGCGGCATGAACGTGGGGTCGTCGGGGTCGACGTCGTCGAGGGCGGCCAGCGTCTCCTTGGCCGCGCGTTCCTCGGCGAGCCGGTCCTCCACGACCTGTTCACCGCCCGCGAGGTTGCGCCGGGCGAAGGGGTGGACGACCTCCTCCTCGGCGGCCGGTCTCGTGGACGGCGACCTGCTCGTAGGCGATGGTCGTCTCCAACACGGAGGAGACGCCCGGCAGCAGCCAGTTCACGACCTTCTGCTGCTGCGCCTCGATGTAGCGGGTGCGGGCGAGCTGACGTTTGATCTCGGGGTCGACGGTGTTGCGGGCGAGCTGGTGGCTGAAGAGGATCGCCTCGACCTCGATCCCGTTCATGGTGATGATGCGGCACCGTGTGTACGGGTCGCAGCGGTCGGGGTCGATGGGCGGCACGTTGAGCTCGCGCCAGTTGCGTAGCTGCCGGTCCAGCGGGATGCCCCGCTGTTCCCATGGGGTTGCGCTCCGTGCCTCGCACCACCACGAGACGGAAGAAGGGGCGCCGTGGCACGCGTGCGCCGTGGACAGGGGGTTACTCGTGGATCGGCAATCGGGGGCCCCACCACCTCGGAGGTGAAGGCATGACGACCTCTTCCCGGTCCACCATGGAGACCCATCCCGACATCCTCGACATGCGCCACCGCCATGAGATGGCGGAGCGTGCGTCCACCAGCTCCCAGGGGCAGGCCATCGAGACGCTGGCCCTGCTCACGGGGCTGTATCTGGCGGCGTCGCCGTGGATCGCGGGGTTCAACGGCCTGACCACCCTGGCCGTGAACAACCTGATCCTCGGCATCGCCTACGCGCTGCTGATGAGCGGCGGTTTCGGACGCGCCTACGAGCGCACGCACAGCATGGCCTGGGCCTGCTGCGCGCTGGGCCTGTGGACGATCATCTCGCCCTGGGCCGTGGCCGGTGACGTCAGCACGACGAGGTCGGTCGTGAACAACGTCATCGTCGGCGTCATCGCCCTGCTGCTGGGGCTGGCCGCCAGCGCCGCGGCCCGTTCGTCGGACAAGCCGTCCTCCGGGCGTCGCGGCATGCCCACCGGCTGACTCCGGCGTCACCAGCGCCCAGGGGGCTCCACCGCGGTGAGGGCCTCCAGGGCGCTGGCCTGCGTGCGCCAGTCCGCCGGATCGGGGGTGGTGCCGGCCCAGCGCTGGCCCAGGCGGTTGAGCGCGTCACGGTCGTGGTCCCAGACGGAGTCGGCCTGGCGGGTGAGGTAGGCGCGGTACGTGGCCGACCCGGTGGCGTCGGCGAGGTCGGCCAGATGGCGGACGAAGATGCCCTTGAACTGCTTCTGGTTGTCGTCGCAGGACGCGGTGCCGACATCGCAGGACTCGGTCAGGACGCCGTCGCGGGTCAGCCGGGGTGAGCTGATCGCCGCGTCGGCGAGGCGGCGGGCCGTGTCGAGGTACCGGGTCTCGCCGGTGGTCCGCCACAGCTGGGTGAAGGCGCCGATCGCGAGGCCCTGGTTGTAGCTCCACACCGTCTGCCCGTTGTTGGCGCAGCTCGCCGTCAGACCGTCGTTCACCAGTCCGGCCGCGTCGATCAGTCCGCTGCCCAGGTACCAGTGCGCGGCCGCCGCCGACCGGCCGGCCCAGACGGTGTCGCCGGGCAGCCGCCGATGCAGGGCGGTCGTCAGCCACAGGTACAGGCCGTTGGTGACGGCGTTCTTGTAGGTGCGCTCCCGGTCCCACCACACACCGCCGCCGCAGGTGCCCGGGTCCCAGTACTCGTCCACGTACGACGTGATGGTGACGGCCTCGTCGAGGTAGCGCCGCTCACGGGTGAGGTCGTACGCGGTCAGCCAGGCCACCGCCCACCAGGCGGCGTCGTCGATCGCGCGGCTGATGAAGTGCCCCTCGACGGGGTCGGAGCTTCGCGCGCCGGCCGGGAAGACGCCTTTGTTCTGCTCGAAGGTGCGGGCGATCGCCCAGTCGTAGTCGTGCCGGCCGGTGCGGCGCGCGAACTCGGCCACCGTGGTCACGGCGACCGCCGAGTTCCACCAGCTGCTCCGCCACCAGCCCTCGTCGGTCCGGTACGTGGCCATCAGCGCGTCCGCCGCGGCCCGGGCCCGGGTCGGGGCGGGCCGCGCCCACGCGGTGCAGCCGCCCTCCTGGCGGTCGGCCGCCCGTCCGCAGGCCCGTACCGCCCCGCCGTACAGCAGGCCGCGCGGGTCGCGGGTCGCGATCATGACGGTACGGGTGGCGGACGCGCCCGCCGGTACGGCCGTACGTCCCAGGGAGGAGCCCTCGGGCCAGGTCGCGCCGCCGTCCCAGGAGCGGTCCAGCCAGATCTCGTCGCCGGCGCCGCCTCGCGCGATCGTCGCCCAGGCCGTGCCGCGCGCCTGGTCCAGGTGCAGGTCGACGGTCCGCCCGAACAGCGTGGCCGCCGGTACCGGCCGGTCGTCGCCGGTCGCCCCGGCGGGGTCGTCGCCGTCGCAGGACGTCCCGTCGCACACCGTGGGGTACACCCAGTCCGTGCAGGTGACGGCCGCCGCGTCGCCGCAGGCGCGGATCCAGCCGCGCCGGTGGGCGACCGGATCGGTGAGGTTGTACATGAGGGTGCGGGTGCCGGTCCAGGTCGCCGGCACGGTCGCCTTGCCGAGCAGGGGCTCCCAGGTGGCGCCGCGGTCCCAGGACCGGTCCAGCCATACGGCGTCGCCCGTGCCGGCGCGGTCGATGCTCGCCCAGGCCATGGAGTCCGGGTCGGAGACGTGCAGTCGCAGCAGGCGGCCGTTGACGACGCGGTCGGCGACCGGGAAGGTGTCCTGCCGCGCCTTCGACGGGTCGAGGGTGTCGCAGGACAGGGCGCACACCGGTGCCGGGGCGGCGTGCGCCGGCGCGGGCAGTGCGGCGAGGCCGGCCGCGGCGATCACCAGGGCCACCAGGGCGCCGCAGAGGCGGCGCGGACGACTCGGCATGACGTTCGGCTCCTGTTCCCCGCACGGAACATCGTCATGGCCACGACAGCACTGCGGGACCTCCTTGTCCAGAGAACTCGTCAGTGCGCGCCGTCTCCGCCGGGCCGCCGGGCAGCCGCGGCCACCGGCGGCGCGGGGTCGTCGGACTGCTGCAGCTCCGCGAGGAGCTGGTTCCGGCCGGCCAGCAGCTCCGTGAGGATGCGCCGGGCGGCCCGCAGCAGCTCGGCCACGTCACCGCCGGCGAGCGCGTAGCTGACGGTCGAACCCTCCCGGATGGAGACCACGATGCCCGCGCGCCGCAGCACCGCCAACTGCTGCGAGAGGCTGGAGGGTTCGATCTCGATGTCGGCGAGCAGGTCCCGGACCGGGACCGGTCCGTGCTGCAGCAGTTCCAGCACCCTGATGCGTGCCGGGTGCCCGAGCATGCGGAAGAACTCCGCCTTGGCTTGATAGAGGGGAACGTGCATCACGCTCTTCCTGCCGGTCCGTAGGTGCCTCTCCCCATGACGCGGCGGGCCCGGGGTCCCGGTCGCGTCATGGGGGTCCCGCTCATCTTGCTGGGCCCGGGCGGCCGGCGTTCACGAAGTGCGGCCCTCTCCATGTGATGACTTGAAGAAGTCTTCAACTCGTGGGCGCACGGCGGCCCGGAGCGGTCGCGGGTTCAGACCTCGAGCTGTTCCTCGAGCCGCTTGAGCTGGTGGCGGGCCATGGCGAGGTTGGAGCGGGTTTTGTCCAGCACGAGGTACAGGAACAGCCCGTTGCCGCTGCGCCCGGCGACCAGCCGGATGACGTGGTACTGGTTGTTCAGCGTGATCAGGATGTCCTCCACCGCGCCCGTGAGGCCGAGGTGCTCCATGGTCCGCACCTTGGCGCGGATGACGTCCGTGTTCCCCGCGGCGGCGACGTTCAGGTCCAGGTCCTTCCCCCCGCCGAGGGTGCCGAGGGCCATGCCGCTGGTGTAGTCGACCACCGCCGCGCCCAGCGCCCCCTCGATCCCCGCCATCATCTCCTTCAGCGTCACTTCCACGTTCGCCATCGGCGCCTCCCCTTGTCGGTGCTCTGACGGGCGCCGGTTCCGGGCCCGCGAACGAGACCGTAGGACGATCCGAGGGGGCCGGGAGGCGGCCTGCGCGGGAACGACACCGACCGATCAGAAGATATGAAGAACGGATCGCTCAACGATCACGCCTGACCGGCCCGTGCCCGTCTCCCGGCACGTCGGGCAGGCCGTCAGCCGCGTCGGGGTGTCCGGTGTCCAGGGCGGGGCGGGACGGGGCGTCCAGGGCTGGGCGGGACGGGGCGGGGCGGTCAGAGGGTGCGGACAGGGCGGGCCGGGTTGCCGAGGGCCACGACGTTCCCCGGGACGTCCCTGGTGACGACGGCGCCGGCTCCGATGACGGAGTTGTCGCCGATCGTGACGCCGGGCAGGACGATGGCACCGCCGCCGAGCCAGACGCTGTCGCCGATGACGATCGGCCGGGCGGCCTCCAGCTTGTCCCGGCGCGGCCCCGGTTCCAGCGGGTGCGTGGGGGTGAGCAGCTGGACGCCGGGGCCGATCTGGCAGTCCTCGCCGATGGTGATGGCCGCGACGTCCAGGGCGGTCAGGTTGTAGTTGACGAAGGTCCGGGCGCCGACGGTGATGTTGCCGCCGTAGTCGACGTACAGCGGCGGCCGGACCTGGGCCCCCTCCCCCAGCGAGCCGAGCAGCTCGGCGAGGATCGGCCGGGCCGCCTCGGCGTCCTCCGCGAACGCGGCCTGGTAGCGGGCGGCGAGGCGCACGGCCCGCTGCTGCCTGCGAAGGATCTCGGGGTCGTCGGCGATGTAGAGGTCGCCCGCCAGCATGCGCTCCAGCTGGGTGCGGGGGTCGTCGGCGAAGTGGTCGGTCGGCATGCGGGTGAGCGTACGGGTGTTCCCGCTCAGCGGCCTGGTCCGATGGGGCGTAGGGGGCGTACGGGACCGCCGGGGCGGGGGATATGTCCGGCACAACCGGGTACCCGGCGCCGGATCTCACGGCAGCCGGCACGGGTCGCCGGCCGGCCGTGGCCGGCAGGAAGCAGAGGAACGATAGCGATGAGCCAGCCCAACCCCCTCAAGCGGGCGGCGGACAAGGTCACCGAAGCCGTCCAGGGTGCCGGTGCGGGTCCGGAGGAGGGAATCCCCGGCAAGCCCGCCCCGCAGTCCCCGACGCTCGCGGAGCCGACCGAGCCGCGCGAGCCCCTGCCGCCGAAGCCCGACCAGAGCGGGCCGGACACGATGTCGCCCACCGGCCAGGCGACGGGGGCGGCGCGGGCCCGCATGGCACAGTCCGGCGCCTATCTGACGGACGCTCAGGGCGTCCGCCGCTACGACACGGACCACTCGCTCAAGGCGGGCCCGCGCGGCCCGGTCCTGCTCCAGGACCACCATCTGCGCGAGAAGGTCATGCACTTCGACCACGAGCGCATCCCGGAGCGCGTCGTGCACGCGCGCGGCGCGGCCGCGCACGGCGTCTTCAAGAGCTACGGCACGGCGTCGTCGGTGTCGAAGGCGGCGTTCCTGGCGCCGGGCGTCGAGACGCCGGTCTTCGTGCGCTTCTCCACCGTGCTGGGCTCCCGCGGCTCCGCCGACACGGTGCGGGACACGCGCGGCTTCGCGACGAAGTTCTACACCGAGGAGGGCGTCTTCGACCTCGTCGGCAACAACATCCCGGTGTTCTTCATCCAGGACGCCATCAAGTTCCCGGACGTCATCCACGCCGGGAAGCCGCACCCGGACCGGGAGATCCCGCAGGCGCAGAGCGCGCACGACACCTTCTGGGACTTCGTCTCCCTGCACACCGAGGCCACCCACCACACGCTGTGGAACATGTCCGACCGGGGCATCCCGCGGTCGTACCGCATGATGGAGGGCTTCGGCGTCCACACGTTCCGGCTGGTGGCCGAGGACGGCTCCACGACGCTGGTGAAGTTCCACTGGAAGCCGAAGCTGGGTGTGCACTCGCTGGTGTGGGAGGAGGCGCAGATCGCGGGCGGCGTCGACCCGGACTTCCACCGCCGCGACCTCGCCGACGCCATCGAGGCCGGCGCCTACCCGGAGTGGGAGCTGGGCATCCAGACCTTCCCCGATACCCCCGACCAGATGTTCGAGGGCATCGACCTGCTCGACCCGACGAACCTCGTTCCCGAGGAGCTGGCCCCGGTGCAGCCGATCGGGCTGCTCACGCTCAACCGGAACCCCTCGAACTTCTTCGCCGAGACCGAGCAGGTCGCCTTCCACGTCGGCCATCTGGTCCCCGGTATCGACATCACCGACGACCCGCTGCTCGCCGGGCGCCTGTTCTCGTACCTGGACACCCAGATCACCCGGCTCGGCGGCCCGAACTTCGCGCAGATCCCGATCAACCGGCCGCACGCGCCGGTCAACGACATGCACCGCGACGGCTTCCACCAGGACGCCGTGCACCGCGGTGTCGCCCCGTACCGGCCCAACTCCCTCGACGGGGGCTGCCCGTTCCTGGCCGGCGCGGACAACGGCGCGTACGTCGAGACGCCGGTGGTGGTGCCGGAGGGGACGAAGGTCCGCGAGGCGCCCGAGTCGTTCTCCGACCACTTCAGCCAGGCGCGCCGGTTCTGGCTCAGCATGAGCGCCGTCGAGCAGGAGCACATCATCGGCGCCTACACGTTCGAGCTCGGCAAGTGCTACGAACAGGCCGTCAAGGAGCGGGTGTTGCAGACGCTCGCCAACATCGACCCCGTGCTGTGCGCACGCGTCGCGGAGGGCCTGGGGCTGCCCGCGCCCGAGCCGACCGAGCCGCTCGCCGACGTCGAGCCGAGCCCGGCGCTGTCCCAGGTCGGGCAGGTCTGGCCGACCGACGGGCGACTCGTCGGCATCGTCACCGCCGAGGGCGGCGACCTGGACGGGGTGCGGTCGGTGCGTGAGGCGGTCCTCGGCGCGGACATGGTGCCGCTGGTCGTCGCCCCGGCCGGCGGCACGCTGGGCACCGGCGACGACGCGGTGACCGTGCAGCGGACGTTCGTGACCGCGCGGTCCATCGAGTTCGACGCGCTGCTGGTGGCGGGCGCGCCGACCGCCGGGGACGACGCCCACGGCTCCCGTGACGCCAAGGCGCTGCCGTCCGGCCCCCGGGCGGGCACCGACCCGCGCGTGGTGCAGCTGCTGGCCGAGGCCTTCCGGCACGGCAAGGCGATCGGCGCCTGGGCGGGCGGCGAGGCGGCCCTGGAGGCGGCCGGCATCCCGGTCGACGCGCCGGGCGTCGTGGTCGGTGCCGACGGCGCGGCCACGCTGGAGCAGGTGCGGGAACTGATGGGCGCGCACCGCGTCTGGGAGCGGTTCACCACGACCGTCTGAGGGCGCGGGCGCACACGGGGAGGCCTGAACGCGAAGGGCGAGGAGTTCGATCTCCTCGCCCTTCTCAACGTATAGCCCACCCGGGGGCTTGCGGCAAGGCCCCGGTGAGGGCGCAGAATCGTCGGCCGTTGCCACTGCCTGCGGAAATGAGGGCTCGACGTGCTTGTGGTGTTGTCGGCGTACCCACGCTCCCCCCGCCCGTGCCGGGCGGCCGTGCGGGAGGTGGCGCGATGAACGGGCGTCTGGTGGTGGACCTTCAGGACGTCGACGCGACGGGGCTCGCCGAGGTCGGCGGGAAGGGCGCCCACCTGGGAGAGCTGTCCCGGATCGACGGGGTCCGGGTGCCGGCCGGGTTCTGTGTGACGACGCACGCCTTCCGGCGGATCATGGCGCAGGCCCCCGAGGCCGGTGAGCTGCTCGAGCGGCTGTCCCGGGTGGACGACGGCGACGGGGAGGCGGTCCGCTCCCTCGCCGCCCGGCTGCGCCGCGTCATCGAGGAGACGCCGCTCCCGGACGAGGTGGCGGCGGCGGTCACCGGCGCGCTCGCCCGGCACGGTGAGGGGGCCGCGTACGCCGTACGGTCCAGCGCGACGGCCGAGGACCTGCCGACCGCGTCCTTCGCGGGCCAGCAGGACACGTACCTGAACGTCGTGGGCACGGAGGAGATCCTCCGGCAGGTCGGCCGGTGCTGGGCCTCGCTGTTCACCGAGCGGGCGGTGACCTACCGCCGGCGCCAGGGCCTCGACCACCGTACGGTCCACATGGCCGTGGTCGTGCAGCGGATGGTCCTGCCACGGGCCTCCGGCATCCTGTTCACGGCCGACCCGGTGACGGGCGACCGCCGCACGGCGACCGTGGACGCCGGTCTCGGCCTCGGCGAGGCCCTGGTGTCGGGGCTGGTGGACCCGGACGTCCTCACCGTGCGGCACGGCGAGGTCGTCGCGCGGACCATCGCCGTGAAGCGGCGCGCCCTGCACGCCCTGCCGGGCGGCGGGACGCGGGAGACGACCGTCGAGGAACGGCGGCGGCACGAACCGGTCCTGACGAACGATCAGGCCGTGGAGCTGGTCGCGCTCGGGCGCCGGATCGAGGCGCACTTCGGCAGCCCCCAGGACATCGAGTGGTGCCTGGACGGCGACGGCTTCCACATCGTGCAGAGCCGGCCGATCACCACCCTGTTCCCCGTGCCCGAGCGGGACGACGACACCTTCCGCGTCTATCTCTCCGTCGGCCACCAGCAGATGATGACCGACGCCATGAAGCCCCTGGGCCTGTCGATCTGGCAGCTGACGGCGCTGGCCCCGATGTACGAGGCCGGCGGGCGGCTGTTCGTCGACGCCACCGCCCGGCTGGCGGCGCCCGGGAGCCGGACCGCTCTCCTGGACGTCGTCGGCCGCGGCGACCCGCTGACCCGGGACGCGCTCGAGACCGTCCTGGAGAGCGGCGAGTTCGCGCCGGCGCCCGTGGAGACGGGCACCGGGAAGCCGCCCGCCGGTGGCGGGGCCGACCCGGAGGAGACCGATCCGGCCGTCGTCACCGAGCTGATCGAGCGCAGCCGGGGCTCCCTGGCCGCGCTGGAGCGGGACATCCGCACGAAGAGCGGTCCCGCGCTGTTCGCGTTCCTGCGGGAGGCGTTCGAGGAGCACAAGCGGGAGATCGGCGATCCGCTGAACATCCGCGCGATCATGGCGGGCATGGAGGCCACCTGGTGGCTCAACGACCGGCTGGAGGACTGGCTCGGCGAGAAGAACGCCGCCGACACGCTCACCCTGTCCGCCCCCGGCAACGTGACCGCGGAGATGGGGCTGGCGCTGCTCGACGTCGCCGACGTGGTCCGCCCGCACCCGGAGGTGGTCGCCTTCCTCCAGGGCGTCGAGGACGACGGCTTCCTGGACGAGCTGCCCAAGGTCCCCGGTGGCGCCGCGGCACGGGACGCCATCGAGGCGTACCTCGACCGGTACGGCATGCGCTGCGTCGGCGAGATCGACATCACGCGGCCCCGCTGGCGGGAACAGCCCAGCGCGCTGGTCCCGGTCGTCCTCGACCATGTCCGCGCCTTCGAACCGGGCGCCGCCGCGCGCCGTTTCGAGGAGGGCCGCCGCAGGGCGCTCGCGAAGGAGCGCGAGGTGCTGGAGCGGCTGCGGGAGCTGCCGGACGGCGAGCGCAGGGCCGACACGGCACGCCGGATGATCGGGCAGGTCCGCGCGTTCGCCGGCTACCGGGAGTACCCGAAGTACGCCATCGTCAGCCGCTCCTTCGTCTACCGGCAGGCCCTGCTGCGGGAGGCCGACGGGCTGGTGCGGGCCGGCGTCCTCGCCGACCGGGAGGACGTCTACCACCTGACGTTCGACGAGTTCGAGGAGGCCGTCCGCACGCGCCGGGTGGACGAGCGGCTGGTGCGGCGCCGCAAGGACGCCTTCCGCTCGTACCAGGCACTCACCCCGCCCCGGGTGCTCACCTCGGACGGACAGGCGCTGTCGGGGGCGTACCGGCGCGACGACGTGCCGGAGGGGGCGCTGGCCGGTCTGGCGGTGTCCGGAGGGACCGTGGAGGGCCGGGCCCGGGTCGTCCTCGACATGGCGGACGCCGATCTGGAGGCGGGCGACATCCTGGTCACGCGGTTCACCGACCCCAGCTGGTCACCGCTCTTCGTGGGGATCGCGGGCCTGGTGACGGAGGTGGGCGGTCTGATGACCCATGGCGCGGTGATCGCCCGGGAGTACGGTCTGCCGGCCGTGGTCGGGGTGGAGCGGGCCACCCGGCTGATCCAGGACGGGCAGCGGATCCGGGTGCACGGGACGGACGGCTATGTCGAGCTTCTGTCCTAACCGGCCGGCCGGGCGTCGGCACCGGCGGCCGGGGCCTCGTCCGCCAGGCCGATCCGGGCGGTGATGCGCTTGCCGGACGCTTCCCGCTGGGCGGAGAAGCCCTGGGAGACGGCCATCACGATCTCCAGACCGTGCTGTCCGACCCGGCCCGCGTCGGCGGCCCGGGCGACCGGCAGCACGGGATCGGAGTCCCACACGGAGACCTCCACCACCTCGCCGTCGATGCTGAGGTCCATCCGGGCCGGGCCCGGCGCGTACTTGCGGGCGTTGGTCACCAGTTCGCTGACGACCAGCTGGGTGAGGTCCATGCCGCGCTGGGACAGCCGCACCCCGTGCTCGCTCTGCGCCCGTGTCAGGAAGGCGACGGCCAAGTGGCGGGCGTGGGCGATGGCCGTGCCGTCCCCGTCCAGCGCGATGCTCGTGCGCAGCACGGCCGTCCCGGCCGCGCCCCCGCTCTGGCCACCCGTGGGCTCTGGATCCCTCATCAATGCCTGTGCTCCCCGTCCGTCCGCCCGCGCCTACCCACACGCGGGCGGTCCACTCCCCACGCCCGGTCGCCGTCCGGCCCGCTCCCCCGGCCACGCCGTCCGATGCCGCCGCCCCCGGCGCCCGGGCACGAAACCCAGCGTGTCAGTATCGCTCACCGGGCGCGCGCCCGCACCGCCGACCCGGATTCCGGACGGGCCGGCGCGTCCGGCTAGGTCGTGTCCGCAAAGTCCCGTCGTCCGCCCGTAGGGCGGGCCGAGCAGTGTCCGGTGCGTGCTCTCGGTGTGCCGGGCGGACTCCCGCGTACTGGTTGTACGCGGGTGGGCGGCCGGTGCGCCGAGAGGGCGTGCCGGGCGCCGGGCGGCAGACGGGACTTTGCGGACACGACCTAGGCGGAGCGGGGCTGGGTCGTGGGGATGCGCGAGGTGAAGAACAGCGCGAGGGCGCAGGCGAAGGCGAGGATGGCGAGGGCCGCCCGCAGCCCGTCCAGCCGGGCCTCGGCGTTGGCGTCCAGCGCCGCCCGGGCGACCTCCTCGTCCACGCCCGCCTCGTCGAGCGCGGACCTGAGCTGAGCGTCCGACAGGAACGTCACGCCGCTCTGCAGTTGTACGGCGGCCCGGTCCTTGACCTCGGCCGGCACCGCGGGGTTCTGCTCGAAGCTCGTCAGGAACGACGAGGCGAGCACACCGATCAGGATGGACCCGGCGAGCGCGGTGCCGATGGACGAGCCGAGGTTGGTGACGGCGTTCTGGATGCCGCCGACCTCCGCGCTCTGCTCGTCCGGCACCGCCGACACGGTGACCGAGCCGAGCTGGGAGGCGAGCGCGCCCGTGCCGAGCCCGATCAGCAGGAACGGCACGGTCACGATCTCCGCCCCGGCGTCGGCGTCCAGCGCGGCCATCAGGACGACCGCGCCGGCGAGCAGCGCGAGGATGCCGAGGCGGACGACCCGCCGGGGTGAGACGTCGGGGAGGAAGCGGGGGATCAGGGTGGCCGCCGCCAGCAGGGTCAGCGACAGCGGCAGCAGGCGCGCGCCGGTCTGGAGCGCGGACAGGCCGAGGGCGATCGACAGGTGGAGCGGGACGACGAAGAAGACGCCCATCAGCACCAGGTACTGGAAGAAGAACATGGTGAGTCCGCCGGTGAGCTGCCCGACCCGCAGCAGGGCCGGGTCGAGGAGCGGATCGCGGTGCTGGGCGACCAGGTGCTCCTCCCAGTGCAGGAAGACCCGGATCAGCAGCACGCCGGCCAGCATCAGCCAGACGACGAGGGACACGCCGAGCCAGTCGGGGGCCCCGGGCCTGGGACGGAACCAGCCCCATTCGTCCGAGCGGAGCACGCCGTAGACGAAGGTGCCGAGGCCGAGGGCGGACAGGGCGGCGCCGATGAGGTCGAGGCGGGGCCGTCGGACGCCCAGGGGGTCGTGGATGTGCCGGGCCACCGACAGGATGGCGGCCACCACCAGCACCTCCCCGGCGAAGACCCAGCGCCAGGACAGATAGGTGGTGGCGAACCCGCCGATCAGCGGGCCCAGCGCGATCGCCACCGCACCGGCCGCGGCGACGAGTCCGTAGGCGGCGGGGCGCCGCTCGGCCGGGAAGTTGCCCGCCACCAGGGCGACGATCGCGGGCAGGATGAGGGCCGCGCCGACGCCCTCCAGGAAGGACCAGCCGAGCAGCAGCACGGGCAGGTTCGGGGCGAGGGACGTGGTGAGGGAGCCGCATCCGTAGATGACGCAGCCGATGGTGAAGGCGCGCCGGCGGCCGACGATCGCGCCGACCTTCCCGCCCGGGATCATGAGCATGGCCATCACCAGCGTGTACGCGGTGATGGCGCCCTGGATGCCGGTGACCGTCGTGTCCACGTCGTCGGCGACCGTCGCGATGGAGACGTTCATGACGGAGCTGTCGAGCGCCATGAGGAACTGTCCGGCGGCGAGCGTCCACAGGACGAGCCGCCCCTTCGTCGCATCCTCGGCCGTGCCTGTCCCGGACGTCATGTGCCAGACATTGCCGCCCGTCCGTGCCGTGTCCTGGCCGCGTCGCGGAGTTCAGCCGCTCGGCGCACACGTGCGGCCCCGCCGGCGTGGGCGGACCGTCCGCTCCCCCGTGGAGGGCGGCCCGCCGCACGCCGTCCCGTGGATCAGCCGCCGGCCCCGCACATCGGGTCGTCCAGGGCGGTCACCGTGTAGGGCGGGGTGCCGGGCGGTTCGTCGTTCTGGCTGTTCACGACGTAGAGGCGGCACGCGTGGCGGGCCAGCGTGGTGGGCAGGTCGAACGGGTCGCCGGTGACGCGGTGCACGACCGTGCCGGTGCGCAGGTCCGCGTCGAGCCGGGCGATGTACACGCCGTGCGGGGCGCCGTAGTTGAGCACGGCGTACAGGGTGCGGCCGTGCAGCACCATGCCGTCCGCGCCGAAGGACTCCTCCCCCAGGTCGAGGCGGCTGACCTCGCGGGTGGCGGTGTCGATGCGCCAGACGGCCTCCGTCCCGTTGGAGGCGACGAGGAGGGTGCGCCCGGCCGGGTCGGCGACGATGCCGTTGAGCAGCCAGTAACGGGCGGGGAAGCCGGGGAACGCACCGCGTACGTCGGCCCACGGTTCCAGCGGTCCGACCCGGCCGTTCCTCAGAGTGGCGCGCAAAACGACCGGGTTGGCCCAGTCGGTGACGTAGACGGCGTCGCGGGTGACGACGAGGTCGTTGAGGTCCGGGGAGCCGAGGGGCCCGTCGGGAGCGTCCACGGCCTGCAGGAGGCGTCCGTCCGGCGCGTGCACGGTGAGCCGGCCCCGGCCCACGGAGAGGACGCGGCCCGCGCGGTCGGTGTGGACGCCCCGGGTGCTGCCCCGGGAGGTGGCGCCCTCCGCCGGGAACGGCCGCATCCGGGGCGAGGTCACCCGGCCCCGGTACAGGGCGCCGGTGCCGTCGGAGGACACGTACAGGGTGCCGTCGGGGCGGACGTCGATGCCCTCGGGCAGGGTGCCCGGGGTGCGGGAGACGACGTAGGTGTCGGGCAGCGGGCGGCCGGTGCCCTCGGCGGGCACGGCGGTGGTGCCGATCAGCAGGGCTGCGGCCGCGAGCGCCGGTGCGACGAGCCGGTGCGGTAGGGACATCTGGCCTCCAGGGGGTCGTGGCGCCGGCCGGGGCGCCGGATCCGCACCGCAGGATCGCCGTCCGCGGGCCGTACGCGCCCGTCCTTTCGGGCAGGGCCGAAACCCGGTCCGCTCCGGTAGCCTGCCCGGCGTGTTACGGATACGGTTCGGCCCTGCCGACCTCGCCCGCGTCACCGTCGCCGCGGCACCCGACGTCCTCCTGGAGACGGCCCTGAGCGTCCGTCATCTGGCCGCGCCGGGTGCGGGGCCCGCGGGCCGGCGGCGTGAACTCGCCGCCTGGCGGCGGACCGTGGCACCGGGGCTGCCCGCCCGCGCGGGCATCCTCACCCGGCTGGTCCGGCCCAGCGGCGGACTCCCGGACTTCCTGTACCAGCCGGCCGCCCGGGACGCCGGCTCCGCGGCGGAGCTGGCGGCGCGGACCCCGACGCCCGCCCTGGCCGCCGATCTCGCCGAGTTGCCCGGCGATTCCGCCTCGCCCCTGACGCGGGACCTGGCCCAGGGCACGCGCGCCGCGCGGCGGCGGCTCGCCGAGGACCTGACCCGGTATCACCGCACGACGGTCGCCCCGCTGTGGCCCGCCGTGCTGAACGCGGCCGCCGCCGACCGCGCGCTGCGTTCGGAGACGCTGCTGCGCGGCGGTGTCGAGGCGCTGCTCGCGACGCTGCAGCCGGGCTGGCGCTGGGAGCCGCCGGACCTGCTGGTGCCGTTCGCCTCCTCGCACACCGTGGAGCTGTGCGGCCGGGGGCTGCGGCTGGTGCCCTCCTACTTCGCCGCCGGCGCCCTCCTGGTGTACGACCCCGCGGCGCCGACGGTGCTCGTACGGCCGCTGCCCGTCACCGACCTCGCGATACCGCCGGGTGACGTGCTCGGCGCGCTGCTGGGACGGACCCGGGCGCAGGTGCTTGCCTCGCTGTCGACGCCGGCGGGAACCACGGCCCTGGCCGAGCGGGCGGCGGTCTCCCCCGCCACCGCCAGCGAGCACGCCACGGTGCTGCGGGCGGCGGGCCTGATCACGACCGTGCGGGACGGCAGCCGGGTGCTGCACGCGCTCACTCCGCTCGGAGAGGCCCTGCTGGCGGGCGGGTGAGCCGAAGGGCGGGGAACCGATCGGTGCCGGGCCGCGTCGTGGAGATCATGGCGGAGGGTGGCAGCACGATGGGTGACGAGCCGACGTGGGGGGAACTGGTCGGCATCTTCGTCCTGATGGCGTCCGTCCCGGTGATCGTCGGCGGGGCGTTGATCTGTTCGGTGGTGGGACTGACCGTGTGGGTCTCGTCGGCGGTACGACGGCGGCGCGCCGCCACAGGTGTGCGCGGGGGACGCCGGACCTAAGGGGTGTCTCGTCGATCATGCCGGGCTCCCGGCGCTGATCCGGCCTGATCGACAGGACACCCCCTAGCCTGGAGCCGTCCCGGCCGTCACCGGCCGGTGCGTACGACCGGTTCGGATGAGCGAGGAGCCGCCATGACCGCGTCCGTTGTCCATGCATCGTCCCTGCGCACGATCGGCGGGACGCCCCTGGTACGGCTCGGTCGTCTCGTCCCCGAGGGGGCGGCGGACGTCCTGGTGAAGGTGGAGGGCGGCAATCCCACCGGCAGCTACAAGGACCGGATGGCCCTGGCGATCGTCGAGGGGGCGGAGCGGCGCGGGGAGCTGCGGCCGGGGCAGCGTGTCGTCGAGTACACCGGTGGCAGCACGGGTTCCTCGCTCGCTTTCGTCTGCGCGGTGAAGGGCTACCCGCTCACGCTCGTGTCGTCGGACGCGTTCGCGCCCGAGAAGCTGCGCACGATGCGGGCGTTCGGCGCGGACGTGATCGTGGTGCCCGGTGAGGGCGGCCGGATCACGCCCGGGCTGTTCGTGCGGATGCGGGAGGAGGTCGAGCGGATCGTCGAGCGGGACGGGGCGTTCTGGACCGATCAGTTCCACAACACGGACGCTCTCACGGGCTATGCGGAACTCGGCCGCGAGATCCTCGGGCAGGCCGGTGCGGCGGGGATGACGGTGGACGTGTTCTGCGCGGGGGTCGGCACGGGCGGCATGTTCGCCGGTGTCTCCACGGTCCTGCGCGAGGGCGGCCTGGAGCGGGCCGTCGCGCTGGAGCCGGCGTCGTCGCCGACGCTGACCGCCGGTACGGCCGGCCCGCACCGGGTCGAGGGCATCGCCACCGGGATCGTCCCGCCGCTGCTCGCCCACGGCCCGTTCGACGAGGCCCGCACGGTCGACGAGGAGGACGCCCGCCGGCTGGCCCTCCCGCTGACCCGCCGGGAGGGCGTGTTCACCGGTACGTCCGGCGCCCTCAATGTCGCCGGCGCACTCCGCCTGGCGCGTGAGGCGGGCGCGGGGCGCACCGTCGTCACGGTCGCCCCGGACACGGGTCTGAAGTACCTCACGGGCGATCTCCTCACCGACTGAGCCGCTTCCCCGCCGCGCCCCCTCTGGACAGGTCCGCACGGGCGTGCTGTCATGCCAACGGCCGCCGTTTTCAACGTTGTAGAAGCCGTGGAGCCCCGCGCTCCGCCCTCCCCCTCCCCTCCCGTACGTGCGCGACATCGTTGTCCCCCCTCGGTCGACCCTTCCTGGAAGGCAGGTCCCCCCATGTCCCTCAGTCGACGGGCGTTGCTCGGCGCGAGCTCGTTCTCCCTCGCCGCCGCGGCTCTCGGCGTCCCCCTCACCGGGGTCGCGGCCGCGGCGCCCGCACCGTCGGCCGGGGCTCCGGTGCCCGACCGGTTCCGGCGGCTGCGGCCGGGCAGCGTCACCGCGCGCGGCTGGCTCGCCGGGCAGCTGCGGCTGCAACTCGACGGTCTGTGCGGCCGGTTCGAGTCCGGCTCCCACTTCCTGGACTTCTCGGCGACCGGCTGGGTGCACCCGGAGCGCGGTGGATGGGAGGAGGTGCCCTACTGGCTGCGGGGCTACATCCCGCTGGCCGTCGCGACGGGCGACACGGCCGCGCTGAAGCGGTCGCGGGAGTGGGTGGACGCCATCCTGGCCACGCAGGCGAGCGACGGCTTCTTCGGTCCGCGCGCCCTGCGCACCTCCCTCGACGGCGGCCCCGACTTCTGGCCGTTCCTGCCCCTGCTCCAGGCCCTGCGCAGCTACGAGGAGTACACCGGCGACGGGCGTGTGGTGCCGTTCCTCGTCCGCTTCCTGCGTTTCATGAACGCCCAGGGGCCGGGCGCGTTCGACCGGAGCTGGGTGTCGTACCGGTGGGGCGACGGGCTGGACGTCGCCGTGTGGCTCCACCGCCGTACCGGTGAGGCGTTCCTGCTCGACCTGGCGGCCACGATGCACACCCACGGCGCCGACTGGACCGGGCCCACACCGAGCCCGCACAACGTCAACATCGCCCAGGGCTTCCGCGAGCCCGCCCAGTACGCGCAGCTCACCGGCGACGCCGAACTCGTCCGGGCCACCTACCGCGCGTACGACACGGTCATGGACGAGTACGGCCGCTTCCCCGGCGGCGGTCTGGCCGGTGACGAGAACTACCGGCCCGGGTTCACCGACCCCCGGCAGGGCTTCGAGACGTGCGGGATCGTCGAGTTCATGGCCAGCCACGAGCTGCTGACCCGGATCACCGGCGATCCGGTGTGGGCGGACCGCTGCGAGGAACTGGCCTTCAACATGCTCCCCGCCTCCCTCGATCCCCAGGGAAAGGCGATCCACTACATCACCAGCGCCAACAGCGTCGACCTCGACGACCGGACCAAGACACAGGGCCAGTTCCAGAACGGCTTCGCCATGCAGGCGTTCCAGGCCGGCGTCGACCAGTACCGCTGCTGCCCCCACAACTACGGCATGGGCTGGCCGTACTTCACCGAGGAACTGTGGCTGGGCACACCCGACGGGGGACTCGCCGCCGCGATGTACGCGCCCAGTTCGGTGCGCACCCAGGTCGCGGGCGGCACGGCGGTGACCGTCACCGAGGCCACCGACTACCCCTTCGGGGACACCGTCACCTTCACGGTGTCCACGCCCCGCCCCGTCCGGTTCCCGCTCGTGCTGCGTGTCCCCGGCTGGTGCGACGGCCCGGAACTACGGGTGAACGGCGCCGCGTTCGCTGCGTCGGACGGCCCGTCCTGGGCACGGGTGGAGCGCACCTGGCGTGACGGCGACACCGTGCGGGTCCGGTTCCCCCAGCAGGCCAGGCTGCGGACCTGGGAGGGTCAGCACGGCGCGGTCAGTGTGGAGAGAGGCCCGCTCACCTACTCGCTGGCCATCGGGGAACGCTACGAACGCATCGGCGGCACCGACACGTTCCCCGCCCACGCGGTCCACGCGACCACGCCGTGGAACTACGGGCTGGTGCCGGACACCCCGCTCACCGTCGCCCGCACGAGGCCCGGTGTACCCGCGCAGCCGTTCACCCCGGAGGCGGCCCCGCTGCGGATCACGGCACAGGCGCGGCGCGTCGCCGAGTGGATCGCGGACGACGAACACGTGGTCGCGCCGCTCCAGGACGGCCCGGCCCGCAGCACCGCCGCCGTGGAGACCGTCACGCTCATCCCCTCGGGCGCGGCCCGGCTGCGGATCACCTCCTTCCCCACGGCGGCCCCGGACGGCAGGCCGTGGACACCGGAGCCGCCCTTCCGCCGGCTGCAGAACAAGCACAGCGGCAAGGTGCTCGCCGTGGACGGGATGTCCCTGGAGAACAGCGCCCGTGTCGTGCAGTTCGCCGACACGGGGACCGCCGACCACGCCTGGCAGCTCGTGGGCCGGGGCGACGGCTGGTTCCTGATCCGCAACGGCCACAGCGGCAAGGTCCTCGGCGTCGACGGCATGTCGACGCAGAACAGTGCCCGTGTCGTGCAGTTCGAGGACAACGGCACGGACGACCATCTGTGGCGGATGATCGACGCCGGCGACGGCTGGAGCCGGGTGCTGAACAAGCACAGTGGCAAGGTGCTCGGGGTGGACGGCATGTCCACGGCGGACAGCGCGCAGGTCGTCCAGTTCGACGACAACGGCACGGACGACCACCTGTGGCGCTTCCTGTGACGTCCGTGCCGGCGCCGTCCGCGTCCTACCCGTCGCTCGTCGCCGTCCGGATCCGTTCCAGCCACTCGGCGGCCAGCGCCCGTCCGCCGGGGAGCCGGTCGTCCCGGTCCCAGCGCCAGGCGGTGATCATCGCCAGGACGAGGGTCCGGCACTGCTCCAGCAGCGTGCGGTCGGCGCCCGCGTAGTGCCCGGCGACCTCGTCGGGCGCGTGGGCGAGGTCGAACTCGACGGGGCCTCGGCAGCACGTCTCCAGGTCGATGAACCGCACCCCGCGGTCCGTGGAGAGCACGTTCCCGGGGTGGGGTTCGCCGTGCAGCAGCTGTTCGGCCCCGCCGTGTTCGCGGATGGCGGCGCCGAGCGTGCGCAGCGTGTCCGCGAGCAGGGCGCGGTCGGCGTCCGCGAGGTCCGGGGTGCGGGCGTGGTCCGCCATGAGGCGCTCGGCCTGTGCGACCCGGTCGGTGAAGTGCGGTGCGGGCACGTCGAGTGCGCGCATCCCGGTGTGCAGCCGGGTGAGGGCGGCCGCGTACGCCCCGGGCGGCGGCTCCGCGGGGGTGACCGGCGCGTAGTAGGTCCACAGCGTGATGACGAAGCCGTCCCGCTCGTACGGGCGTGGCTCGACGCGGGGGTCCAGGGCCGCCACCGGGCATCCGGCCCCGGTGAGCCGCCGCGCCAGTTCGATCTCGAACCGTGCCACCTGGTCCGTCACGGGTGCCACCCGGGCCAGGGTGTCGCAGGGCAGCAGGCGCAGGGTGAGCTTGTTGGAGTCGTTCAGGACGACCGCGTCGGCGGCGGGCAGGCCGAGCGAGGAGACGACCGACAGGGCGGCGGCCGTCGCGCGTGACGCCTGGGTCCCGTCCATCGTCGCTCCGCCTCTCCGCAGGGCACGGTCACGCCCGGCGGGCGCACCCTACCAAGGCCCCCGGCGCATCCCGGCACGCCCCGCTCACCGATGCGGTCACGTCCCCCAACTCGGGCCGGTAGGTTGCTCCTTGCCGGTTGAACGGGCCAGATCTGGGAGGGACTTCGCGTGACCGAGATTTCCGCTGCGTCGAGGGAGGCGCGCAAGCGCGTCAAGACGGACCAGCCGCACACGGCCCGCATCTGGAACTACTGGCTGGGCGGCAAGGACAACTACGAGGTCGACCAGGCGGCCGGTGACCAGATCCGCGGCCTGCACCCGGGCATCGGCGACTACGCCCTGGCCGACCGCAAGTTCCTCGGACGCGCCGTGCGGTACCTCGCCGGCGAGTGCGGCATACGCCAGTTCCTGGACATCGGCACGGGCCTGCCGACGGCCGACAACACGCACGAGGTGGCCCAGCGCCTCGCGCCGGAGTCCCGCATCGTGTACGTCGACAACGACCCCATCGTGCTGGCGCACGCGGAGGCGCTGCTGACCAGTACGCCCGAGGGGCACACCGCCTACCTGGACGAGGACCTGCGCAACGTCGACGCGATCCTGGAGCAGGCGGAGCGGACGCTCGACCTCGACCAGCCGGTGGCGCTGATGCTGCTGGGCGTCGTCATCTTCATCGAGCACGACGAGGAGGCGGCCGGTATCGTGCGCCGGCTGATGGACCGGCTGCCGTCCGGCAGTCACCTCGTGCTGTCGCACACGGTCACGCACCCGGACATGCCGGACGTCGACGCCGCCGTGGCCTTCTGGAACGAGCACGGCACCCCGAAGCTGACGCAGCGCACCCCGGAGGGTGTCGCCCGCTTCTTCGACGGTCTGGAGCTGCTGGAGCCGGGTGTCGTCTCGTGCAACCGGTGGCGGCCGGACGAGAGCCTGGCCGGGCTGCCGGAGGACGTGGCGATGTTCGGCGGTGTGGGGCGCAAGCCCTGACGCGTCCGGCCCGAAGCCGGTCGTGCTCCGGGCACACGACGGGGCGGCCAGTCATCGCTGCTGTGCCGCCCCGTAGTGCGTCCCTGCTCCACCCGCCGATCGAGTGCCCCGGCGCATCCCCCCTACACCTGTCGATCGGATCGATTTTCCGAGCCGGATCCTCCAGGTCCCCGTTCTCGTCAGGACTGGGGGGTGGGCGCCGCCTCGGGCCGGGCGTCGGCCGTGGACGACGTGATCACCTCGGAGCCCGCCGAGCCCCCGTCGCGACGGTCCATGACGCCGCCCGCGACGGCCAGGCCGAGGCCGGCGACGGCCAGGGCGGCGCCCACCAGGCTCGGCGAGGCCCAGCCCCAGCCCGCCGAGATGGCGAGGCCGCCCAGCCAGGCGCCACCGGCGTTGGCCAGGTTGAACGCGGAGTGGTTGGACGCCGCCGCCATGGTCGGGGCGTTCTTGGCCTTCGCCATGAGCAGCATCTGGACGGGCGTCGTGATGAGGGACCCCATCGCGCCGATGAACGTGATCGTGATCAGTGCGCCGACCGTGCTGTGGACGGCGAAGTAGAACACCACCAGCCCGGCGGCGAGCAGGGCCAGCCCGCCGTACAGGGTCGGTCGCAGAGCGCGGTCGGTGAGCGGTCCCGCGACCAGCGTGCCGAGCGTCATGCCGACGCCGTACAGGGCGAGGACCAGGGTGGTCGAGGAGTCGGAGAGGCCGGTCAGGTTCGTCAGCATCGGCACGAGATAGCTGTAGACGGCGAAGAAGCCGCCGAAGCCGATCACCGCGGTGGCCAGGCCGATGGCGACCTGCCGGTTGCCCATGGCCCGCAGCTCGTGGCGGATGCCGGACTGCCGGCCGCGCGGCTGGTGCGGGACGAACAGGGCGAGCGCCACCAGCGCCAGGACCCCGATGACGGCCACGGCCCCGTAGGCGGCCCGCCACCCGAGCTGCTGCCCGAGCGCGGTGCCGGCCGGGACACCGACGATGTTGGCGACCGTCAGGCCGAGGAACATCTTGGACACGGCCCGGGCGGCCCGGTCCGGGGCGACCAGCCGGGAGGCGACGACCGCGCCGACGCCGAACAGCGCGCCGTGCGGCAGTCCCGCCAGGAAGCGGGCGGCGAAGAGCAGACCGAAGTCCGGGGCGAACGCCGAGGCGACGTTCCCGACCACGAACAGGCCGGACAGCCACAGCAGCAGCCGCTTGTGGGGGACGCGGGCACCGATGCCGGTCAGCAGCGGAGCGCCCACCACGACGCCGAGCGCGTAGGCCGAGACGACGTTGCCCGCCTGGGGCACGGACACCCCGATCCCGTCGGCGATCTGGGGCAGCAGCCCCATGGTGGCGAACTCGGTGGTGCCGATGCCGAAGGCGACGACAGCCAGGGCCAGCAGAGCCAGAGGCATGGTGCGGGAGAACCTTTCGAAGACGGTGGTCCGGGACGGAGAAGGAGCCGAGAGGCCGAGGTCACGGGGATTTCTCGACCGGCCGCGTCGAGCACCATTGCCCAGCGCACCGCCCCACACAGGGCAGGCCCATCAACACGGGAGCAATCATGGACCGGCCCGCATTCCTGGATCGAGCCACACAGTGACGTGATCTATGTCATGTCATGACGTGCGGCCGGCCACCCGGAGCCACGCCACGCTTGACCCACTGTGATCGTTCCGTCACTTTCCAGCGTGTCCCGCAGGGGGAGCACGCGCCTTCGTCACCCGGAAGGACCGCCCTCTCGACGGGCGGTCAAACTCCGTGCGTGGGGCAGCGGTTGGACGGATCGGAGCGCCACCCGGAATGCCGGCTCACCCGCTCGGATGCTCCCGGCGCGCAGAAGATCGTCTCGCTGTGCATGGTGAGTTCATGAACACCACACCTCGCCTGAAGAAGGCCATCTCCCGCATGCCCCGCACGCTCGCCGTGACCACCGCCGTCGGCATCGCCTGCGCCGCCGGCCTGGCCACCGCCGCTCCCGCCATGGCGGCGCCCGCCACGCACGCCGCCGTGAAGGCCGCCCCGGCCGGTGGCGACGGCGAGCACTTCCAGTGCGGCAACGGCCTGCTGCCGATCCTCAACTTCTGCAACTGACCCACCGCTCGACCCGACCAAGCACCACAGCCTCCCCCGTGGCGGTCAGGCATCAAGGCGAAGTCCTTGTGCCTGACCGCCCCGACGCGCGCGGCCGGGCTCAGACGCGTGCGTGACGGGCCGGGACGGACGCCCGTACGGCGACGGCGCGGCGCTTCTCGCCGGCCGCCGCCCGCTCGGTGCCGAGGCGGCGCAGCCACCAACTGGACAGCCCCAGCAGGCCGGTGAAGACCACGAGGAGCAGCACGGACGTCCACATGGACCGGCTGCCGGGTGACGACCACGCCGTCACGGTGCTCGACGACGCCCACAGCAGGACGCCTCCGGCGTACAGGGTGCGCACACGGCGCAACTGCCGGACTATCGACGAGGTGTCACGGGACTCGCTCTGGGCTGCCATGCGCGCCGTGTACCCCTCTCCGCCCCGTACGCACCTGTCATCTCACGCGATCACTGTCGCCATCACCGTCGAGCCCGGTCCGGCCTGCGCGTAGGCTGCCGTCGGCAGGACCACGACGGGGGCGGGGTGGGATGAAGTCCGAGGTCGCACAGACACAGGGGTGGGCGTCGACACTCGACGCGGTGGTGGTGTACGCCCAGGGCGCGCTCTGCACACGCGTCGCCCGGGGCACCGTACCGGCGGACGGCCGGGTGCGGGTGACGGGACTGCCGCGGTCGCTGGACCCGGGCTCCCTGCGCGCCAAGGCGGTCGGCGGGGGCGGTGTCCGCGTCACCGAGGTGCGCGTCGAGGTGGAGGCCGAACCGGCCGCCACCGAGGACACCGGTTCTCTGCGGCATGAGATGGAGCGGCTGCGGGACGCGCACGCGGCGGCCCGGGCACGGCGCGACCGGCAGGCGAACCTCATCGGGGAGACGGCCGCGCTCCGCCCGGTGCCGCCGGGCCGCGAGCCCGGGGACCCGCCGCGTGTCACGCCCGCCGACGCCTGGCTGCGGCTCGCCGCGTTCGTCGACGGGCGGCTGCGTGCGCAGCAGCTCCGGCTGACCGAGCTGGAGGAGGAGCTGCGCCGGGCCGAGCACGAACTCGCCGTGGCGACGGACCGGTGGGCGCGGGCGTCCACCGACGCGCCGTCCGACGACATCGCGACGAGCGTCGTCGCCGTCGTGACGCTCGACGGCGTGGACGCCGGGGCGGCAGGGGTGGAGGTCGAGCTGGAGTACGGCGTGCCGGGTGCCGTCTGGGTCCCGGCGTACCGGCTCACGCACCGCCGAGGCGAGGACGGCGGCACTCTCGTGCTGCGGGCCTCGGTCGCGCAGCGCACGGGCGAGGACTGGACGGGTGTCCGGCTCGCGCTGGCCACCGCGGATCTGCGCCGACGCACCGATCTGCCGAGATTGCGCTCCCTGCGGCTGGGGCGGCGTCAGCCCGCTCCCGCGCCGTCCGGCTGGCGGGAGCCCCCGGCGGGGCTCGCCGACCTCTTCTCCGGGTACGACGCGGCGGGGCCGCGCCCCGTCCCCGTACGGGCCGCTCCGGGTCCCGTCCCGCCGCCGCCCCCGATGCCGCCGGGTCACGGCGCGGCCCCCGTCGCGCCTCCCGCGCCGGGCGGGCCCGCCGCCCCCGGGGCCGCTCCCTTCCAGGCCGCACCGCCGCCCCCGCCACCGGCCGCGCCGCAGGCGTACGGCATGCCGCCGGCCGCCTTCGCGGGTGCCCCGGCCGCCTTCGACGCCGCCCCGCGGGGCGCGGCACCGGCCATGCGGTCGCGGCGCGCCGCCCCCGTGCCCCCGCCGCCGCCCGCCGTCACCGCGCCGCCTCAGCCGCGCGGGGCCGAGCTCGACTACGCCGCGCTCGTGCTGTCCGGTGCCGACGAGCCCGGTGACCGCCGGGGCCGGCTGTTCCCCGGTCCGTCGTACGACGCGCGGGCTGAGGAGTCGCGGCGTCAGGCCGAGGCGGTGGCCGCGCTGCCGCTGCCCGGGCACGCCGTGCGGCCCCGGGCGTCCGCGGGCTCCTTCGACCACCGCTACGACGCGGTCGCCCGCGCCGACATCCCCTCCGACGGTGTCTGGCACACCGTCACCGTGACCGAGATCCCGGTGGGGCTGCGCACGGAGTACGTGTGCGTGCCCTCCGTGGAGCAGACGGTGTACGCCACGGTCGTCCTCTCCAACGCGACCGACCAGGCCCTGCTGGCCGGACCGGTGGAGGTCATGAGCGGCGACGACTTCCTGACCACCGCCGCGCTGCCGACCCTCGCCCCGGGCGGCGTCCGCCGGATGGGGCTGGGGCCGGCCGAGGGCGTCCGCGTCACCCGCCGCACCCAGTTGCACGAGTCGACGGCGGGACTGCGCAACAACACGACCGTGCTCGCCCACCGCGTCCACGTCGAGCTGGCCAACCGGCTCGACCACGCCGTCACCGTCGAGGTCCACGAACAGGTCCCGGTCACCTCCGAACCGGACGTGCGCATCGACGAACAGGCCGACTGGACGGCACCCGAGCAGGACGGCGCCCCCGACCGGTACACGCCCGGCACCCGTGTCTGGCGCGTGGACCTGCCCGCCGGCGGCGGCACCGCCCTCGACGGTGGCTACGACATCCGCGTCCCGGCCGCCAAGGCCCTGGTCGGCGGCAACCGGAGGAGCTGACACCATGACCACGGACACCCGGCCGATCCCGCTGCCCGTCACCGCCGTCACCTGCCTGGAGGACCGCGCCCACATCGAGCGCACCGCCGACCTCGACGTCGGCGCCGGCGTCCAGCGGCTGCGCCTCGGCCCGGTCAGCGCGCTCGCGGTCGACCGCACCCTCCACGCCGAGGTGACGGGCGACCCCGGCGCGACCGTCCTCGACGTACGGATCGTGCGGACCTGGACGCCGCGCGGACCGCTGCCCTCCCCGGACGACTCGGCGCTGCGCACCCGCGTCCGCGCCCTGGAGGAGGAGCAGCGGGCCCTCGGACACACCTGCGACCGGCTGCGCACCCGGCTCGACCTCCTCGGCCGGCTCGCCGCCGACCTCCTGCGGGACATCGCGGAGGGCGCGGGCAGCGGCGAGACCGACGAGGACCGCTGGACCCGTGAACTGGACCGGGCCGACGGCGAACGCGACACCTGCGCGGAGGAACTGCGGGCAGTCGAGGCCCGGTCGGCCGCCCTCGCGGGCGAACTGGCGCAGGCGCGGCAGGCTCTGACCCTCGCCGAGGAACAGCCCGCGGAACTGGTCGGCCATGTCGAGCTGACCCTGCGGTCCGAGGCCGCCGGGCGGCTCCGCCTGCGGCTGACCCACCTCACCTCGTGCGCGCTGTGGCGGCCCGCCTACCGTGCCGTCCTCGACGGCGACTCGGTGACGCTGGAGACCGACGCGATGGTCTGGCAGCGCACCGGCGAGGACTGGGCGGACGTACGCCTGACCCTGTCCACGGCCCGCTCCGCGCTCACCACCGATCCACCGCGCCTCACGGAGGACCGGCTCACGCTCACGGACCGCACGGCGCAGGAGCGCCGCACGGTCGAGGTGGAGCTGCGCGAGGAGGAGATCGCGGAGATCGGCCCGTCGACGGTCGTCGGCCTGCCCGGCGTCGACGACGGCGGGCGGACGCGGGTGCTGCACTCCCCCGCGCCCGTGTCCGTCCCCGCGGACGGCCGGGCGCACCGGGTGCCCATCACCACGGTGACGACGGCCGCGCGCACTCAGTACTCCTCGTCGCCGGAACTGTCGCCGCTGGTCACCCAGGTGGTGCGGTTCGACAACACGTCCGGGCACGCGCTGCTGGCCGGGCCCGTGGACCTGGTCCGCGGCAGCGGTTTCACGGGGCGCGGCACACTGGAGTTCACCGCGCCGGGCGCCCCGGTCGAGCTGGCCTTCGGCAGCCACGACGACTACCGGGTGATCCGGCACTCCGAGGAGTCCCGCGACACGGCGGCACTGACGCAGCGCACGCTGATCACCCGCACGGTCCGCCTGCACGTGTCCCGCTTCTCGGCACCCGGCGCCCGGGGTGAGCAGATCGTCGCCGTACGGGAGCGGATCCCGGTCTCCGAGGTGTCCGCGGTGGACGTACGCCTGCGCAAGGAGGCGTGCGACCCGGAACCGGACGCGGTCGACGCGGACGGCATAGCGCGCTGGGACCTGCCCCTGCCCCCGGGCGGGCACCGCACGGTCACCCTGGTGTACGAGGTCTCCGCGAGCGGCAGGGTGGCAGGGCTGTGAGACACCGGATACCCCTCCTGGCCGCCGCCTCCCTGCTCGCCGCGGGGTGCTCGGGCGGGGACGCGGGCGGTGGCTTCACACTGGGCGAGGACGGCATCGCGACCGTGGCGAAGGAGGACAGGGACCTCGCGCCGGACCTGTCCGGCCGGACCCTGCACGGCGAACCGCTCTCCGTCCGTTCCTTCCGGGGCGACGTCGTCGTGCTGAACGTGTGGGGGTCCTGGTGCACGCCCTGCCGCGAGGAGGCCGTGCACTTCGAGAAGGTCCACGAGGACCTCGGGGCGCGAGGTGTGCGGTTCGTCGGCATCAACGTCGGCGATCCGCGCGCCGGTCATGCCCGGGCCTTCGAGAAGGAGTTCGGCGTGACGTACCCGAGTCTGCACGACCCGAGCAGCAAGCTGTTGCTCCGTTTCGACAAGGGCACGCTGAGCCCGCAGACGATCCCGTCGACGCTGGTGCTGGACCGGGACGGCAGGATCGCCGCCCGCTCGCTCGCCGCGCTCGGGGAGCGGGGGCTGCGCTCGATGATCGAGCCCGTGCTCTCGGAGCGCTGATCTCTCACGACCGGGCGGGGCCGCCCCGGTGAGGGCGGCCCCGCTCGGTCGGGCGTCGTCGGGTCACTCCACGATGACCCTGAAGGTGCTGGTCGTGTTGCGGATGTCCTGCGCGTTGCCGTTCATCCGCAGGTTGCGGAAGACGGCTTCGCCGACGGCCGGGCCCTGGCCGGGTTCCGGCATCTCGTTGGCCCAGATGCCGAAGCCGGACTTGGCGTCGAACGCGTCGCCGCTCTTCTTGGAGTCGGTGATGGAGATGTCGGTGAAGATGGTGTCCTTCACCGGGAACTGCGGTTGCCCGTTGACGTAGTTGGTCTGGAACATCACGCCTCCGTAGGTGGAGTCGCTGATGTCCACGTCGTTGACCCGGATGCCCTGGAAGACCTTCGAGGCGGAGAACGCCCAGATGGCGGGGAAGACCTGCGAGCCCCAGAAGTGGCCGCCGGTGCGTTCCAGGGAGACGTTCTCGATCGTGGTGGGCTCGGTGCCGAAGCCGTTCATCGGGTAGCCGAAGTCCAGCGAGGAGATCGTGATGCCGGAGTAGACCAGGGTGTCGGCGACGCGGATGTTGCGGAAGGTGTTGTCGTAGCCGCCGTAGACGGCGATGCCGGCCGCCCGCCAGGTCAGGGTGGACGTCAGGTTCTCGTAGAGGTTGTTCTTCTCGTCGGCGCCGCCGGCGTCGATGGCCGAGAAGAGGGCGAAGCTGTCGTCGCCGGTGGCGCGGGCGTCGTTGTTGACGACGTGGTTGTCCGTCGAGCCGTTCGTCATGTTGACGCCGTCGGCGAACAGGTCGCGGATGCGGGAGTTCTTGATGGTCATGCGGTCGGTGTTGGCGCCCCAGTACAGGCACACCATGTGCTCGACCCAGATGTCGTCGATGGTGATGTCGGAGACGTTGGAGAAGTCGAAGACCTTGCCCGGCCCGTCGATCCGGGACGTGTAGTTGCCGAAGTAGGCGAACCCGGCGAACGTGGACCCCTTCGCACTGGCCTCGGCGCGGAAGCCGACGTCGGTGTTCTCCTGCGAGGAGGGGGCGTGGAAGCGGGTGAACCACGGCCCGGCGCCGACGACCTTCACGGCCTTGCCGTACACCTGGAACTTGCTGGACGTCTCGTAGTCACCGGCGGGCAGGTAGACACCGACGAGCTTGCCGGTGGTGTCCATGCGGACCTTGTCGAGGGCGTTCTGCACGTCCTGGTGGGAGAAGCCGGCCGGTTCCGTGTAGGAGGCCGGGTCGGGGTTGGCCTTCGCCGTCGCCTGTTCGGTGTTGACGAAGTCGATGGCGTACGTGGAGGAGTTGGCAGCGTCCTTCTGCAGCCTGATCCGGGAGCCGGCCGGCACGGTCTTCCCGAGCTGGACGTTCGCCTCGTCGTAGATGTGACGGGGGGCGCCGGAGCCGGGTGAGTTGCCGGGCGCGGTCTCGTTGCCGTAGAGCCAGGCGTACTTGGCGGTGAGGTCGATGGGCTTGAGGAACTGGCCGTCGACGTAGACGTTGAGGGTGGTGTTCGTTCCGTCCGGGATGGAGAAGCGGGTCACCAGGGTGTTGGTGGCGGCCCGGGTGGTCCACTCGACGTACTGCCCGGTGCCGGTGAGGGTGACGGCCTTGCGGCCGCTGGCCTCGCCCGCGATGTCGCCGACGGTGCGGTTGGGTCCGACGACCTTGGCTCCGCCGCCGACGGTGCCGTCCTCGGCCTCGTACATGTCGTACGGCATGTCGGCGCCCCGGCCGACGAACAGCGGGTGGGTGGTGGTGTTGTTGGCGCGCTTGACGGGCAGCTCGTTGGCGTCGTCGGCGATCACCGTCTTCACGGTGTACTTCCCGTTGGCCGCCGTCCAGGTGCCGAGGCTGACGGGTGCGGTGGTCTGGCCTGCCGCGATGGCCCCGGTGTAGGAGGCGGTGAGCGTCTTGACGGTGGCGCCCTTGGCGTCCTGGACGGTCAGGGTGATGCCGTGGGCACCGGACGCGGAGGCCACCGATCCCTGGTTCTTCAGGGCGACGGTGAACTTGACGTCGTCCCCGGCCGAGGCGCTGGTGGGTGTCCAGGCGACGGGGGCGGCGAGCAGGTCGGAGCTGGCGACGGGCTTGACGACGAGGGCGTCGGGACGGGTGTAGGTGTTGTTCGCCTCGCTCTGCTCGATGACCTTCTGGGACGGGTCCACCTCGGCGCCGACGGGGTAGCTGCCCGCGTCGCGGGTGCCGATGCTCGCCGTGACGGTTTTGGACTCGCCGGCCGCGAGGGCCGGGACGTCGGCTGTGGCCGCCTTGGTGCCGCCGAGGGTGAAGTCGAGGTCGGTGGCCTTGGCCGCCCTGGTGCCACTGTTGGTGACGGTCGCGGTGAGGCCGATGGTGTCCGACTCGACGGGGGCCGCGGGGGTGTGGGTGATGCCGGTGACCTTGAGGTCGGGGTTGGCGGCCGGGGTGCCGATGACCTGGAGTTCGGCGACCTGGGCGCCCGGCGCCCCGGAGTTGGCGGTGAACCGGAGCCGGATGTCGGCGGCGGATCCGGTGACCGGGATGGTCACGCTGTTCCCGGTCGCCGGGTCGAACCTGTACTCCTTGGCGGCGGCCAGGGTCTCGAAGGTGGTCGCGTCCTGGTCGCGGCCGAGCACCTGGATGTTCTGGGTGCGGGTGGACCAGGCGGGGTCCGGGTTGAGCTTGACGACGATCCGGTCGAGGTCGGCGTTGGCGCCGAGCTTCGTGGTGAGGGTGGCCGGGTAGGCGCCGCTGCCGCTCTCCCAATAGGTGCCGATCTGCCCGTCGTTGGCGTTGGCGGCGACGTAGGTGAAGACGGACGAGGACGCCTCGACGGGCTTGCCCTGGGCGAGGTCGGAGCCGGCCGTGGTGCCGGGACGGGTGACGCTGTTGCTGGCCGCGGACACGTTTCCGGCGGCGTCCCTGGCCTTCACGTGGTAGGTGACGGTGGCCCCGGCGGACGGGGTGTCGGTGTACGACGTCACGTCACCCGCCACCGACTTGAGGAGCTGGTTGTCGCCGTAGACGTCGTATCCGGTGACCTTGACGTTGTCGCTGGACGCCTGCCAGGTCAGCTTCACGTCGCCGCCGGACTGCGTGTAGGCGAGGTTCGACGGAGCGGTGGGCGCCTGGGTGTCACCGCCGGATCCCTTGCGGGTGACGCTGTCGCTGTTCGCGGAGACGTTGCCGGCGGCGTCCCTCGCGCGGACGAAGTAGGTGACGTCGCTGCCGGCCGGCTGGGTGTCGGTGTAGGTCAGGACGTTCCCGGCGACGCTCGCCCGCAGCTGCCCGTCGGCGTAGACGTCGTAGCCGGTGACGGCCGTGTCGTCGCTCGCGGCGTTCCAGGTGAGCCGTATCCGGCCGGTGGCGGGCTCGGTGTAGGCCAGGTTCGTGGGCGCGGTGGGCGCCTGGGTGTCGCCCGTGGCGGGGCCGTACACCTCCAGCTCGGACACCTGTCCCGCGGGCCAGCCGGTGTTGGCGGTGATCAGGACGCGGACGTACCGGGTCGTGGTCGGGTCGAAGGAGAGCGTCGCGGACTGGTCGTTGCCGCTGTCGAAGGTGTACGCCTTGGAGGCGGTCAGGTCGGTGAAGTTCTGGTTGTCGGTCGAGCCCTGGAGCTTGAGGGTCTGGCTGCGACTCGGCCAGCCGGCGGGCAGCCGGAGCGTCACCTCGTTCACCTTGACGGATGAGCCGAGGTCGACCTGGAGCCACTGCGGGAAGGCGTTGTTCCTGCTCTCCCAGTAGGTGGCCCGGTTGCCGTCACCGGCGTTCGCGGCACCGTAGACGTCCGCGTGCCCGCTCTCGGTGAACGGCTTGCCCTGTGCCAGGTTGGGGGTGGCGGCGGCCGTCGTGAGGACCTGCATCTCGGCGAGCTGGGCGGTGCCGGCGACCGAGTTGGCGCTGAAGTGCGCCCGGACGTACCGGGCCAGGGTGGCCGGGACGGTGATCCGCACGGTGTTGTCGTTGCCGGGGCTGAAGACGTAGGGCGCCGACGGCTTGAGCGTGGCGAACGTCTTCCCGTCGGCGCTGCCCTGGAGGGCCAGTGTCTGCTTGCGGGTCTCCCAGTGTTCGGGAAGGCGCAGCACGACCTGCCGGACGCGCTTGCTGCGTCCGAGGTCGGTCTGGACCCACTGGGCGGACTTCTTCGCGGCCTGCCAGTAGGTGTCGGTGTCGCCGTCGGTGACGGCGGCCGCCGTGTGGGCGCGCCGGGCGCTGCCCGCCGTGGCCGGGGCGGTCGCGGCGGCGTCAGGACCGCCGGCCGCGTGGGCGCCCACGGCGGGCAGGCCCAGCACCGCGACGGCACACGCGAGCAGGGCGAGGGCCGTGCGCCGTTGCGGGGATCTCGGCTTGTGTCGAGTCATGCGGGGTCACTTCCTGGGGAGGCTCGCACGCCGGGGGCGGCGAGGGCGGCTCGTTCGGGGAGGACCGGCCCGGTAGGGGCAGGATTTTGCATTGATTCATCGAAATATTGCAGAGCAATGTGACCCGGTCTACAGTCGCGACAGCACAAATTTCACCAGAACCGCTCAGCGCGGGGCGCGCGAGGCACAGAGACACGGCAACCCAGGAGGGGGCGACCCTCAACACGCGTCCCCACGGCAGTCGTTCGCGCGCATCACCCTTCCCGGGGAGCACCGAGCCGCATGTCATTCACTTACGCACCGGGAGCGCAAGTGAACGCAAAGACGCGCAACTTTTTGCGCGAAGCTGTGGTGAGGGCCGCAGTCGCTTTCAGGGCGTGAGGTGCGCCTGCACGGCCGGTGCGTACCGGTCGACCAGCTCGTCGACCGCGGTCGCGCGCACTTCGGTGCCGCGGGCGATGCCGTACATCACGCCGAGGCCCAGGAGGGTGGCGACGGTCAGTTCGGCCCGCAGACCGGCGTCGGGGCCGTCGAGGCGCGCGGTGATGCGTTCGGTGACCTGGCGGCGGAAGTTGGCGCGCAGGATGTCGCCCTGCTCGCCGTGCAGCGGCGCGAAGACGATCCGCAGGAGCGGGTCGGCGCCCTGCTCGGACTGGCTGACCAGCACATGCCGGACCATATGGGCGCCGAGGCGTTCCAGCGGCGCGGCCAGCAGCGCCTCGGCGTCGGCCTCGAAGGACATGACCTGGGCGAACAGGCTGTCCTTGTTGCCGAAGTACTTGAGGATCAGCGGCGGGCTGACGCCGGCGCGGTCGGCGACGGCCTTGAGGGTGATGTCGGCGTGCGCGTGCCGGGCCAGCAGATACCGGGCGGCCCGGAGGATGGCCGCCTTGGTCGAGGCGGCGTCCCTGCGGGCCGGTGTGGGCGTGACGGGTGGAGTGCTCACGGCACTCATGCTCCCTCCAGCGCCTCGTCCCGCGCGCCCCGGGTGCCGCCCTCGGCCGCGGGCCGGACGCCGTCGGCGCCGCCGGACGGTTCGGCCGGGATGCACCAGGCGGCGACGGCGGCCACCACGGCGACGACGCCCGCCATCACGAACGCCAGCTGGTACCCGTGCAGGGTCGGCACCGGCACGCCCGCGACGGGACGGGTGTGGTGCACGAGGATCGCCGCCACGGCCGCGCTCGAACCGGCCTGGCCGACCGTGCGCATCAGCACGTTGACGCCGTTGGCGGAGGCCGTCTGCTCGGCGGGGACGGCCCGCAGGATGAGCGTGGGCAGCGCCGAGTACGCGAGGGTGGTGCCGACGGCGACCACGGTGGCCCCGGTGATGATCATCCACAGGTCGCGGCTGTCGGCGATGCGGACGACGTACCCGGCCGCGATGACCAGGGCGCCGAGGGCGAGCGTGACCCGGGGGCCGCGCGCGGCGGAGATCCGGGCGGAGACGGGTGACAGCAGCAGCATGACGATGCCGCCGGGCAGCAGGCACAGGCCGGTGGCGACGATGGACAGCCCCAGTCCGTACCCGGTGGCCTCGGGAGCCTGCACCAGCTGGGCCGTCACCAGGGTGTTGGCGTAGAACGCGAACCCGGCGAGCAGCGCCGCCACATGCGACAGGCCGACCCTCGGCCGGGCCACCAGCCGCAGGTCGACGAGCGGTTCCCGGGAGCGCAGTTGCTGCGCGCACCACAGGCCGAGGACGACGACGGCCCCGGCGAACAGGCCGGCGACCCGTCCGCTCCCCCAGCCCCACTGCCCGCCCTGCGAGACGCCGAGGAGCAGGCACACCAGGCCGACGGCGAGGCCCAGCGCGCCCGCGACGTCGAAGCGGCCCGGCTGCCGGACCGGCGACTCCCGCACCGCCCACCGGACCAGCGTGACACCGGCGGCGCCGAGGGCGCTGGTCACCCAGAACATGGTGTGCCAGTTCGCGTACTGCACGATCAGCGCCGCCAGCGGCAGCCCGAGGGCGGCGCCGATGCCCACGGTGGAGCTCATGAGCGCGACGGCCGATCCGCGGCGCTCGGGCGGCAGTTCGTCGCGCAGGATGCTGATGGAGAGCGGGACGACCGCGGCGGCCGCGCCGGACAGGGTGCGGGCGGCGATCAGGACACCGATGTCGGAGGACAGGGCGCACAGCACCGAGCCGAGCGTCATCAGGGTGAGGGCCGCCATGAGGACCCGCCGCTTGCCGTACATGTCGCCGGCCCGGCCGAGCACGGGGGTGAGGACGGCACCGGACAGCAGGGTGGCCGTGACCATCCAGGAGACCGCGCCGGGCGAGGCGCCGGTCAGGGCGGGCAGGTCGGGCAGCAGGGGGACGACCACCGTCTGCATGAGGGCCATGAGGATGCCGCCGTAGGCGAGCACCGGCACGGTGAGCCGGTTCTTGAGGCCGCTCCCGTGGAGCGGCTCGGTTATCGCGGCGGGCTGGTCCATCGGCACGTCACTCCAGCGGGGAGCGCCTGGTGAGGCGGCAGGTGAATGGCCATTCACCTTACCGGGTGAATGGCCATTCACCAAGGCCGGAGATGTCCGTGACCCGCTTCCCGCCGGGCGCCCCCTTGCTCCGGGCCTCCGGCGCCCGTACGCTCACCGGCCATACCGACTGGACGGTAGGTCCCGGCGAGAGGGCCGCCGTCCCCCGGTGGAACCGCTTCGCCGACCCTCCAGGGAGCCGCCGCTCATGTCCGGAACCAATCACCAGGTACGTCTGGCCGCGCGTCCCGTGGGCGAGCCCCGGCCCACCGACTGGGAGCACACGCGGGAGCCGGTCGGCGAGCCCGGCGACGGGGAGTTCCTGGTCCAGGTGCTCTACCTGTCGATCGACCCGGCGATGCGCGGCTGGATGAACGCGGGCCGGTCCTACATCCGCCCGGTGGAGATCGGCGAGGTCATGCGCGCGGGCGCGATCGGCCGCGTGATCGCCTCCCGCCACCCCGGCTTCGCCGTGGGCGACCATGTGTCGGGCTCGTTCGGCGTGCAGGAGTACTGCGTGTCGGACGGGCGCGGGGTGACGACGGTCGACCCGGAGGCGGCGCCGCTGCCGACGTACCTCGGCGCCCTCGGCATGTCGGGCCTGACCGCCTACTTCGGCCTGGTGGACATCGGGCGCCCCGAGCCCGGTCAGACGGTGGTCGTCTCCGGTGCGGCGGGAGCGGTCGGCAGCGTCGCCGGTCAGGTCGCCAAGGCGCTGGGCTGCCGGGTCGTCGGCATCGCGGGCGGCGAGGAGAAGTGCCGGCTGGTGGTGGACGAGTTCGGCTTCGACGCCGCGATCGACTACCGAGGCGAGGACATCCGCAAGGCGCTGCGCACGCACGCGCCGGACGGTGTCGACGTCTACTTCGACAACGTCGGCGGCGACGTCCTGGACGCCGTCCTGCCCCGGCTGGCGCGCGGCGCCCGGGTCATCGTCTGCGGGGCCGTCTCCCAGTACAACAGCACCGAGCCGAAGGGCCCGGCCAACTACCTCTCGTTGCTGGTCAACCGGGCCACGATGACGGGGATGGTGGTCTTCGACTACGCCGACCGGTACGCCGAGGGCGTCGCGCGGTTGGCGCAGTGGCGGACCGAGGGGCGGCTCACGTCGCTGGAGGACGTGGCCACCGGGGGTGTGGCGGCCTTCCCCGACACCCTGATGCGCCTGTTCCGCGGTGAGAACCGCGGCAAGCTCGTCCTGAAGATCGCGGACTGAGCGGCCGGGCGGGAAGGGGAACGCGATGAAGGCGCTGAGTTTCCACGGCCGGCACGACATCCGCTACGGCGATGTCCCGGACCCGGCCGTCACCTCCCCCACCGACGCGGTCGTCGAGGTGACCACGGCCGGTATCTGCGGCAGCGACCTGCACATCTACTCCGGGCAGCCGTTCGGTCCCGACCTCGGCTACACACCGGGACACGAGTGCGTCGGCGTGGTGGCCGACACCGGGGGCGAGGTCGCCGGCTTCCGGCCGGGCGACCGGGTGCTGGTGCCCGCCTCGGCCGGCTGCACCCGGTGCCGTACATGCGCCGCCGGGTTCACCGCCCGCTGCGAAACCGCGAAGTCGAGCCTGGACCTCTGCTACGGCGTGAGCCCCCGGCTCCCCGGCAGCCAGGCCCGGTTCCTGCGGGTCCCGCACGCCGACATCAACCTGGTGCGCCTGCCCGAGGGCATCTCCGACGAGGCGGCCGTCGTGCTCACGGACAACGCCCCCACCGCCTGGTACGGGTGCCGTCGTGCCCGTATCCAGCCCGGTGAGACCGTTCTGGTCGTGGGTCTGGGCCCGGTCGGGCTGATGGCCGCGCAGTCCGCCTTCGCGATGGGGGCGGCGCGGGTGCTCGGCGCGGACCTGGTGCCGGAGCGCCGCGCCTTCGCCGCCTCCTTCGGCGTCGAGCCGGTGGAGGGCGACGACCCCAAGGCCGCCGTCCGCGAGCTGACCGGCGGCCGGGGACCGGACGCGGTGGTGGAGGCCGTGGGCTCGGACGCCACCATCGAACTGGCCCTCAAGGCGGTACGGCCGGCGGGCCGGGTCAGCGTCATCGGGGTCAGCCACAGCAAGGCGTTCCCGTTCCACATGGGGCTGGCGCAGATCAAGGAACTCGAGTTCCACATCGGGCTCTGCTCGATCCACTACGAACTGCCGCCCCTCATCGCCATGACCCGGAGCGGCGGCCTCACCCCCGAGGCCGTGGTCTCCCACCGCTTCCCCCTCTCGGAGGGCCCGGCGGCCTACGCCCTGTTCGCCGACCGGTCGGACGGGGTCCGCAAGATCCTCCTGGACCCCACGGCCTGACCGGCGACGGGGATCGCCTGATCAGGTCGCGCGGGAGCGGATGGTCATGCCGGGGCGGCGGCGGTGGACCGTCACGTACGACAGGCCCCGCTCCCCCGCGGCCAGGGCGCGGCGGCTGCCGCGGGGCAGCCACAGCAGGGCGCCGGCGGTCAGGGGTTCGTCGCCGCCCGGTCCGGTGACGGTTCCGTCGCCGGTGACGACGAGGAGCAGGACGTCGAGGTCGGGTTCGACGTGGGTGTCGACCCGGCGGCCCGGCGGCAGATGGACGACGTTGGCGTCCAGCTGCCGCCCCGGCTCGGTGAGTTTCCACAGGACCCCGGCCGACGCGGGCGCGTCGGTGAGGGCCGTGACGTCGCAGAGGAGCCGCGCGAGCGGCTCCTCCTCCGGGCCGGTCGCTCCACCAGGGTCGCCCACGAGCCGTTCCTTCCGATCAGGTGCTGCGGGCGATCATACGGAAGCGGCGGGACCGCTCAGATCGAGAACCGCTCCTTGCGCAGCAGGGGCCGCACCCGGCTCGCGAACCCGCCCGTGCGGAACGGGGCCTGGAGCAGACCCGGGCGCAGCCGCTGGGCCAGCGCGGCGATGATCATGCCCTGGTCGAGCGCGAGGACGAAGTCGCTGACCCGTCCGGTGGTGACGTCGACCGAGTCGCGGAAACCGTAGCGGTCGTCGTAGGCGCCGAACGCGCGGTCCAGGCCCTCGAGGTTGGCGACGGCCTGGGTGGGCGCCTGTTCGAGAGCGAGGAAGGCGGCGTGCGGGGTGACGACGCCGAGCGAGTGGTAGCCGTCCTCCTGCATGCCGATCGCGTCGACGCCGTACTCGCGGTAGCCGCCCTCGGGGACGGAGGCCGGGGAGAAGCCCCAGTAGCCGTAGCCCTGTTCCGCCAGGCCGTGCTCGATCTGGGCGCGGACGTACCGCTGGTGCGTCAGGCCCCAGGAGCGCGGCGACCACGCGGACTCGGGCACGAAGAGGGGGACCATCAGCGCCTCGAACATCGAGCCGCCCCAGGTGGGGACGACGTCCAGCCCTCGGTAGGTGTAGTGCCCCTCCCACACCCGCACGCCGTCGATGTCGGTGTACGCACCGCTCGGCTCCTGCTCCTGGCCCGCGCCGGGGAGCAGGGTGCGGAACAGGTGCCAGTAGTGGTCGGACGGCAGCGAGCCGTCCGCGATGCCCAGGTAACTGGCCATGCGGGGCTCGGTGTTGAGCGCCCCGTAGTGGTGGCCGGTGGGCTCGCCCCTGCCGGGCTTGTCCGGCCAGTAGCCGCCGCGCAGCTGGCCCGGTCCGGCGACGGGGTCCGCCGGGTCGTACGGGGTGTAGTAGTACGACCAGTCCGCGTCGGCGAGGAGAGCGCCGACGCGGGTGCGCAGGGCGGGGTCGGCGTGGGCGGCGATGCGCAGTCCGGTGACCAGCCACGCGTTGTCGACCGTGGACAGGAAGGGCCGGACCGGGTCGCCGGTCTCGGGCCAGGCGGTCAGCAGGGAGCCGTCGTGGGCGTCGTACCAGTTGAACCAGAACCCGTGGGCGCGTTCCAGGCGTTCGACGGCGCTCAGGGCGCGGTCCAGACGGCGGTGCATGGTCGACTCGGAGATGAGGCCGAGTCCGGCGGCGGCGACCGTGGACCACAGTCCGCAGCCGATGTTGGTCGGCGAGGTCTGCGCGGAGGGGACGGGGGCGCCGGTTCCGCTGACGTCGATCTTGTCGGTGGCCAGGCCGAGTTCGGTCGTCATGGCCTCCATCGAGCGGTAGGTCGCGGCGAACCACTGCTTCAGCCGTCGCTGGTCCGGGGCGGCGGGCGCGGCGTGGGCGGTGAGCGGGGCGGCGCAGGTGAGGGCCGCGGCGGTGCCGGCGGCGGAGGTGATGAAGCGGCGGCGGTTCATCGGTCTGGCTCCCTGGGGTGAGGGGACGGACGGTGCGGTGCCGGGGGGTGCGGAGCTGAGGCGGGGCCGGCCGGTGTCAGGGCCGGCCGGCCCGCGCCTGTTCGGGGGCGGCCGTGGGCGGACATGCGTCCCACGGCCGGACGGCGCTTCAGCCGCCGATGCGGGGCAGCGTGCGCTCGCGGCCGAGGCCGCCCAGCCAGACGGCCGACGGCTTGGCCGTGCGCGCGAAGGTGACGGGGTCCACGGCGATGAGCCCGAAGGTCGGCCGGTAGGACCCCCACTCGTAGTTGTCGAGGGCGCTCCACGCCAGGTAGCCGCGGACGTTGAGGCCGTCGTCGAGGCAGGCGGCGACCGCGTCGAGGGCGCCGGTGTAGTAGTCGACCCGTCGGCTGTCGTCGGCGGTGGCGATGCCGTTCTCGGTGACGATCAGCGGTGTGTCGTCGCCGAGGACGGCGGCGGTGTGCCGCAGGGCGTGGCCGACGGCGGTCGGGTAGTACTCCCACTGTGTGAGGGTGCGTTCGGCGTCCTCGGGCGCGGGGATCGGGCCGTCGGCGCCGATCCTGGTGCGGGTGTAGGACTGGACGCCGATCCAGTCGTCGCCGCGGGCCGCCTCGATGAAGACGTCCTCGCGCGGGTGACGGTAGTCCGCGGTGACCTGCTCGGCGCCGGGGAGGGCCTGGTACACCTGGTTCGCGATGGTCCAGCCGACCTCGATGCCGGGGTGCCGGTCGCGCAGCGTCTTCACGGCCGCGTGGTGCGCGGCGATGATCGCGTGCGTGGTCTCCTCGTCGGGCGTGGGCAGCCCGGCGGGCGGGAAGCCCTGGTCACCGGCCTTCTTCGCACCGGCCATCACGGCGATCATGTTGGGCTCGTTGATCGTGCAGACGTACGGCACCCCGTCGGCGATGATCGGCGCGCAGTGCTCGACGTAGCGGGCGAACAGGTCGGCGGCGCCGTCCGCCGTCCAGCCGCCGCGGTCCTCGAACCACTGCGGGACGGTGAAGTGGTGCAGGGTCACCATGGGGCGCAGGCCCCGGGCGATCGCGCCCTCGACCATCCGGCGGTAGTGGGCGATCTCGGCCCGGGAGAAGATGCCGGGGACCGGCTCGATACGGGACCACTCGACGCCGAAGCGGTAGTCGGTGAAGCCGAGTCCGGCGAGGAGGTCCATGTCCTCGTCCCAGCGGTGGTAGCTGTCGCAGGCGTCGAGGCTGGGCTCCTCGATGCCGGCGGCGGGGTCGTGCTCCTTGCGCCACCAGTCGCTGTTGACGTTGTTCCCCTCGATCTGGTGGCCGGCGGTGGAGGCCCCCCACAGGAAGCCGTCGGGGAAGGGGGTGGTGCGGTGCGTCATCGTGTGTGGCTGTCTTTCCGTGGGTGGGGTGTGGGGGTCGTCCGGGCATGACGGCCCGGCCCGGTGGCGTGCGGGGCGGCGCCGGGAGGAGGTCGGGTGAGGTGGCGGGGCCTACTTGAGGCCGGCCGTGGCCACGCCCTGGGTGAAGTGCCGTTGCAGGACCGCGAAGACGAACAGGACCGGAAGGACCACGAGCAGCGAGCCGGCCATCAGCATGCCGTTGCCGCCGGCGACGGTCCGGTTGGGATCGTTGGCGAACGTCGCCAGCGCCACCGGCAGCGTGTACTTGTCGGGGTCGTTGGTGGCGATCAGGGGCCAGATGAAGTTGTTCCAGGAGCCGAGGAACGTGAAGATCGTCAGCGTGGCGAGGGCCGGCTTGACCAGCGGCATCACGATCCGCCAGAAGATGTACCACTCCCCCGCGCCGTCGAGCCGGGCCGCCTCGAGCAGTTCGTCGGGGACCTGGAGCATGAACTGCCGCATGAGGAACACCCCGAACGCGCCGGCCGCGAACGGCAGCACCAGGCCCGCGTAGCTGTCGATCAGGCCCATGCCGTTCATCAGGACGTACAGCGGCAGGATCATGAGGTTGCCGGGAACCATGAGGGCGGCCAGGACCAGGCCGAAGACCTTGGAGCGGCCGGTGAAGTCGAGCTTGGCCAGCGCGTAGCCGAGCATCGAGCAGAACACCAGGTTGCTCACGGTCACCAGCACCGCCACGATCAGCGAGTTCAGGAAGTACCGCGGCATGTCGAGCTGGTCGAGCAGGGCGGTGAAGTTGTCCAGCGTCCAGTGGCTGGGGATCCACACGGGCGGGCTCGCCGTGAGGTCCTGCCGGGTCTTGAACGCGGACAGCGCCATCCACAGGAACGGGGCGGCCATCACCAGCAGTCCCAGCGAGGCGACGGCGTACAGCAGCGGCTTGCGCGCGCGTCCGGCGCGGTGCGGGCGGGGTGCCTTGACGGCTGTCTCGGCGGTCATCGGGTGTTGTCCTTCAGCAGACGGAGCTGGAGCACCGTGATGCCCATGATCACGACGAACAGGACGTACGCCATGGCGCTGGCATAGCCCATGTGGAAGAAGTTGAAGCCCTCGCGGTACATGTCGAGCGACACCGTCAGGGTCGAGTCGGACGGGCCGCCCTGGGTCATCACGAACGGTTCCTCGAACACGTTGAGGTAGCCGATGGAGGTGATGACGGTGGCGTAGAGCAGGGTGGGCCGCAGCAGTGGGACGGTGACGCGGCGCAGTTCCTGCCAGGCCCCCGCGCCGTCCAGCCGGGCCGCCTCGCGGACCTCCGTGGGGATCGCCTGGAGGCCGGCGATGCACAGCACCATCACGGTGCCGAGGTTGCGCCACACCGCCATGGCGATGAGCGACGGCATGGCCCAGGTCTCGGAGCCGAGGAAGTCGGGTGCCCTCACGCCGAGTTCGGTGGCCAGGGAGGCGACCAGCCCGTCGGACGGGTCGAGGACGAACCGCCAGACGATGGCCACGGCCACGATCGTCGTGACGACGGGCGCGTAGAAGCCGATCCGGAAGAAGGTCCGGGCCCGGTCGATGCCGTTGTTCAGCAGGATCGCCGCGAGCAGCCCGAGGACGATGGTCGTCGGTACGCCGACGACGACGAAGTAGGCCGTGTTGTACAGGGCCTTGAGGAACGTGTCGTCCTGGAACAGCCGGGTGTAGTTGTCCAGGCCGACGAACTCCGCCTCTCGCGGGCGGGTGACGTGGCGGGCCCCGAAGTCGGTGAAGCTCATCAGGAGCGTGGCGACGATCGGGAAGAGCATGAACAGCCCGAACAGCACCAGGAAGGGTGTGGAGAACAGCCACCCGGTCAGGTTGTGCCTGCTCAGGGACCGGCGCCCGCGGGGAGCGGGGGTGCTGCCGGGTCCGGGACTCTTGTCGACGGCCGCCTGGGGGGCGGCCGGTCCTGTCGTGAGGGACATGGCGGGGGCTGCTCTCCTACTTCACGAGGCCTTCGATCTGGGACTGGGCCTTGTCCAGGGCGGCCTTGGCGCCGGACTTGCCCTGGGTGACGGACTCGATCGCGGCGTCGACCTTTGAGGTGATCTCGGTCAGCCGGGGCTCGGACGGCGGGGTCTTGGCGGTGTCCATCTGCCGGCGCCAGATCTGCAGGTCCGCGTCCTTGGCGAGGTCGCCGGACTTCCAGGCGCCCTTGTGGGCGGGGAGGTCGTTGGTGCGCGCGAACCAGTCGGCCTGGCCCTTGGCGTCGGCGAGGAAGGAGATGAACTCGGTCGCCGCGGCCTTGTGCCCGCTGTCGGCGGACACGGCGAGGCTGGAGCCGCCGGCCATGGACACGGACGCCTTGTCGGCGGGGACGGGCGCGATGGCCCACTTGCCCTTGAGGTCGGGGTAGTTCTCGTCGAGGAGACCGGTCATCCAGGGGCCGCCGAGGAACATCGGCACGGCACCGGTGTTGAAGTCCTTCGTCACGTCGTAGCCGGGCTGGACGGACTTGTCGCTGAGGTCCTTACGGAAGAACTGGCCGTAGTTCTCCAGCGCCTTGACGGCGGAGGGCGAGTTGACGACCGGCTTGCCGTCGTCGTCCAGGACGGCGCCGCCGGCCGAGTACAGGAACGGGTAGAAGCTCTGCACGGTGTCCAGGCCGCGGGGCTGGATGGACAGGCCCCACTTGGTGCCGGCCTTCTCCTGGTACGCCTGCGCGGCGCTCCGCAGCTCGTTCATCGTGGCCGGGGCCTTCTCGATACCGGCCTTCCTCGCGAGGTCGGTGCGGTAGAACAGCACCCGGGTGTCCACGTACCACGGGACGCCGTAGGCGGTTCCGTCGTACGAGCCCTGCTGCCAGGCGGCGGGGAAGAAGTCCGCCTCCTTGAAGGTCTTGGTGTCGACCGGCTCCAGGACGCCCATGTCGGCGAACTCGCCCAGGTAGGTCCCGCCCATCTGCACCACGTCCGGCAGCTTCCCGGCGGCGGCCGCGGCGACGAGCTTCTGGTGGGCGACGTCCCAGCCGATCGGCGTGACCTTGACGGTGATGTGGGAGTGCGTCTTCTCGTACTCCTTGGCCACATCGCCGAGCTTCTCGCCTTCCGTGCCCATGGCCCAGACGGTGAGGGTCTGCTCGGCGTCGGCTGCCACGCCCGCGCCACCCGAGCCGCCACAGGCGGTGAGGGTGAGCGCTGACGCGAGGGCGAGGGCCAGCGACCCGGTGGCGGCGGCGCGGTTCATGGAGGGCTCCTCCTTGAGCTCTGATGGATGTATGCGCTGTCTGTAAGCGCATACATCACTCTGTTGCAGCGCTTTGGGGCCTGACAAGAGGGGTTGTGGTCACACTCCGGTAACGAGCGCGAAACCCGCTGGACCGACCGCGCGGCACCGGCGGCCCTCGCGTGCTCGCGGCCGGCCCCGCACCAGCAACGTAGGTCGGATCATTGCATAGGGAAAGGATGTGTGATCCATACCGCTGGCGGGGGTGGGCGCGGCGGCGGGCGGCGGGCCGGTGCTGGGCGTGGGGTTCATCTGCGGCGGGCGTGCGGTTGGCCTGCGGAAGCCTGGCCACGTGGACGGACGTCGCCGGTGATGGAGGCAGCCCGCGAGGGCTTGAAGGGCCCACATGGCTCTTTGCTCCCGCTACCCGGTGGGCGACCGGGGCGGCGCTGCGGAAGCGTCAGTCGGCGTAGTACCGGTCGTAGCCGGCGGAGAACTCCTCCACGGAGAAATCCTCGAACGCACCGGCCGCCTCGAGCTCGCGCAGTCGATGCAGGGCCGCCGCGGCGGAGGGCGTCCGGTCAGCCGCAAGGTGGGCCTTCGTCGCGTCGAGCCCGTGCCCGAGCAGCAGCTCGACGTCGATCGAGCAGGCCGCGTCGAAACCGGCCTGCTTCGCGTCCCAGATGAGGAGCACGTCGTCGAGGTCGCCGCTGTGGAACAGCTGGACGCAGCAGAGCTTCATCAGAAGGGTGTCGCCCTCGCCCTGAGCGCGTCGCTCACGCGCCGTGTGCTCTGTGAGGAGTGCGCGGATCTCATCGAGGTCCGCACCGACGGGACGAAGCCCGTAGCGGCGCAGACACTCCTCTTCGTCCATACCGGCTCCCGAGATCATCGTCGACCGGCCCATTCATAGGCTGAGCGGACGGTCGAAGGCAAGAGGAGCAAGCATCCCCTCGGACCTCGAGCCCTTCGGTCCCACCTCCTCGTCTTCCGCTGCCGCGCGCACAACGACCCGTCCAACCCGCAGCTCGCCGACGGCCGCCTCGTATCGGAGTACTGGGACACTCCGCAGCCGCCGCACCCGGCGCCGTTCTGGCTGGTCCTGATTCATAGCCAGGGGGTGCGGCTGTACGTCTGCCAGGTTCCGGAGGTCATGGAGTTCGCCGTCCACGCCGGCCAGCCGGAACAGGCGCTCGTCGCGGCCCCTACGCCAGTTCCGCGACGCTGGAGTCCGCCAGGGACCGGCTCGAGGACGACGTACCGCTCCGCAAGGCGGACCTGAGCGGGTTGCGGCCGTGGTTGAGTAGGCGGGGGGAACGGCGTCACGGGGAGCAGTCCGCCCCGGACCGGCGGAGCGTAGGAGTGGATGGATGGGCGTGGACGCGGGGCGGGAGTGCTGGGAGCTGCGGTCGGGAGCCGGTGTGGGTCCGTTGCGGTTCGGGATGTCTCCAGCTGCGGTCGCCCAGTCGCTTTTGGTCCCTGGACCGCAGGAACGCGCTGGCGGTCCGTATGCGCAGGAGGGGTTCCCTGATGGGGTGAGGGCCTTCTACGACGCGGGCGAGCTCGCCTGTGTCGCGCTGGACGCGGTCACCGGTCCGCAGGTCTTCCTGTCCGGGTTCCCGCTGGCGGGGAGTGATCCGGAGCAGGGTGAGCAGTTCCTGCTGGACCACGCCGCGGAGCATGGGAACTGTCTGCTCTACACGCCTGATGACTCGCTCGCCCTGACCGATATCGGAGTTCTTCTGCGATCGCAGCAAGTCGGGACAGCGCGCCTGACCCGTCCGCTCTTCGTGAAGGAGGAGTGGCTGGAGTCGGAGTACTTCCGGGACCACCTTCCGCTGGAGGGCAACTGGAGCTGAGGGCTCGATATGGCGAACTGACACCGGACCCCGCCTGCAAGTCGCTGTCGAACTCTGGAAGTGATCGAGCTGGGGGTGCTGATGGGCGCCCGGGGCTTGCCTGAGATCCTTCGGCGATGAGCACACCACCGGACGGGTTGCCCGTCTACCGAGTCCTGACCGGACCGGACGACGCCACGTTCTGCCACCGGGTGAGCGAGGCGATCGGTCTCGGCTACGAACTGTACGAAGGCCCCTCCGTCACCTGCAACGGTGAGAAGGTCATCGTCGCCCAGGCGCTCATCTGGCCGACGCGATCGTAGGTACCCCTCGGGTACCGGTGGTCACGACCGAGTCGTGACCGCGAGGAGAGCCGCGCGGCTGGATCGGGCAACCGAGCTGGTGCTCGCCAAAGAGGCCGCCTGTGCGACTGGGCGGACGCCGGCGTCTGGACACGCCACGGCCACCGGGGCCGGGAACGATCGGCGTCCCGGCCACGCCCCATCCCCCAGCCCCCAGAAGTGGCTGGCGGCGCCCGGCGTCGCCATGATGAGGGGACCGGGCGGGGCGTGGGCGCGAGAGCGCGCCGGTGCGGTGGTGGGCCTGTGGCTCTCACTGCCGCTGAGGCCGAGGAGGCGCTGTGCACGAGTACCCCCCGATCGCGGACCACGGTCTGGTCGGCGACCTGCAGACCGCGGCGCTGATCGCCGCCGACGGCACCGTCGACTGGTGGTGCACGCCCCGGTTCGACTCCCCCAGCGTGTTCGCCTCGCTGCTCGACAGCGATCGCGGGGGCTTCTGCCGGCTGGCCGCCGATCTCGGCGACGTCACCGTGCGCCAGCTCTATCTGCCCGACACCGCCGTCCTCATCACGCGGTTCATGGCGCCGAGCGGGGTCGGCGAAGTCGCCGACTTCATGCCGCCTGTCACCACCCCGTCGCCCGCCGCCCGGCACCGGCTGATCAGGATCGTGCGCGTGGTGCGCGGAAGCATGCCCTTCGAGCTGATCTGCCGGCCCCGCTTCGACTACGGCCGGGCTCCGCACTCACTGGCCCGCCACGACGACGGATCGGTGCTGTTTCGCGGTCCGGGCACGGACCTGCATCTGCAGGCCACGGACCGGATCACCCTGCATCCGGACGGCACGGACGTGTCCGCGCGCTTCACCCTGCGGGCCGGTGAACGCGCCGCCGTGCTGCTGACCGCCGAGTCCGGCGAGCCGGGCGCGCTGAGCGGGCGCCCCGGTGGCACGCCCGCCTCCGTCGACATGGCCGGTGCGGAGCTCGAGGCATGCACCGCGTTCTGGCTGGACTGGCTGCGGGCCTCGCGCTACCGCGGCCGTTGGCACGAGATGGTCACCCGCTCCGCGATCACCCTCAAACTCCTCACCTACGCGCCCACCGGCGCCCCGATCGCCGCCGCCACCATGGGCCTGCCCGAGCAGATCGGAGGGGAGCGCAACTGGGACTACCGCTACACCTGGGTGCGCGACGCGTCCCTGTCGGTGCGCGCCCTGACCGACCTCGGTTTCGTCAGCGAGGCCGACGCCTTCCGCCGGTGGCTGCGCGAGCGCCTGGACGCCGGCGGCACCGCCTCCGGGGAGCCGCTGCAGATCATGTACCGCGTCGACGGCGAACCGCACCTCACGGAGGAGGTGCTCGACCACTTGGAGGGCTACCGGCGCTCCGCTCCGGTGCGGGCCGGGAACGCGGCGGCCGACCAAATCCAGCTCGACATCTACGGCGAGGCCGCCTACGCCCTGGCGGAGGCGGACGACATCGGCGCCGTCCGCGGCTGGCACGCCTTCGCCCGCGTCATCGACTGGCTCACCGACCACTGGGACCGGCCGGACGAAGGCATCTGGGAGACACGCGGCGGCCGTCAGAACTTCACCTACAGCCGCCTGATGACGTGGGTCTCCTTCGACCGCGCCGTCGACCTGGCCACCAGACACTCCCGCCCCGGCGACATCGACCGTTGGCGGGCCGCACGCGATGCCGTCCTGCGGCAGATCATCGACCGTGGCTGGAACGAGAAGCGAAAGGCGTTCGTCCAGCACTACGACACGGACGTGCTCGACGCCTCCCTGCTGCTGATGCCCAAGGTGGGTTTCCTGACGCCCACCGACCCCGACTGGCTGACCACGCTCGACGCCATGGACGGCGAACTCGTCAGCGACAGCCTCGTCTACCGGTACGACCCCGCCGCGTCCCCGGACGGCCTGCGCGGCTCGGAGGGCACCTTCAACCTGTGCAGCTTCCTGTACGTCGAGGCGCTCGCCCGGGCCGGGCGCCTCACCCAGGCCCGGTACGCCTTCTCCAAGATGCTCACCTACGCCAACCACGTCGGCCTGTTCGCCGAGGAGATCGGCCCCTCGGGCGAGCAACTGGGGAACTTCCCCCAAGCCTTCACCCACCTGGCCCTGATCGACGCGGCCCTCGCCCTGGACGAGGAACTCGACCGCGCGGGAGGCCGGCCGCACTGACCGGGCGAACCGGCGGCGCGAACACGTCAGGGGTCACTGCTGAGGGCTTCCGGTGGAGTCGCCGCGCCTCCTCCGGCGGCAGGGGGCCGGCCGGCGCGGGGCAGCAGGGCGGCTGCGGTCAGCCCGCCCAGGCCGACGAGGGCGAGCGCCGCCATGGACGCCGCATACGCGCCCTTGCTGAGCCCGGACACCAGGATCGTGCCCGCCACGGCCGTGCCCAGGGAGGAGCCGAGGTTGGAGACACTGCGCGACAGGCCGGAGATCTCCCCTTGCCGCGACTCCGGGAAGCACGACTGGACCACGTTCACCGACGGGGTGAGCATCACACCCAGGCCCGAGCCGATCAGCAGCAGGCCGGGGGCGAACGCCCAGGCAGCGGGTTGCCAGGCCACGAGCGTCAGCAGTGTGGCGATGCCCGCGACGGTCACGACGAAGCCCGCCATGATGAGGGTGCGCTGTGCGTGGCCCCGGGCCAGCTTCTCGGCGGCCAGCGAGGTGACGAGGATGCCGAGGGTCGCGGCGGTGAAGATGACACCGGTCTCGATCGCGTCGTAGCCGCGTACCACCTGCAGGTAGGCGGCGACGGTGAACGACACCCCCATCAGCATCAGCCACTGCGTGTTCTGCGTGAGCAGACCCAGGTTGGAGGTGCGGTCGCGGAACAGAGCCGTCGACAGCAGTGCTTCCCGGCCGGCGCGCTCCCGGCCGCGCACCCAGGCGAGGAAGGCGGTCAGCACCGCCGCGCCGGCCAGCAGCAGGGCGAGGGCCAGCCAGCCGTTGTCGTCGACGGCCAGGATGCCCGTCACCAGCAGCACCAGGCCCGCCGCCGACAGCACGGCGCCGACCGTGTCGAAGGGACGGGCGGGATCGGACGGCAGGGGGTCGTCGATGCCGCGACTGAGCACCACGATCAGCACGATCACCAGCGCCTGGAAGACGAACGCCGCTCGCCAGCTGATCGCGCTCGTGATCAGCCCGCCGATCAGCGGTCCGGCGGCCGCCCCGATGCCGCCCATCGCCATGATGGCGCCGAACGCCCGCGCCCGTGACGCCGTGTCGGTGAACAGGAGGGTGGTCAGGATGTAGACCGGCGGGATCAGCAGCGCCGTACCCACACCCTCCAGGACCGAGTTCCCGAGGATGAGGACGCCCAGTCCCGGCGCGGCCGCGCTGAGCACCGCCCCGACCCCGTAAACCACGAGCCCTGCCAGCAGGCAGCGCTTGCGCCCCCACTTGTCGGTCAGCTTCCCGCCCGGGATCATCAGCGCGGCCATCACGAGCAGGAAGATCGTGATGGCCACCTGGACACCCTGCACGGTGGTGTCCAGGTCCTCGCTGATGTCGTTGATCATCACGTTCATGTTGGAGCCGGCGAAGCTGCAGATGAACTGCGTCAGCGCCAGCGGGGCGAGCACCCGGCGCGCCCCCGCCCCGTCTCGTCGCGCCCCCGCCGCCGTCCCGGACATTCCGCCACCTGCCCATCCGCCACGTCCGATGCCCCGGGAGACCGTGGCCTCGTCGCCCGGCCCGGCCCGTGGACGACCCACCCGGCGCCACGGCCGCCCCGCCGCCGACCCCTACGCACGGCAGTGGCCGTCTTCAATAGACCACCGTTTCCCGAAGATCGCCTGGCGGGCCGGGAGGAGGTGAGGCGGCCATCAGGCTGCCGCGGACGGGGCCGCCCGCACGCCGCATCGGGTCTCAGACCGCGCCGAACGTCCCCGCGGCCGTATCGGCGCAGCCGCAGCTCGCCCTGCGGGCGACGCTGACCGGCAGGACGAGGGACACCGGCTCGTCGCCGCTCTGGCCGCGCAGGCGTCCGATCAGCAGTTCGGCGGCCTGCTCGCCCAGGCGCACCATCGGCTGACGGACCGTGGTGAGGGAGGGCCGGACCAGCCGGCTGAGCGGGATGCCGTCGAACCCGGTGACGACCACGTCGTCCGGCACTCGTACGCCCCGGCGTTCCAGGGCCTGGAGGGCGCCCACGGCCATCTGGTCGTTGGCGAAGACGAAGGCCTCGGGCCGCTCGCCGTCGGTGTCGCACAGCAGGTCCGCCGCGCGGGCGCCCTCCGCCTGCGTCATCATCGGCATCCGCAGCGCGGGTTCCGCCGCGGTGTCGGCCCCCGCCTCCCCGCACGCCCGTCGGAAGCCCCGGAAGCGGGCCTCGACGTCCGGCGACGTGTCGTCGACGCCGACGTAGGCGAGGCGGCGCAGCCCATGGTCGTGGAGGAGGTGCCGGGTCAGTTCGTACTGGCCGTCCTCGTTGGCCACCTCCACGTGGTCGAGGTGGTCGAGGGAGGGGTCGGCGCGCGGTCCGGCGAGCATGACGACGGGCCGGCGCCGGGAGATGACCTCCAGTTCCTCGGTCGGCACGGTCCGCGCGAGCACCGCGAAGCCGTCGACGCGGCCGGCGACCTTGGCCACGAGGCTCTCCGGGCCGCCTTCGAGCGAGGCGGCGATCAGCAGGGCATAGCCGTGGCGGCGGGCGGCGCGTTCCATGCCGCGGATGATCTGGTCGGAGTAGAGCATCGCGGCGTCGTCGTCCTCGATGTCCGCGGTGTCCGGGTCCGCGTAGTCCGGGAAGCAGAGGCCGAGGACTCCGGTGGAGCGGCTGGCGAGACCCCGCGCGTTGCCGCTGGGTACGTAGCCGAGCTCACGGGCGGCGGCGAGGACGCGCTCGCGGGTGGCGGCGCGTACGGAGTCGGGGTTGCGGTAGACGCGGGACACGGTCGCGATGGACACGCCGGAGCGCTCGGCGACGTCGTACACCGTGGGTGCGGCGTTCACGATGCGGCGCCCTCCATGATCGTTCCCCCGTCCTTGCTGGTCGCGCAAGGCGCCGACCTACGAATGAAAGCGCATTCACCCTAGGGCCGGGTCGGGGTGCGAGGCAACCGTGGACTCCTCTACGGAGCATGTCGGCGGCGGAACGACGCCTGTGGCAAGGCGTGCGACGTCGAACGGTGGACGACTCACGGAGAGCCCGAGCCGCCGGCTCCCCTGCCGGTGGCCACCCCTCGACCGGACAATGCGGTGGATTCGCACGATAGGTGACCGTTTCGGTCGCGGGCTGGCGGGGACCCGCACGGCACGTCGTCGGAGCGTCGAGGCTTCGCCGGCGGACCGGGTGAGACAGCCGTTCTTCGATCCAGGGGAGCGCCGCGCGCAGGCGTGCCGGGAACACGGGCCCCGTCCTCGGATGGCCGGAGCCGGGTTTCGGGCGCCTTCCTCACCGCCATGAGCGACATCCAAGGACCGCATCATGAAGGCAGCCGTATACGAAGGACCGCGCACGGTCGCGGTGAAGGACGTACCCGACCCGAAGATCGAGCACCCCTGCGACATCATCGTCAAGATCACCGCCACCAACATCTGCGGCTCGGACCTGCACATGTACGAGGGCCGCACCTCGTTCGAGTCCGGCCGCACGCTGGGGCACGAGAACATGGGCCAGGTCGTGGAGGTCGGCTCGGCCGTGCGCAAGGTCCAGGTCGGCGAGTACGTGGTACTGCCCTTCAACATCGCCTGCGGCTTCTGCAAGCAGTGCGAGCAGGGGCTGACCAACTACTGCCTGACCATGCAGCCCGAACCCTCCCTCGCCGGAGCCGCCTACGGCTTCGCCGACATGGGCCCCTACCAGGGCGGCCAGGCAGAGCTGCTGCGGGTGCCCTACGGCGACTTCAACGCGCTGCGCCTGGGTGAGGACGCCGCCGAGCGGCAGACCGACTACGTCATGCTCGCCGACATCTTCCCCACCGGCTACCACGCCACCGAGATGGCCCACGTCAAGCCGGGCGACCAGACCATCGTCTTCGGCGCCGGTCCCGTCGGTCTGATGGCGGCCTACTCCGCCCTCCTCAAGGGCGCCGGCCGCGTCTGGGTGGCCGACCACCAGCCCGACCGACTGCGCAAGGCGGAAGAGATCGGGGCCATCCCCATCAACACCGCCGAGCAGAACCCGTCGCAGGTCGTCAAGGACGCCACCCTCGGCCTGGGCGCCGACAACGGCTGCGAGTGCGTCGGCTACCAGGCACACGACCCCCAGGGACACGAGGACGCCGGCCTCACCCTCAACAGCCTGATCGACACGGTCAGGTTCACCGGCGACATCGGCGTGGTGGGCGTGTTCCTGCCCCAGGACCCCGGCGGCGAAGAGGCACAGGGCGAGCTGGAGGCACAGGGCAAGGTCCCGCTCGACTTCGGCCTGATGTGGTTCAAAGGCCAGCGCATGGGCACGGGCCAGGCACCGGTGAAGAAGTACAACCGCGCCCTGCGGGACCTGATCGCCGGCGGCAAGGCCAAGCCGAGCTTCATCGTCTCCCACGAACTCGGCCTGGACGAGGCCCCCACCGCCTACGAGCACTTCGACGCCCGCGACGAGGGCTGGACCAAGGTCGTCCTGCACCCCGACGGCCACAGCAACGGCCACAAGCAGCAGTGAGAGCCCCGGGGTTGTCCCTGCGGGTCCTCCCCTGAAGCGGCTCACCTTCCGTTCCGTCCGCCTCTCCGGTTATGAGGAGCACCGATGACCACAGACACCCGCCGCACCTCCCGTCTGCGACGCGATCCGCTCGTACAGGGCCTCGGCTGGGCCAGTGCCTTCCTGGGCGTGCCGCAAGTCGTCGCCCCGGCGGACTTCGCACGAGCCCTGGGCGTGGGCGACGCCCCCCGGCACCGGTCGGCCGCGACCGCCGTGGGCGTGCGTGAACTGGTGGCCGCCGCCGGGCTGCTGGGACGGCCGCATCCCGTCTGGCTCTGGGGGCGCGTCGGCGGCGACCTCATGGATCTGACGATGCTCGCCCGGGCCCTGAAGAACCACAACGGGCGTGGCCTCGGACGCACCGTCGCCGCGACGGCGGCGGTCACCGCCATCACCGCCACGGACGTCTACGCGGCCGTGACCCGCACGCGTGGGAGCACCCCGATGGAACTGACCGCGACCACCACCGTCACCCGGTCCCCGGACGAGGCGTACGCCCTCTGGAAGGACCTGGAGCGTCTGCCGGACTTCATGGTGCACCTGGACGAGGTGCGGGTGACCGGCCCGCGCACCAGTCACTGGAAGGCTCGCGCACCGTTCGGCAGGACAGTCGAATGGGACGCCGAGACCACCCAGGACGTGCCGGGCCAACTGATCGCGTGGCGGTCGGTGGAGGACGCCGACATCGGCAACTCGGGCGAAGTCCGTTTCGTGCGGGCGCCGGGCGGCCAGGGCACGGAAGTACGGGTGTCCCTGCGCTACGAGCTGCCCGGGGGACCGCTGGGCAAGGCGGCGGCCCGCTACTTCGGCGAGGAGCCGCACCAGCAACTGGACGACGACCTTCGCCGCTTCAAGCAGATCGCGGAGATCGGTGAGGTCGTCCGCTCCGAGGGCGCGCCCGGCGGCAAGCGCGCCCGGGGCGAGTTCCCGCAGCATCCCGCCCGGCCGCTGACCGAGGACGAACTGAAGGAGGCCCTGGCATGAAGGCCAACTGCTGGACGGGACGCAACTCGGTCGAGGTGCAGGACGTTCCCGACCCGTCGATCCTGAACGACCGCGACGTCATCGTGAAGATCACCGCGACGGCGATCTGCGGCTCCGACCTCCATCTGGTCGACGGCTACGTGCCCACCATGCAGAAGGGCGACATCCTGGGCCACGAGTTCATGGGTGAAGTCGTCGAGGTGGGCCCCGGCATCGGCGACGGCGCACTCCGCGTCGGCGACCGGATCGTGGTGCCCTTCCCCATCGCCTGCGGCGCGTGCGCGTCCTGCCGCGCGGAGCTGTACTCGTGCTGCGAGAACAGCAACCCCAACGCCGGCATCTCGGAGAAGATGTTCGGTCATCCCACCTGCGGCATCTACGGGTACTCCCATCTCACCGGCGGCTTCGCCGGCGGTCAGGCCGAGTACGCGCGGGTGGTGCTCGCCGACGCCAACGCCCTCAAGATCGAGTCGGACCTGACCGACGAGCAGGTGCTCTTCCTGTCCGACATCCTGCCGACGGGCTACATGGGCGCCGACATGTGCGACATCCAGCAGGGTGACGTCGTCGCCGTCTGGGGCGCCGGCCCGGTCGGCCAGTTCGCCATGGACAGCGCCCGGGTCCTGGGCGCGGAGAAGGTCATCGCCATCGACAAGGAGACCTACCGCCTCGACATGGCCGCCGCCCAGGGCTACACCACCATCGACTTCGAGGACACGGACGTACGGTCCGCGCTGCTCGACCTCACCGGCGGACGCGGCCCGGACAAGTGCATCGACGCGGTCGGCCTGGAGGCCACGCACGGCGCCTCCCACGTCCACCTCTACGACCGCGCCAAGCAGGCGGTCCGCTCCGAGACCGACCGGCCGCACGCCCTGCGCCAGGCCATCATGTCGTGCCGGAGCGGCGGCGTGGTCTCGGTCATCGGCGTCTACGGCGGAATGATCGACAAGTTCCCCGCGGGTGCCTGGATGAACAGGTCACTGACCCTGCGGACCGGACAGTGCCACGTGCAGAAATACATGCGGCCGCTGCTGGGCATGATCGAGCAGGGCAAGATCGACCCCACCCGGATCATCACCCATCGGCTGCCCCTGACCGAGGGACCGACCGGCTACGACCTGTTCAAGAACAAGAAGGACCACTGCGAGAAGGTCGTCCTCACACCCTGAGGAACGCCGACAGGCCACCCGAGGTCCCCACCGATACGGCCGCCCGAGCTCAGTGCCTCGGCTGCGGAGCCCACCCCGGTGGGCCGAAGGCGTAGCCCGCGCGGTCGCGCCAGCGGGTGGCCGTACGGATGTCGTGCCAGGTGGCCGCGTACTCGTGGAAGGCGACGCGGAGCGGGTTGTAGGTGTCGATGTTCTTCGTCAGTCCGTACACGACACGTTCGCCCTCCGGCTGGAACGTCCCGAACAGGCGGTCCCAGACGATGAGGATGCCGCCGTAGTTGCGGTCCAGATAGACGTTGTTGGAGCCGTGGTGGACCCGGTGGTGCGAGGGCGTGTTGAAGGCCAGCTCGATCGGGCGCCACAGACGGTCCACCCGTTCGGTGTGCAGGAAGAACTGGTAGATCAGGCTGATCGACTGCTGGAGCAGGATCATCCACGGCGGGATGCCCAGCAGGGCGAGCGGCATCCAGAACGGCAGACCGCTCATCGGCGTCCAGCTCTGCCGCAGAGCCGTCGACAGGTTGAACCGCACGCTGGAGTGGTGGACCACATGGCTCGCCCACAGCAGCCGCACCCGGTGGTGCGCGCGGTGGTAGGCGTAGTAGGCCAGGTCCTCGGCGAAGAACAGCAGCACCCAGGTCCCCACCGAACCGGCGGACAACTGCCAGGGCGCCACGGTGTAGAGGGCCGCGTACGCGACGATCACCACCGCCTTCCACGGCAGGGCGATGACCTGGCTGCCCGCGCCCATCGACATGCTCGTCGCGGTGTCGCGGACCTCGTAGCCGCGTTCGTCGTCGTCCGGCAGGAAGCGGTACGACAGCGCCTCCACGGCGACCAGCAGGACGAACGCGGGGATGGCGTAGACGACGGCGGGTATCACGCCGTACCTCCTTCGGGTTCCCGGGTGGTGGGGCGGGCGGCGCGGACACTGCGGGCCAGCAGGGCGCGGGCCGCGGCCTCGGCGCCCTTCTCGTCGCGGGAGGCGATCAGCGCGGCGAGCCTCATATGGCCCGCGATGTCGAGCAGTTCGGTCGCGCGCAGGGCGACCGGGACCTCGCCGGCGGTGAAGCGGTCCTCCACCAACGTGTTGAAGGCCAGCAGATAGGCGATGTTCCCGGAGCCCTCGACGATGAGGCGCCACCACGCCACGTCCGCCGCCGCCAGGTCGGCGAGGTCGGGGCCGCGGTGGGCGTAGGCCGCCGCCGCGCCGACGATCTCGGACGCCGTCTCCTCCGGACTGCGCGCGGCGCACAGCCTCGCCGCGTCGGCCCCGATGGACGCCCGCATCTCCAGGATGTCGCGGCTGAGGTCGTACGACGCGGACAGGCCGTCGGTGTGGGCCAGTTGGAGGGCGAGGTCGAGTCCGGCGGTGCGCCGCCAGTCGAGCACGCGGGTGCGCCCGCCGTGGCTGACCTCGACGAGCCTCGCCTGCTGGAGCCGCTTCACCGCCTCCCGTACCGCATGCCGGTTGACTCCGAACTCCGCGGCCAGGTCGCGCTCGGCGGTCAGCGGGGCGCCCGGGGCGAGGGCGCCGCTGAGGACACGGTCCCGGAGCAGCGTGAACAACTGGTCCGAGACCGCCTCGCGGCGGATGCGCTGCTCTGTCATGCACACAGCCTGAGGGGGTGGGCGGTGACTGGTCAACTGGTTGGACCAGGCTGCTTCCCTGGCTTGATTCAGTTCCCAGCTCGGCATCAGGGGAGCGGATACGGACGGTCGTCAGCCGTCCGTGAAACCCGGCTCCGAAGCTGTGCGTTGGCAATCGACGGACGTAGCCCGACGGCCAGAACCGCCCTTCACCCGTTAGATTCTGCATACGTGCGGACCCGGTGTCCGCGACGGCGACACGGAGAGAGGTGCCACGCGTCATGTCCGGAAACAGCACCACGGCCACGGAGTTGACCTCGCAGTACAGCGCCCAGGTCACCGCCGACCTGGAACGCAACCGCAAGGAGCAGGACCGCGTCGCCGGGGAGATCGAGGCGTTGCAGGCCCAGTTGACGGCATTGCGGCACGACCGGACCGTCCTGGAGAACATCCAGCGGGCTCTGGGATCCGCCCAGGAACCGGTCGCGGCGCCGGAGGAGGACGAGCCCGTCGCCGTCGTACCCGCCCCGCGCGCCCAGGAGCCGCGCACCACCCGGCGCACGAGGGCCGCGGGCACCGGCAAGCGGGGCAAGGAGACCCGCCCGGCCGAGCCGGCCAAGGGCAAGGGCACCGGCAAGCGCACCGGCACCGCGAGCCGCCGCCGCGCCGGCGCCAGGAGCGCCTCCAGGGACACCGCCCCGAAGAGCACTGCCAGGACCGCCGCCGAGACCGTCGAGGCCGCCGCTTCGTCCAGCGCGTCCTCGCCGTCACTCGTCGAACTCGTGCGCGGTCATCTGGCCGAGCGCCAGGAGCCCCGCTCCGCCGCCGAGGTCGCCTCGGCACTGGCCGAGCGGTACCCGGAGCGCGGCGTGAAGGCGACGGTGGTGCGCAGCACGCTCGAAGGGCTCGTGGCCCGGAACCAGGCGCACCGCAGCAAGCAGGGCCGGTCCGTCTTCTACACGGTCCCGGACGCGTCCGCGCCGGACGAGCCGTCCGCCGCCGAGCGGAGCCCCGAGGACTCGGACTGACCGCTCACCGCCGGGCGCACCCCCGAACGGACCAGCGTCCGGCGCCTTTCCGGTGATTTGCGCCTGCCCGGGTCCGCCGCCCGGGCGGCGGCGGGTACGGCGTCTGCGGACCGGCTCACGACCTGGAGGAGAGTGGCCATGTACGCAGTGGTGCGGCGGTACGAAGGCGTGACCGATCCGGCGGAGGCGGGTCGTCGGGTGAAGGAGGAGTTCGTGCCGCTCCTGCGTCAGGTCCCCGGGTTCGTGGCCTACTACTGGGTCGACGCGTCGGACGGCGTCATGCTGTCGACCGGTGTCTTCCAGGACCGGGCCGGCGCCGAGGAGTCGACCCGGCGGGCCGGTGACTTCGTACGGGAGCGGCTGGCGGAGCTGCTTCCCCAGCCGCCGCTGGTGACGGCCGGCGAGGTCGTGGCCCATTCGTAGCGGGCGCCGGCGCCGTACGGCCCTCTCCCCCGCACCCGCGGCCCCGACCGGGGCCACGACACTCTGGAGGCAACGGTGACGGTCAACCGCCTGGGACTGGTGGTGCACGGCGGGCGCCCGGAGGCCGTGGACGCGGCCGCCGCGGTGCGTGCCTGGTGCGCCGAGCAGGGCGTGCCGTGCGCCGACATCGACGTGTGGCACGAGGGCGGGCGGCACAACGCCCGCGACGAGGTCGAGGCCGCCGGCGACCCCGATCTCATCGTGACGCTGGGCGGGGACGGCACGTTCCTGCGCGGCGCCAGACTGGCCGCGGAGAACGACGCGCTCGTCCTCGGCGTGGACCTGGGGCGGGTGGGCTTCCTGACGGAGGTGTCGGCGGCCGCGATGCGGGCGGCGCTGGACGCGGTGCGCGAGGAGCGCTTCGACATCGACAGCCGCATGCTGCTCGCCCTGCGCGCCTCCCGTCTGCTGGAGGTGCCGCCCGGCATGGAGGCCCTGATGGAGTACGGGCGCGGCCCGCTGCTGCCGCCGCCCCGGGTGCGTTCGGACTGCCGGATCGACGAGGACTGGGGCGTCCCGCTGGACGTGACGGCGCTCAACGACGTGGTACTGGAGAAGCTGGCCCGCGACCGGCAGGTGTCGGTGGGCGTCTATGTGTCGGGCAGGCTGCTGGCGTCGTACTCGGCGGACGCCCTGCTGGTGGCGACGCCGACGGGTTCGACCGCCTACAGTTTCGCGGCCGGCGGGCCGGTCGTCTCGCCGCGCGCGGAGGCACTCGTGTTCACGCCGGTCGCCCCCCACATGGCGTTCGACCGGTCGGTGGTCACCGCGCCCGACGAGCCGGTCGGACTGCGCATCCTGGAGCGGTCCGGGCAGGCGGCGGTCAGCATCGACGGGCAGCTGCGCGGCGTGCTGGGGCCGGGCGACTGGATCGGCGTGTACGCGGCGCCGCGCCGGCTGCGGGCCGTACGGCTGGGGCCGATGGACTTCTACGGGCGGCTGCGGGAGCGCATGAACCTGACCGACGCGCCGGCCGCCGTCGCCGACGGTTCGCCCGCGCCGCTGTGGTCCGTGACCACGCCACCGCCGGGCGACATCGCGCACCTCGCCCTGCTGACCGCACCGGAGGGCCCGCCGCGCGCACCCTAGAGGGTGGTTCGGCCACGGTGGCGCCGACTGCCGTTGCGGGGGCGCGGCATTCCGTTCCCGCCCGTCGTACGGCTCGGTAGGGTCGGGGCGTGGGCGGCGGCACGAGAACGCAGGACGGCGGGTCGGCCGCGGTGAGCGGGGACGAACTCCCGCCGCGGGCCGCTCGGTTGCTGTGGTACGCGTCGGCCGGGCTGGTGCTCGGTGTCCTCGGTACGGCGGTGCTCGTCGCCGGCGCGGGGCAGGGCCGTCCACTTCCGGTGGCGGTGGCCCTGGTCCTCGTGCAGGTCTGTGCCCTGAGGTGGCAGGCGCGCGCCCCGCTCCCCGTGCTCACCGTCGGCGCGGTGACGGGGGTGGGGGTCTGGGCCCTGCTGCCCGAGGTGTCCCTGACGGGAGCCCTCCTCGCGGCGCAGATCACGTTGTGCGTGCTGTCGGCGTCGCGGCCCCGGCGTGTGTCCGTGCCCGCGCTCGCCGTGCTCTGTCTGTCGAGCACAGCGGCGTTCGCGAACGGCGGCCCCGCGGACCTGGCGGTCTGTGTGCCGGCGATGATCCTGGCATGGACGGCGGGGCAGTGGCGCCGGGCGCGGCAGGAGCGGCTGAGGGCGGAGACACGGCGTGCCGTGGTGGAGGAGCGGGCCCGTATCGCGCGTGAGGTCCACGACGTCGTGGCGCACACCCTGTCGGTGATGGTCGTGCAGGCGGGTGCCGCGGACGACGTGTTCACCGACCGGCCCGAGCAGGCGCGTAAGGCGCTGCGGGCCATGGAGAGCGCCGGGCGGTCCGCACTGGGCGAACTGCGCATGCTGCTGCGGGCGTTCGGGCCCGAGGCGGACGAAGGCGCCGTGGCAGGGCAGCGGGCACCGGTGCCCTCGCTCGCGCGGCTCGACGATCTGGCGGACGCCGTACGGGCCTCCGGCATGAGGGTGCGCATGCTCACCGAGGGCGTCACCGACGACCTGCCCGCGTCGGTGCGTCTGGCGGCCTACCGGATCGTCCAGGAGGCCCTCACCAACACGCTGCGCCACTCGGTCGGCGCGGACGAGGTGAGCGTGCGGGTGACGACCGGAAGGGACTGCGTGACCATCGACGTGACCGACAACGGGCGTACGGCCAAGGGCTCCGCGCCCGCGGCACGAGGGGGGCGCGGGCTGCTGGGGATGAGGGAACGCGCCCAGCTCGTCGGCGGCAGCGTGCACGCCGGTCCACTGCCGGGAGGCGGCTTCCAGGTCAGGGCACGGCTCCCGGTGGAGGTCGTGTCATGAGCCTGCGCGTCGTCGTTGCCGACGACCAGGCCCTGGTCCGCACCGGCTTCCGCATGATCATCGATGCCCGCCCCGATCTGGAGGTGGTCGGCGAGGCGTCCGACGGCCGCGAGGCGGTACGGCTGACGCGGGAGCTGGACCCCGACGTGGTCCTGATGGACGTCCGTATGCCCGTCCTCGACGGCATCGGGGCGACCCGGCAGATCTCGGCGGCCGGCATCCGGTCCAAGGTTCTCGTGCTGACCACCTGGGACATCGACGCGCACGTGGTCGCGGCGCTGCGGGCAGGCGCGAGCGGCTTCCTGCTGAAGGACATCCGCCCGGGGGAACTCGTCGACGCCATCCGTGTCACCGCCCGCGGCGACGCGCTGCTGGCGCCGGCCGTGCTCGGCCGGGTCCTCGACCAGTTCCTCCGTACGGTCCCCGACCCCGCTCCCCCGCCGTCCCTGGAGGGCCTCTCCGGGCGCGAGCGGGAGGTGCTCACGCTGATCGGGCAGGCGCTGTCGAACACGGAGATCGCCGGGCGGCTCCGCCTGTCCGAGGCCACCGTCAAGAACCATGTCACCGCGGTGCTGCGCAAGCTGGGCCTGCGTGACCGGGTGCAGGCCGTCGTCGCCGCGTACGACCACGGACTCGTCCGGCCCCGCCGACCCTGACCACGGTCTCCTCCCTGAGGAGGAGACCGGCGCGGCGCTGTCCCCCGCGCTCCCAGCGGCCGGCCCCTCCGACGGCCGATGCCCGGCCGTGACCTGCGGTCCTACCGTCGTTCCATGACCGACGACCTGGCCTGCGCCATGTATCTGCTGGCCCACGACGCCGCGGCCGAGGGCCCGTACGACCGTTCCCGGACGGCTCTGCTGGTCCGTGCGTCCGCCGTGGTCGACCTCGCACTGCGCGGTGTGCTCCACGAGGACCACGGCACGGTGGCCGTGTCCGGCCCGACGACGACCGGGAGTCCCGTTCTCGACCTGGTCCTGCGGGACGCCGCCGAGGGGCACGGCTGGAGGCGCCTTGTGCGCGGCGGCCGGCTCCGGACCCTGACGGAGGTGGAGGACCAGCTCGTCCGAGCGGGGATCCTCGTCGTGACGGAGCCGGGCACCCGCCGGGGCGCGCGGCGGTCGAGACTGGCGGACCCTTCCGCGGCCGACGCGGTACGGGCACGCGTCTTCACGGCGCTGCACGGGAACGGCCCGGTCCGAGACGTCCCCGCCGCCGACGCCGCGCTGCTGGCGCTGGCCTCGGCGGGCCGGGTCCGCACGGTCGTCTCCCGCCGGGACCGGAAGGTGTTCCGGGACCGCATCGACGCCTGCACGAGCCGGCTCGCCGCTCCGGCGCCCGGCCTGGAGCGCGCCGTGCGCGCCCTGCCGACGACGATGGTCGCCGCGCAGGGCGGCATGGGCGGCAACTGACGGACGAGGAGCCGACGACCATGCACCGCGTTCCGACCGCCATGGGTCCGGCCCCGACCGTCCTGCCGAGGGCGGCTGGTGCCCGGCACCACCGTCCGGCCCGTCCGCCCCCACGACGGTGCGCACCGCGCACGGCCTGGTGCGGGGCGCCGGTCACGACGCCACGGCACCTTCGTGGGCATCTCCGCCGCGGCTCCCCCGTCGCCCGGCTGCGCTGGGCGCCACCGCGTCCGGCCCCGCCGTGGTCCGGTGTACGGGACACGGCCCGGCCCACGAGCGCCTGCCTGCCCGTAGCCGCCCGCCCCGGTGCCCGGCGGCAGCACCGACGCCGTCACCACTGCGCGTTCTGGTCGCGCCCGCACCGACCTGCCCATCCACGTCCACACACGGAATCAGGGGGACCCTCATGAACGAATCCACCGCCAGGCGTCTGACGGGACTGGCCGGGATCGCGGTCTCGGCCGCCTTCGCCGTCGAAGTGCCGCTGTACTTCCTCTACTCGGGGCCGCCGCCGGACTCCAACGTCCTGGCCCGGCTGCTCATCGGCATCTTCGCGCTGGCGTTCCTGCTGGTGTTCGTGACGGCGTTCCGCGAACTGGTCCGGCGCGTCGGCCCCGCGCACGCGTGGGCCGGGAACCTGGCCTTCACCCTCGGCCTGGTCTACGCGACCGTCACCCTGGTCTCCCACGGGCTGGAGGCCGGGGCGGTGATCGCGACCGACCACCCGATCGACCCGACCATCACGGTCGACGGCACCTACATCCTCTACGGGACCATCGGACGCGTCCTGCTCGCGATGTTCCTGGCCACCGTCGGGTACACCGTCTCCCGGACGAACCTCCTGCCGCGCTGGACCGCCCGTTCGGCCTACGTCCTGGCCGTGATCAACGCGGTCTTCATCCCGTCGCTCTTCTTCGGCAACGAGCCCGCCCACTTCTACGCGGCGAACGGCTGGGGCACGACGGCCTCCGCAGGGGCGCTGTTCGGCTACTGGCTGCTCGCCCTGAGCATCTCCCTCTGCCGCAGCGCCACCCGGCGGGTGACCACCGACGCGCCCGTCCAGGTCACCGCTCGGCGGTGACGTCCGCGGGCGTCCACGCGAAGGCGTCGGGGTCGGTGAAAGGACCGGCGGGGCCGGCGATCGTCAGCCGGTGGGAGCCGGTGCCCTCCGGGGAGACCCCGGCGACCTTCGCGAGGCCGCGGCGCTTGTAGAGCGCCAGCTTCACGGGGCCCGTGCCGGTCTCGAACTCGGCGTACTTGCCGCCGAAGCTCTTGCTCACCGCGAGGCCGTGCCCGACGTAGAACTCCTTGCTGGCCTTGACGTCCTCGACGCCGAGCAGCAGCACGATCTCCTGGAAGTCGCGGGTGGCCGGGCCGGTGTTCTTCTTGGACGAGGAGGCCACCTGCCAGATCGTTCCGTCGGGTGCCTGGACGACGCCGCCGTAGCCCCACAGCGACTTGGCGGCGGGCTTCAGCGTCGTGGCGCCCGCGTCCAGCGCCGCGCCGACGAGGGCGTCGACGTCGGCGGGCTGGGCCACCACCAGGGACAGGGTGAAGCCGCGGAACCCGGTGCTGGGTGCGTCGGAGGCCCGGAAGCGGATCTGGCCCCCCAGCCCGAAGGCGGTGGTGTAGAAGCGTTCGGCGGCGGCCGGGTCGGCCACTTCGAGGGTGATGAAGTCGATGGAAGTCATGAGGAAGACGCTAGAAGGGTCCCGGGTGCCGCGCTTCTCGATTCCTGACCGGTCTCCGGCGCCGGTCCGGTCCGCCCGCGGAAGTGCCCGGACGGCCGCTGTCCAGCGGCCCCTGGCATGTTCACCGGATCGGAGGAGAAAGCGTTTGTGCCGCGCGTGTCGCGGGCCGCGGTCCTCTAGCCTCGCGCTTCTGTTCCCGACTCCCTCGTCCGGTGGCGGCACCGCCCCCGTGAGGGGGCTCTCGTGAAGCGCCGGAGCCGTCAGGTCGCACCGGGGACAGCACCACCCTTCACGACCATGGGAGCACAGTGCCGGGCACCCGCCTTCCCGAAGACCGCTACAGCCGCACGGAGGCCACCCGGCTGCTGTGCGCCGGCGTCTATCAGGACGCCACCTTCCGACGCCAGGTCATCGACGAGCTCGTCGGCCACCAGGAGCGTCCCGTCGCCCCCTCCCTCGGCGTGGACGTCCTGCCGGTGCTGGCCCACGCCGTCCGCGTCGCCCGCCAGGAGACCCGGACGGCGCTGCTGATGCTCGCGGTCTGGGCCGGGTTCATCGTCTCCGACTTCCTGATGGTGTGGGACGGCCTGTCCGACCGCTGGGGCCCCGACGCCGAGATCGGCTTCGGGGACGTGTTCAGCGCGCTGTACGACGGCACGCTGGACGTCTCCGGCGAGCTGTGGCTGCCCTGGTCCCAGCTGTACGCCGTCGTGACGCTGGCCCTGTGGTTCGCGGGCGCCCTCAACGAACGGGGCCCCTCCGTGAAGGAGCTGGGGCTGCCCGCCCCGGTGGCCCGCGCCGCCGACGGCATGAGCAGCCTCGCCACCGCGGGCAGTCTGCTGCTCGTCGCCCTGTACTGGTACTGGTACCTGGCCGGACTCGTGGACGGCACCGCGCAGACGCCGTACCCGGCGCTCTTCCCCCTCGCGATCGCGCTCGTCGGCTGGCACCACCAGGCCCAGCACCGCAAGGCACTGTGCCAGTGGCTGTCGAAGTGGACGTTCCGCACCGCCACCCAGCCCGTCCTGCCCGCGGGCCTTCCGTACGACGACCTGGCCCGTGACATCCGCCGGGAGCAGCACGCCCCGGTCACGCTGTACGACGTGGAGCGGCCGTTCGTCGGACTGGGCACACGCAAGCGGAGCTGGTCGTTCGCCATGGAGCTGCGCAAGCTGCCCGACGGCCGCCGGGACCGTATCCCCGCGCAGGTCGACGGCGGGGACCGCGGCGGCGTCGACTCACGCACGGCCGGTGGTCCGCCGCGCGCCATGGAGCGGCTGACGGCCCGTGCCGCGCTGGACCTGATCGAGCCGCAGCTGGTGGAGTTGCGGGAGTCCGCCGCGCGCACCGGGCGCGACCGGCTGCGGGAGCTGGAGATCGAGCGGTTCGTGTTCCTGCCGGGCGGCGTCGGCCGTTCGGAGCAGGTGGAGCTCGGCGGTGTGGACGACGCGAGCGCCCACGCCGTCTCGGACCGGGGCCGCGGCACGGCCGAGTACGCCGTCTACGACCCGGAGCAGATCGCCGCGCATCTGGACGAGGCGATCGACGAGGGCGGTGAGGCCCGGCGCGTCTTCCTGCGCGTCCGCGTCGGCGGCTGGCACGAACAGCTCGTCGTGACGGTGCTGGTGCGGGTGCACACCCAGGGCGGGATGCTCGTCCTGGAGGTCGAGTCCTATGTGCTGGGCCCGATCCGCAAGGAGTTCCGCGGCGTGGACGCGCTGGTGGAGCGGCTGCCGGAGAAGTGGCACAGCGCGGCGCTGCGCGCCCTGCGGCACGCCCCCGCGATCGGCCTGGACTGCGCGATCGGCGCGCTCGGCGGGCTGCGCCGGGAGATCGCCTCCGGCTGGTCCGAGGGGGCGGAACCGCCGGACGTGCCCCGTGTCTCGCTGCGGGCGCTCGCCGCGCAGCAGAGGCTCTCGCGCTTCCAGGACATGGACGCCGAGCGGTACATCAAGACGGTCGAGGAGCGGATCGTGGGCGGCGTCCGTACGGCGCTGCGCGAACACGGCTACCGGACCGAGGAGTTCGAGCAGCACATCTACCAGGTCAGCGGTGGCGGCGTCTTCATCCAGGACATGTCGGGCGGTTCCGTCGCCACCGGCAGCCACGGACAGGCGACCTCGCACACCGCTCCCCCGCCCGGCGGCGGCCGTGCGCGTCAGGAAGGCAACCCCTCATGAGTCAGAACACCACCTCCCCGCAGCCCTCCGGGGGCGAGGACCCGGAGGCTGCCGGCGGCGGCGTCACCATCGGGTCGATGTCCGGCGGCTCCATCGCCACGGGCCGGGAGGGCCGGGCCGTGTCGTACAACACCACGGGCGGTGCCCCACTCGACACCGCCCATCAGGAACTGCTCACCGCCGTACGGGAGTTGCTGGCCGAGCTGCCCGAGGCGGCCGGCCGCGGAGCGGACGACGCGGCCCTGCACGACGAACTCGTGGGCCTGCGGGAGGAGATCACGCGTTCGGGCACGGCGGAACAGGGGCGGCTCACCCGGGTGCTGGGCAGCGTCCGGCGCTGGCTCGGATCGCAGGCGGCAGCGGCGGGCGCCGTGGCGTCGGCGACCGCCGTGGTGCAGGGCATCGCCCAGTTGCTCGGCTGACGGCCGACCGGACAACGCAGACGGCCGGCAGCCTGGAGGGACGACGGCGATGAAGGTGTACGACAGGGAACGGCAGGACTGGGCGGACGGGCGCCGCGAACGCCTCCACCAGCCGGACCGGGACCTGGATCTGCCGCGCCAGCAGCGCGTGGTGCGGCGCGGCGGCATGGTTTTGGCCGCGGTGGGGATGTGCTTCGGCGTCTGGGCCTTCGGCTGGAAGGACGAGCCGGAACCGCCTCCGCCGCCCCCGTCCCCCACCGCGCAGGAGCAGGACGGCACCGAGCCCACCGATCCGGCGACGGATACGGCGGAGGCGACGGACGGCACGGCCACGGCGTCCGGAGTCCTGCCCGACGGTTACACGGAGGTGCAGGACGACGAGGGGTTCCGTATCGCGGTCCCCGCCGACTGGACGGCCGAGCGCCGCCCGTCGCAGTACGGCATCAAGATCGTCAACTACAGCAGCCCTGACGGACTGCGCCGCCTGCAGATCTTCCAGCTGGAGGAGTTCGCACCGTACGACTCGCTCGTCATCGCCGAGGAGGCCGCCGCCCGCCAGAAGGGATACGAGCGCATCGAGATGGGCCCGATCCCGTCGGCGCCGGACGACGCGGCCGAACACGAGTACCGGGCCACCGAGATCGCCGGCGAGTCGGACTCGGGGACCGTCCGGCACGTCATCGATCACCGGTTCCGGGCCTCCGACGGCAACCGCTACGCGCTGGTCGCCTACGGCCCCGACAACCAGGACTCCGCCCAACGCGAGCTGATCGACACGGCCGCCGCCTGGTTCTGCCCGCCCGGGACGACCTGCCCCGCACCCGACGGCTCGGACGCCGGGTGAGCCGTCCGGGCGCGCACGGGTGGCCGCCCGGCCCGGCCGGAGTGACCCTTGGACTGGCTTGTCGTTCGGGGGTCCGGTGGTACAGGAGGTCCGGTGGGAAAGCTCGTGGTCGCCGGTGTGGACGGTTCGTCGTCGTGCCGGGCGGCGGTGGAGTCGGCCGCGCACGAGGCCGGGCGGCGCGGTGCCGGCCTGCGGGTGGTGCATGCCTTTGGCCCGCTGACCCGGCCGATGTACTCGCCGCCGGACCCGGCCCCCGTGGAGGAGCTGATGCGGGAGGCGGCGGATCACGCCCACGCGGTGGCCCCCGAGGTGGAGGTCACCCATGAGGTGGTGCACGGCGGCGCGGTGGAGGTGCTGACCGCCGAGTCGCGCACCGCGGACCTGCTGGTCGTCGGCGCCCGGGGCGTCGGCGGCTTCGTCGGGATGCTGCTGGGGTCGACGGCCGTCTCCCTCGCCGCGCACGCCCAGTGCCCGGTGCTGGTGATCCGCGGCGAGCCCCACGAGGACGGGCCGGTCGTCGTCGCCGTGGACGGGTCTTCGCAGGGCGAGCGGGCGCTGGAGTTCGCCGTCGCCGAGGCGGACCTGCGCGGGGCCGAACTGCTCGCCGTGCACGTGTGGCAGCCGGACCACGCACCGGCCGGCACGGGTGTGGAGGCCGCCGAGCGGTTGCTGGCGCTCGCGCTCGCCGGGTTCGCGGAGCGGCACCCGGACGTGGTGGTCCGGCAGCAGGTGCTGAGCGGGGAGCCCCGCGAGATGCTGATCGAGTCCAGCAGGAACGCCCAGGTCGTCGTGGTGGGCGCGCGGGGACGCGGCGGTTTCGCCGGACTGCTGCTCGGCTCGGTCAGCCAGGCCGTGCTGCACCACGCGCACTGCCCGGTGGCCGTCGTCCGCGGCAGGGACTGACCGCCCGACGCACCGGCCTCCCGCGCTCAGGGACGTACGTCCACGTAGTCGCCGGCGGCCTTCGCCGCGCCCGTGGTGGCGGTGCCGGCGAAGTTCCAGCGCCAGTAGCCGTCCCTGGCGGCCTTGACCGTGATGCGCAGGTCGCCGGTGCGGTTCGTCGTGGCGGTCGCCACGGTGGTGTAGGTGCTGGAGTTCTTCGGCCGGAACTGCAGCCTCACCGCCCGGCCCGCGTATCCCGTGTACCGGTACGTGTCCCAGTCGGCCCGGACGAGCCGGCCGGTGACGGTGAGCCGGGCACCCCTGGCCACCGGCTCCGGCGAGGCGTTCACCGTGAGCCGCGCGGCCCGCTTGAGGGAGAACGACCCGGCCTCCCGGGCGAAGACGGACGTGCCGTCCACGGTCTCGGCGAGCGCGTCGACGGACCAGGTGCCCGCCTGCGCGTTGGTGAGGTCCACCGGGTCGTCGGCCCCCGGCGCGAGATGGGCGTTGACGGTGAACCTCGTCGTGCAGGCCGTGGCGGTCTCGCAGGAGGCGTCCGTGGTGTAGAAGCCGCCGTGCGGCCCCTTCAGATCGACGTCGACGAACGTCAGGGCCGGGTCGCCCGAGCCGGTGACCGTGACCGGGAAGGTCACGTCGTGCGTGGTGCCCACGACGACGTCACGCCCCTGGTTGACGACGGCCGGCCCGACCACCGGCCCGACCGCCCGGCCGGCGGGGGCGGCCCCGGCCGAGGCACCGGCTCCCACCACCAGCACCACTGCGGTTCCCACGACGACACCGCGACGACTCATCTTTCCTCCAAGGGGGCTTCCACTGCCGCGTTCGGCACTGCGTACGACTGCCGAAGGGGCCCGACCGTTGCCCTTCCCCAGACATGAGTCGGCCGGATGGGGGCATTCGGGCAAGGCAGCCAACAGTGAGGAGAGCGCGGCACGTTCGGCGCCGCGCAAGGCAACAGGGAGTGTGCAATGGCGAGTTACGGTGGTTCCTCGACCGCGTCCTCGGGGTCGCGCACCAACGGCATGGCGATCGCGAGCCTGGTCTGCGGCATCGTGGGTCTGTTCATCCTGAACATCATCCTCGGCCCCCTGGCCATCGTCTTCGGTGCCGTCGCCCGGCGTCAGGCCGGCGCGAAGAACGGCGCGGGCATGGCGAAGGCCGGCATCATCCTCGGCGTGGTCGACGTGGTCCTGTGGATCCTGTTCGTCACGCTCGCCGCGAGCAACGGCGGCTTCAGCTGGTACGTCGGCGGCTGACCGCCGCGGGGACACCCGTACGGCCGCGGGCGTGAGCGCGCGCCGACGGGGCATCCGCTCAGGGGGCCGCTTCCGCGGCCCCCTTGACGTATCCCTTTCTCGCCCTGTGGGAGACCCGACGTGATACTCGACGGCATACCGGCACCCAGTCCCGGCCAGGACAGACCGCCGGCGGCGCAGGACCGCAAGCAGCGGTTGCGCCGCCGTCTGGAGCGGCTCATCGGGGTGGCGGCGACGGAGGGCAACACGCTCGTCCCGCTGCGCAACGGCGACGAGATCTTCCCGGCGATGCTCGGCGCGATCCGCAGGGCCGAGCACACCATCGACATGATGACCTTCGTCTACTGGAAGGGCCAGATCGCCCGTGACTTCGCCGTCGCCCTCGCCGGCCGGGCCCACGCGGGCGTACGGGTGCGGCTGCTGCTGGACGGGTTCGGCGCGAAGGAGATCGAGGGCCGGCTGCTCGAGCTGATGAGCTCGGCCGGGGTGGAGATCGCCTGGTTCCGCAAGCCCGTGTGGCTGTCCCCGTTCAAGCAGAACCACCGCTGTCACCGCAAGGCCCTCATCGTCGACGAGCACACCGCGTTCACCGGAGGTGTGGGGATCGCCGAGGAGTGGTGCGGCGACGCGCGCAACCCGTCCGAGTGGCGGGACACCCACGTGCAGGTCCGCGGCCCGGCCGTCGACGGGATCGCCGCCGCGTTCGCGCAGAACTGGGCGGAGTGCCACGAGGAGCTGTTCGACGAGCGCGACCGCTTCACCCCGCACCCGCAGGAGGGATCGTCGGTGGTGCAGGTCGTGCGCGGGTCGGCCAGCATCGGCTGGCAGGACATGCAGACCCTCATCCGGGTCATGCTCACCTCGGCGGAGGAGCGGTTCCGGCTGGCGACCGCCTACTTCGCGCCCGACGACTACTTCATCGACCTGCTGTGCCGGACCGCCCGGCGCGGGGTGCGGGTCGAGATCCTGCTGCCCGGGCCGCACACCGACCAGCGGGCCTGCCAGCTCGCGGGCCAGCAGCACTACACGCGGCTGCTCGAGGCCGGTGTGCACATCCGGCAGTACCAGCCGACGATGATGCACGCCAAGATCATCACCGTGGACTCGGTGGCCACCCTCATCGGCTCCACCAACTTCAACCGGCGGTCCATGGACCACGACGAGGAGGTCATGCTCGCCGTGCTGGACGAGGACTTCACCGCGAAGCTCGACCGGGACTTCGACGCCGACCTCGAACGGAGCGTGGAGATCGACCTGCGCCGGTGGCGGAGGCGCGCCGCGGCGCAGCGCGTGAAGGAGGCGGCGGTCACGCCCATCCGGCGTTTCCTCTGAGCGGGGCGCTCAGTCCAGGCAGAACTCGTTGCCCTCGATGTCCTGCATCACGATGCAGGAGTCGTCCCCGCCGTCGTACAGCAGGCGCTCACGGACCGCCCCGAGGGGGAGGAGTCGCGCGCACTCGGCCTCCAGCGCGGCGAGGCGTTCCTCGCCCCGGAGGCCGGTGCCGACCCGCACGTCGAGGTGCACGCGGTTCTTGACGACCTTGCCCTCGGGAACGCGCTGGAAGTACAGCCGGGGTCCCACCCCGCTGGGGTCCTGGCAGGCGAACCACGCGCCGCGCTCCTCCTCCGGCTGGGCCGCGTGGTACGCGTCCCAGGTGCCGAAGCCGGCCGGGGGCGGGGGCACCTCGTACCCGAGCACCTCGCACCAGAAGCGGGCGAGACGCTCCGGATCGGCGCAGTCGAAGGTGACCTGGACCTTCCTGATCTTTGACACGGACGCACCCTAACAACGGGCGCCCGCAGGCTCATCCCCTTTTTCGTTCAGGGGTACGGGCGTTCACAGGTGCGGGCGTTCACGGGTGCGCGGGCGGCGAGCGGGGAATGACCTTGGACCCGGGCGGGTTCTCCCGTGCATGACGACCAACACGCAGCCCGAGGTGCTCCGGTACACCGCCTTCTCCACCTCCCCCGACGGGGGCAACCGCGCCGGTGTGGTCCTGGACGCCACCGGCCTCGACGACGACGCCATGCTGGCGATCGCCGCGGACCTCGGGTACTCGGAGTCCGCCTTCCTCACGGCGCCTCCCGCGGACGGCGCGGGCCCGGAGGGGCGGGCGTACACCATCCGCTACTTCAGCCCCAAGGCGGAGGTGCCGTTCTGCGGGCACGCCACCGTCGCGGCGGCGATCGCGCTGTCCGAGCGGATCGGGCCCGGCGAGCTGGTGTTCACGACGCCCGCCGGGGTCGTCCCGGTGGAGGTGACGGACGAGGACGGAACGGTCCGGGCCACCCTCACCAGTGTGGAGCCGCGGCTGGAGGAGGTCGCGGACGCCGACCTGCAGGAGGCGCTGGCCGCGCTCGACTGGCCGGCCGCCGACCTCGACCCGGCCTTCCCGCCCCGCATCGCCTTCGCGGGCGCGCGTCATCTCGTCCTCGCGGCCGCGACCCGCGCTCGCCTCGCCGACCTGTCGTACGACTTCGCGCGCCTGGAGGCCCTGATGCACCGACTCGACCTCACCACGGTCCAGTTGGTGTGGCGCGAGTCCCCCACGGTCTTCCATGTGCGGGACCCCTTCCCGGTCGGCGGGGTCGTCGAGGACGCGGCGACCGGGGCCGCCGCGGCCGCCTTCGGCGCCTACGCCCGCGAGCTGGGCCTGGTCCCGGAGGACGCCGTCCTGACGCTGTTCCAGGGCCAGGACATGGGCCGCCCGGGCGAGTTGACGGTGACGCTGCGCGCGGGTGACCCGAGGGTCCGGGTGAGCGGTGCGGGGACCCTGATCGGCTGACCAGCGGCGGGTGCGGTACCCACCGTCTCAGAGTGCGTCGCGGCGGCAGCGCAGGAACAGGTGCGGTTCCGGGCCGCCGTCCGGGTGGTCCGGGGTGAAGAGCGCGCTCTCCGTGGAGAGCACCGTCAGCCCCGCGTCCCGGGCCAGGGCGAGCACGCCCTCCTCCGAGAAGCTGGTCGCGCGGATCGCTCGGCCCATGAAGACGACCTCGACGTCCTCCACGTCGGCGGGCACCGTGGCCAGCACCAGGTGCCCGCCGGGCTTCAGCGCCGAGGCCAGCCGCCGCACCAGCGCCGCCTGGTCGGCGCGGGACATCTGGAGCAGCGAGAAGAACACGCACACCCCGTCGAAGGAGGCCTCGTCCAGCGTGAGTTCGCGGACGTCGGCGCGGCGGAACTCGGCGCCGGGCACCTGACGGGTGGCCAGATCGACCATCACCGGGGAGACGTCGACGCCGAGCACGGAGTGGCCCGCGGCCACGAGCACCTCCGCCGTGGGCCGGCCGGTACCGCTGCCCACGTCGAGGACCCGTCCGCCCTCCGGCGGCAGCTGCCCGGCAAGCCACTCCAGGGCGGCCAGGTGCGCCGGAGCGTGCGCGAACGCCTTCTCGTAGTCGGCGCCGAGCGCGTCGAACAGCACGGCCGCGGGCTGTCGTCGGTCGTCGTGGCTCACCTCGTGGTCCCCTTCCCTCGCCGGAGTGCATGGTCGCACCCGCCGGGTACACGCCACAACGGGCGCCCGTGCGCGTCCCGCCGCGACGGGCGGGGGACAATGGGGGCGTACCCAACGGACGACGTGTGCGTAAGGAGCGGGATATGCAGGACGCGCGTGCGGGGCAGGTCGCGGGGCCCGAGGACCTGGTCGATGTGGCCCGGCTGGTGACGGCCTACTACGCGCTGCGCCCCGACCCGGCCGAGCCCGGGCAGCGGGTGGCGTTCGGCACCTCCGGGCACCGCGGCTCGTCCCTGGCGGCGGCCTTCAACGAGGACCACATCGCCGCGACCAGCCAGGCCATCTGCGAGTACCGGACCGCGCAGGGCACCGACGGCCCCCTGTACCTGGGCGCCGACACCCATGCTCTGTCCGAGCCGGCCCGGGTCACGGCCCTGGAGGTCTTCGCCGCCAACGACGTGACCGTCCTGATCGACCAGAACGACGGGTACACGCCGACCCCGGCGGTGTCGCACGCGATCCTCACGTACAACCGGGACCGTACGTCCGCGCTCGCCGACGGCGTGGTGGTCACGCCCTCGCACAACCCGCCCGCCGACGGCGGTTTCAAGTACAACCCGCCCAGCGGCGGCCCCGCCGGCTCCGAGGCGACCCGCTGGATCCAGGACCGCGCCAACGAGATCATCGCGGGCGGCCTGAAGGACGTACGGCGCATCCCCTACAGCCGTGCCCTGGCCGCGCCCGGCACCGGTCGTCACGACTTCCTCGGCGCGTACGTCGCCGACCTGCCCCAGGTGCTGGACCTGGACGCGATCCGCTCGGCGGGGGTGCGCATCGGCGCCGACCCGCTCGGTGGCGCGTCCGTCGCCTACTGGGGCCGTATCGCCGAGGAGCACCGGCTCGACCTGACGGTGGTCAATCCGCTCACCGATCCCACCTGGCGTTTCATGACGCTGGACTGGGACGGCAGGATCCGCATGGACTGCTCCTCGCCGTACGCGATGGCCTCGCTGATCGAGCGGCGCGACCGGTTCGACATCGCCACCGGCAACGACGCCGACGCCGACCGGCACGGCATCGTCACCCCGGACGGGGGTCTGATGAACCCCAACCACTATCTGGCCGTGGCGATTTCGTATCTCTTCTCGCACCGGGAGCAGTGGCCGGCGGGCGCGGGGATCGGCAAGACCCTGGTGTCGTCCGGCATGATCGACCGCGTGGCCGCGGACGTCGGCCGGCGACTCGTCGAAGTCCCGGTCGGTTTCAAGTGGTTCGTCGACGGCCTGTCCGACGGTTCGCTCGGGTTCGGCGGCGAGGAGTCGGCCGGTGCGTCCTTCCTGCGCCGGGACGGCTCGGTGTGGACCACGGACAAGGACGGCATCATCCTGGCGCTGCTCGCCTCCGAGATCACGGCGGTCACCGGCCGGACGCCGTCGCAGCACTACGCGGGCCTCACCGAGCGCTTCGGCTCCCCCGCCTACGCGCGGATCGACGCGCCCGCCACCCGCGAGGAGAAGGCGCTGCTCGCGAAGTTGTCCCCGCGCCAGGTCACCGCCGACACTCTCGCCGGTGAGCCGGTCACCTCGGTGCTGACCGAGGCCCCGGGCAACGGCGCGGCTCTCGGTGGTATCAAGGTCGCCACGGACAGCGCCTGGTTCGCGGCCCGGCCCTCGGGCACCGAGGACGTCTACAAGATCTACGCCGAGTCCTTCCAGGGCCCGGAGCATCTGCGGCGGGTCCAGGAGGAGGCCAAGTCCGTGGTCCTCGCGGCGCTGGGCGCCTGACGGGCGGGCGTCGTCGTATCGGCGCGGGTCCGGGAGGGTGACAGGCCCGGCGGGTCAGGATCCGGCGAAGTGTCTAAAATAGGGACACATTGTCTCCGGCCCCAGGAGCAGGCATGTCCAGCCAACCCGCGCCGACCCGCAACGCCGCCCGCCAGGCACTGGAGCAGGAGCTGTCACGGCTGCGCACGGAGCGCGACACCGTCGCCTCGACCCTCAAGGACTCGGACGCCTCGGTCGGCGACCTCGCCGACGCGGCCGACGAGTTGCAGCGCGCCAACGACCTGCGCCGGATCGACGCCAGGATCACGGAGCTCACGGCCCGGCTGGACACCGCCGACACGGCGGGCCCGCCGCAGGACGACCGCGTGGGCGTGGGCAGCACGGTCACCGTGCGGTTCACGGACGGCTCGCAGGAGACGTTCCAGGTCGGGGAGACGACCGTGGGCTCCGACGGTTCGCTGGTCACCGTGGACAGCCCACTCGGCCGGGCCCTCCTGGGCCACGAGCCCGGCGACACGGTGCACTACCACACACCGGGGGGTTCGGAGAGCGCGGTCGTGGTCTCCCTGGGGCAGACCGACTGACCGTTCCGCCCCCCAACCGGCCTGATTCCAGGGCGTCATCGTCTCCTCACAGCGCGGCGGGCGCTGCGCTGTGTCACCTGGGTGGCGGCCCGTCGGAGCCGGCCGGGTACTCCTCCAGCGGCACGCGGTCCTCACGCCAGGCGGACAGCACGGGTTCGACGACCCGCCACGCCTCCTCCGCCTCGTCCGCGCGGATCGACAGGGCCGGGTCGCCGGTGAGCACGTCCAGCAGGACCCTGCCGTAGGCGGGCAGGGGCGGCGGGTCCATCCGGGCGGTGAGCGTGAGCGGGGTGAACGCGTGGGCGGGCGAACCGGTGCCCGTCAGGTCCAGGGTGACGCCCTCGGGCGCGAGCTGGAAGCGGAGCACGTTCGGCAGGGCCGTCTCCCCGTGGCCGAACGGCAGATGGGGTACGGAACGGAAGCGCACGGCGACCTCCTTGCGGTTCGTGCCGAGCGCCTTTCCGCTGCGCAGCCGGAAGACGCATCCGGCCCAGCGCCAGTTGTCGATCTCCAGTTCCACCTCGGCGAGGGTCTCGGTGCGGCGCCCCGGGTCGACGCCCTCCTCGTCGGCGTAGGCGGGGATGTCCCGGTCGCCGATCCGGCCCGGGAGATAGCGTGCGCGGCGGCTCCGGCGCACGGCGTCCTCCTCAGTGAGCGGCCGCACCGAGCGCAGGACGTCGACCTTGCGGTCGCGCAGGTCGCGTTCGCCGAGCGTGATCGGCGGTTCCATGGCCACCAGGCACATCAGCTGCACCAGATGGTTCTGGATCATGTCCCTGAGGGCGCCGACGTGGTCGTAGTAGCCGGCGCGGCCCTCCAGGGCGAGGGACTCGTCCCAGACGATCTCGACCTCGGCGATGTGCGTGCTGTTCCACAGCGGCTCCAGCACGCGGTTGGCCAGCCGGCTGCCGAGGACGTTCTGCACGGTCGTCATGGCCAGGAAGTGGTCGACGCGGAACACGGCCTCCTCCGGCACCAGACGGGCGAGCAGCCGGTTGAGCTCCCGCGCTCCGGCCAGGTCCTCGCCGAACGGCTTCTCCAGGGCGATCCGGCTGCCCTGCGGCAGCCCGGCGTCGTGGAGCGCGACGACCGCCGCGGGGAACACGGCCGGGGGCAGCGCCAGATAGACGGCGACGGGCCCCTGACCGTCGAGCGCGGCGGCGACCTCGGCGGGGTCGGTGACGTCGCAGCGCACATAGCGGGCCGACGCCACCACCGCCTCCGCGTCCTCGGACCGCGCGGGGCCGAGCCTGTCAGCCGCCCACTCCTGGTAGCGCGCGGTGCTCCAGTCCTGCCGTCCGGCGCAGACCAGGTCCAGGTCGTCGCCGATGTGGCCCGCGCCCCGCAGGGCGGCCAGCGCGGGCAGCAGGAAGCGGGCGGTGAGGTCGCCCGTCGCGCCGAGGACGGCCAGCCGTGTGATCATCGCCGGGCACCTACCCCGGCCCGGGCCAGGGTCACACCCCTCGCGGCGACCCCTATGTGGCTGAAGGCCTGCGGGACGTTCCCCATGAACTCTCCTGTCGTGGGATCGATCTGTTCCGACAGCGGCCCCAGCGGGCTCGCCAGGGCGCACAGCGAGGCGTAGCGGTCCTCCGCCTCCTCGATCCTGCCCCGGATGACGAGGTTGTCCACGGCGTCGCCGTCGAGGACCCGGGCCCCTCATGCCGATCGTGCCGGGTCCCGTGGCGGCCGGTGCCGCCCTTCCGGTGACGTGCGGGGCGGGCGTCCGGCACGAGGCGTGTTTCGTCCGGCCGGGTGCGATGAGTTCCGGGCGCGGCGCCGGTCTGTCCTGGAGACGTCGTACGCGGCGCCCCTGCCCCTGTACCGAATTCGGAGGACACCATGACGGCCACACCTCGTGACCCGGACACCTCGCTGCCCGGCCGCCCGCCCCTTGTCGACATGGCCACCTGGCAAAAGGCCCGGGACGAGCTCCTGGTCCGGGAGAAGGCCCACACCCGTGCGGGTGACGCCCTCGCCGCCGACCGCCGCCGGCTGCCGATGGTGGAGTTCGACGGCACGGCCGAGGTCGTCGGCCCCGGCGGCCCGGTCCCGTTCCTCGACCTGTTCGAGGGCCGCGACGAACTCCTCGTCTACAAGCACATGTGGTACGACGGCGCCCCGCACCAGGGCCAGTGCGAGGGCTGCACGACGGCCGCCTGGCACATGAGGGACGCCGTGTACCTGAACGCCCGCGGGGTCTCCTTCGCCATCGTGACCACGGGCCCCTGGGACGAGGTGGCCGCCTTCACGGACTTCATGGGGTACACCCAGCCCTGGTACTCGGTACGCGGGCTGGACGAGCCGGTCGGCGGCGCGATGGGCTATCTGACCGCCTATCTGCGCGAGGGCGACCGCACGTTCCTGACCTACCGGACGACGGGCCGGGGCAACGAGCCGGCCAACAACTCGCTCGCCCTGCTCGACATGACGCCCCACGGACGGGGCGAGGCGTGGGAGGAGCACCCCGAGGGCGGATCCCCCGCCCATGACGCCTGCTGGTACTGGCGCTCGGACGCCGACGGCAACCCCACCTGGGGCCCGGCCAGCCGGCCCGTGGCGCAGTGGACGCGGCCCGGCGTCACCCGCGAGACGACGCTCGGCCGCCGGGGCCCCCACCACTGACGTCCGGCCGCCGCTACCGACCGTCCGCCCGCACGACCACGACCGGGCAGGCGGCGTGCTGCACACAGTGCTGGGCCACCGATCCGAGGAGCAGTCCGGCGAACCCGCCGCGCCCCCGGCTGCCGACCACGAGCAGGGACGCCTCGCGGGACACGTCGACCAGGACCCCGGCCGGGGCGCCGTACCGCACCTCGGTGCGGACCTCCACGGGCGGCCGGGGCCCCAGGGTGTCCTGGACCGCCTCGGTCAGCTCGTCCCGGGCGCGTCCCTCCAGGGCGGCCTCGTCGCTGCTCTCCGGCGGCAGCCAGCCGAGCGCCCCGTGGTACGCCGGCATGACCCAGGCACCGATCACGCGTACCTCGCCGCCGGTGAGCCGGGCCTGCCGCACGGCCCAGCGCAGGGCGTGCCGGGACGCGTCCGAACCGTCCACCCCGACCACCACCCGGTCCGCTGCCTCGTTCTGCTCGGCCATGCTTCCTCCTCGGCTCGACGGCCCGGCTCCAGCCTCGTCCGGATGACGGCCCGCCGCAGTCCCACAGGGCCGGCCGGGGTCGTCACAGGCGGACGACGATCAGCGCGATGTCGTCGGAGGAGCCGCCCGCGACGTCGAGCCGGGCGAGCAGCGCGTCGGCCAGCGGGTCCGCGGCGAGGGCGCCGTCCTGGGCGAGGGCCGTGGTCAGCCGGGCCAGGCCGACGTCGATGTCCTCCCCGCGGCGCTCGATGAGGCCGTCGGTGTAGAGCACGAGGGTGTCGCCGGGATGGTAGGACACGCCGGCCTGGGGGCGGGGCACATGGTGCTCCCGGGTGCCCAGGGGCGGGTCGGTCGCCCTGTCGAGCAGCTCGAACGAGCCGTCGGTGTGGAGCAGTACCGGCGGCGGATGCCCGGCGTTGCTGTAGATGATCAGCCGGCTGCGGGTGTCGACGAGGACCTTGACCGCGGTCGCCGCCGTGGCGCCCTCCACGGAACGGGCGTACAGGCCGAGGACCTCCAGCGCCTGGGCCGGGCTCGGGATGGCCCGGATCACCGCGCTCAGCGCACTGCGGAGCATGCCCATGACGGCGGCGGCGTGCAGGCCGTGGCCGACGACGTCCCCGACCGCGGCGGCGTAGCGGTCGGGCGGAAGGTCGACGACGTCGTACCAGTCGCCGCACACGTTGAGCGAGGAGGCCGCGGGCAGATAGCGCACGGCGATGGTGTCGTGGTGCAGATCGAGGTCGGGGGCGGAGAGCATGGCCTCCTGGAGCGCCACGCCGATCTGGCGTTCCCGGGCGTGGGCCTGGCGCAGCTCCTGGTTCAGCCGGTGCACCTCGCGGGCGCGGACGTACAGCTCGGCGGCCATGCCCTTTTCCAGGTCGGTCAGGTGACCGGCCGGCTCCCGGGCACGCTGGGAGCGGACGAACCCGGTGACGTCGTCGGCGCGCTGGACGATCCACCGCACCGCGCCGTCGGGGCCGGCGATCGGCGTGTTGATCTCGGACCACCAGCGCTCCTCGAACCCGCCCGGGACGCCGGAGGCGGGGATGTCGTAGCGCTGGAGCACCAGGGTCTCCGGTTTCCCGCTGTTCAGGACACGCGTCAGCGAGGCCCGGAGGGTGTCCTCCCCGTGCTCGACGAGGGCGCCCGGGTTCTCCGGCAGGGCGTCGAAGAAGGGCTTGCCGACCAGTTCGCCGGGGGTACGCCCGGTCGTCCTCAGATAGGCCGGATTGACGTAACGGATCACCAGGTCCGCGTCCAGTACGAGATACGGGCTCGGTGTGGCGTCGAAGAAGGCCGTGAATTCGATGTCCGCCGTCATGCGCGCTCTCCGCAGCCCCCGAGCGCGATCGCCGTCAGTACCAATCTACGGGCGGCGCGCCCTCCCGGCTCCCCCGGCGGGCGGCCCGCGGGTGTCCGACGGCATCCCAGGCTGCCGTGTCTCCGCACGTCGGAAGGGGCGGGACGGTTCCAGGGGGGACATGTCCGGTACGGGTGGTTGCGGTGTTCCGGCGGGAGCCGTGATGCTCTCGGTGTCGCACCGGGCGGGAGCGGACCGACCCTCCGCCGGCCCGGCCCCTTGCGACGTCCACGTCTGTCACCGCCGGGCCGTCCACGCGGCCGGGCGGCATCTCGGGGGAGACACCGGCTTGGAGACGATCATCGTTCAGCCGTCCGGCCCGTCACGGCCGGGCGCCGCCGGCACGGGCGCGCCGGACCTGCTGCGTCTGGAGCCCGGCGACACGGCCGAGTTCGGGCGTGACCGTCCTGGCGGCCGGACCGGCCCTTTCGTCGCCCTGCGCGATCCGGGGGTGTCCCGGCGGGCGGGGCTGCTGGAGGCCGCCCGGGACTACTGGCGGCTGTCGAACTTCAGCGCCGGCACCGCCTACGTGGTGGAGAACATGGAGAACGGCGGGGAGTACCTGACCGTGGCGCCCGGACGGCTCGGGGCGCCGGTTCCCTTCGAGTTCTCCCGGGTCGTCCTGCCCGCCCCGGACGGCGGCGCCGGGTTCACGGTGTTCGCCCCGCAGCACGCCTACCTGGACGAGCGGGACACGCCGGGCGCGGACGAGCGGGATGCGCACCCGTTCGCGCTCGACGTCACCGCGAAGTACTTTCTTGTCCTGGTCGCGCTGTGCGAGCCACGGCTGCGCGGGGTGCCGGACGGGGCACCGCCGGGGGCCGGTGACATCGCCCGGCGCCTGAGCCCCCTGGACGGCAGCGGGGGCCTGACCCGGTCCGCCGTGAACTACCACATCGACTATCTGGCCCGGGCGAAGCTCCCCCTCGACCTCGACGAGCACGCCGGGGGCGGCGCCGGGCGTACGGGCGCCAAGCGGGCCCGGCTGGCCTCGCTCGCCCTGCGGTTCGGCCTGGTGCGGGAGGAGCACCTCGCGCTGCTACCGTCACGCCGGCAGCCCGCGCCGGGCGTCCGCGGGCCGCGCTGAGCGAGGCCGGCGCCACGGCCGAGCGGGCCGCCCGGGACGGCGGCGCCGGTCCCGGACGGCCGCGCGCCGGCCGGCGCGGGTCAGTCCTTGCCGCGGCGCATCAGCCACACGCAGGCGCCGAGGGCCGCGGCCGCCACCAGCAGGCCACGGTGCTCCCGTGCCATCCTGGCGCCCTGGGCGGCCTTGTCCTTGACGGGCTGTGGCGCCTTCTCCTGCCACAGGTGCCCGGCGTGTTCCACCGTGTCCTTGACCTGGTCCGGCATCTTGGCCTGCACCCGCGCCGTCGCCTCGGACGCCTTGGCCTTCACCTCTTCGGCCTTGTGGGCGGCCTGCTCCTTGAGGGCCCCGGCGCGGTCGGCCGCCTGGACCTTCACCTCGGCGGCCTTCTCCTGGGCGCGGGTCTTGACGTCGGCCTTGGCCGCCAGGGCCTCCACCGTGGTGCCGAGCTCGTGCCGGGTGTGCTCCACCTGCGCGCGCAGTTCCTCGGGGGTCTCGGCGGTGGGCTTGTCGTGGGGGGCCTGAGTCATCGGTGCGCACTCTCCTTGATCTCGGCCACATCGGCCTTGACGTTCTCGATCGTCTGCTCGGGCTTGGGCGGGGCCGCCCGCGACACCTGCTTCTTGCCGGTCAGCGCCATCACCGCGGCGATCACGCCGAGCACCGCCGTCACGATGAGGGCCGCCGCCCACACCGGCAGCGGTACCGCCAGCGCCGCGATCACCGTGGCCACGAGCGCCTGGAGCATCAGGAACCCGACCAGGCCCGCGCCGCCGAAGAGCCCGCCTCCCTTGCCGTACCGCTTGCCCTTCTCCTTCATCTCCGCCTGGGCCAGGTGGAGTTCGGCCCGCACCAGCTCCGTCAGCTGCTGTGAGGCCTTCTGCACGAGTTCGCCGACCGGCTCCGACCTCGTCGTCTGGTGGTCGGAGAGGGGGCGCGTCCGAGTGTCCGACGCCATGGCGATCACCTCCCGTCTCTCGGTTCTGGCAGAAAGGCGCCGGGGCGCCGTCCGCTGAGCAGGCGAGTACCCCGAAAGTCCCGTTCACGACAACGGATGCCGGTCAAAGCCGAAGACGCCGGGAACCGCGGGGGACCTTCACGGCACCTCCACGCCTTCCGGGGCGCGTCGGCGCGGGAGCAGGGCACTCGGCCGCCAGTGGAGTCGAGGAAGGGACCCGTCGTGATCGTCACCGCCGTCCTGCTGCTGCCGGGGCTCGGCGTGCTGCTCCTGCTGATGAGCCGTGTCGAGGACTGGCTGGCCGCGGCGCCCGGCGCCGCGCGGCACGCACGGAGCGGACGCCGTCATCTGAGGCTGATCCGGGGTGGCGCGTCGGACGCTCCCGCCCGTCCGGCGGCGAAGCCGTCCACACGCCGGGCGCACGCGGCGTAGACGCGCCCGCACGGGCGAGGGCCGGCCCTCCGCCGTCCGCGGAGGGC